>JAGUXX010000108.1 GCA_020061585.1 Betaproteobacteria bacterium | reverse complement strand
CGTCGATGCCGGCGCCTTGCAAGGCGTGCACGGCGGCGTCGATCGGGCCGTTGCCCTCGCCGTTGAGCAGGTGCGCCACGCCGTCGATTTCGATGGCCAGACGGATGCCCTGCGCCTGACCGTGTTCGAACAAATGGTGTTCGACGTAGCGCACGCGCTGGTCATTGGCGAGATACGTCGTGGAAAACAACGCCCATAAATCGGCCGCGCTCATTTCGCCGCCGTGGCTGTCGGTATGGCGCTGCACCTCGGCGGAAAACGCCACCTGCATGCGGCGCGGCATGACGATGCCATATTCGGTCTCCAGCAAATAGGCCACGCCGCCCTTGCCGGACTGGCTGTTGACGCGGATCACCGAGTCATAGCCGCGACCGAGATCGGCCGGATCGATCGGCAGGTAGGGCACATTCCACAACGCATCCGGAGCTTGTGTGGCGAAGCCTTTCTTGATCGCGTCCTGATGCGAACCGGAAAAGGCGGTGAACACCAGGTCGCCGACATAAGGGTGGCGCGGGTGGATCGGCAAGCCGGTGCAATGTTCGGCGGTGCGGGCGATGGCGTTGATATCGGAGAAATCGAGACCCGGCGCGATGCCTTGGGTGTACAGATTGAGCGCGAGGGTGACCAGGTCGACATTGCCGGTGCGCTCGCCGTTGCCGAACAAGCAGCCTTCGATGCGGTCGGCGCCGGCCATGATGCCCAGTTCGGCGGCGGCGACGGCGGTGCCGCGATCATTGTGCGGATGCAGGCTGAGTATCACGCTGTCGCGGCGGGCGAGGTGGCGGTGCATCCATTCGATCTGATCGGCATAGACGTTGGGGGTCGCCGCTTCCACCGTGGCGGGCAGATTGAGGATGACCTTGTTCCGCGGGGTTGCACCCCAGGTGGCGGTGACCGCGTCGCAGATTTCGCGGGCGAATTCGAGTTCGGTGGTGGAGAAGGTTTCCGGGCTGTATTCAAGCACCCATTCCGTTTCTGGTTGTTCGGCGGCAAGCTGCTTGATGAGCTTTACCGCATCCACCGCCATGTTGACGACTTCGGCTTGGCTCATGCCGAACACGATGTCACGGAACGGCCGCGAAGTGGCGTTGTAGACGTGGACGATGGCGCGGCGCGCGCCCTTGAGCGATGCCATGGTGCGGCGGATCAAATGCTCGCGCGCCTGGGTGAGCACTTCGATGGTCACGTCTTCGGGAATGTGACCGCCTTCGATCAAGGTACGCACGAAATCGAAATCGGTTTGCGAGGCGGAGGGAAACGCGACTTCGATTTCCTTCACGCCGATGTCGCACAAGGTGCGGAACATGCGCATCTTGCGTTCGCTGTTCATCGGCTCGAACAAGGCCTGATTGCCGTCGCGCAAGTCGGTGCTCATCCAGATCGGCGGTGTGGTGATGGTGCGGCTCGGCCACTGGCGGTCGGCAAGCTGGATGGCCGGGAAAGGGCGGTATTTGGCGGCGGGGTTGGGCAACATGCTGCGGCTCCTTGGTGGTGCGATTTTCGATGCGTCATCGTAGCCGGGATGGAGTGAAATTTGATTGCGTCTTATGTCGTTATGATTTGATTGTTAGCAATAATATTTCTTATATTTAATGAATTACGGAATTTATTAATTAATTTTTTAACAAGGTGGCAATTCCATGCAACTCGATCGCTACGACCGCCAGATTCTTGCCGTCTTGCAGGAGAAAGGCCGCATCAGCAACCAGGATCTGGCCGACCAAATCGGCCTGTCACCGTCGCCCTGTTTGCGCCGGGTGCGCGCATTGGAAGAGGCCGGCCTGATTGCCGGCTATCGCGCGCTGCTCGATGCCAAGGCGCTGGGCTTTTCGCTGATGGCCTTGATCCATATCTCGATGGACCGCCACACGCCCGAGCGCTTCGAACGCTTCGAGCAGCAGATCGGCGCGATTCCGGAAGTCATGGAATGTCTGCTGATCACCGGCCAGGCAGCCGACTACCAGCTCAAGGTGGTGGTCAAGGACATGGACGCCTACCAGGCGTTGCTGCTCAACCGCATCACCCGTATCGAAGGCATCACCGGCGTGCATACCAGCTTTGTGCTGCGCCGGGTCATCGACAAGACGGCGTTGCCAGTGCCGGGATAAAGGGCAGTGGGCGCCGATCAAGAAATGTCCTCAAACCCATTGATACTAAGTAAGCCGGCGTAGCCGGCGTCAGACAGGCTTGTGACTCTGCCGGCGCCCGACCGCTTCGGTGCAGCCCCGGGATGGGCTGATCCGCAACCGTTGGGTGATGCTGGCCATCGTTATAATGATCAGCCCGCAAACGCTGTTCACTGACTGGCTGACCATGCATACCCATTTTCATAGCGCGCCGCTGGATGCGCCCACCAGGGGCCGGATCCCGGCATTCGGTGGGACGCTGTTGGTCATCGGCGAGCTGGAGATGCGGAGCGCCCGCAAACTGGAGCCGCGCTGAGTGAGCGGCATCGACCAACTGGTTCTGGCCGGAGCCATGCTGTTGTTGCTGTCCATCCTGGCCAGCGCCTTGTCCTACCGGATCGGCATGCCCCTGTTGTTGGTGTTTCTGGGGGTGGGCATGCTAGCCGGCCAAGACGGACCCGGCGGCATCGTGTTCAACGATGCCGGTATCGCCTATGCGGTGGGCAGCGTCGCGCTGGCCATCATCCTGCTCGATGGCGGGCTCAATACCCGCGCCGACAGCTTTCGCGCCGGTCTGCGGCCGGCCTCGGTGCTGGCCACTTTCGGCGTGCTGCTGACCTGTTTGCTCACCGGACTGTTCGCCGCCTGGATCCTCGATTTCGGTCTGCTCGAAGGCCTGCTGGTGGGGGCCGTGGTCGGTTCCACCGACGCCGCCGCGGTGTTCGCGCTGCTGCGCGCCAAGGGGCTGGGCCTGAAACAGCGGGTTTCCGCCACGCTGGAGATCGAATCCGGCAGCAACGATCCGATGGCGGTGCTGCTCACCGTGGTGTTGCTGGACATGATCCTGACCGGACAGCGGACGCCGAGTTGGGAAACCCTGGGTTTGTTCGCCCTGCAATTGGGCTTGGGCCTGGCCGCCGGCATCGGCGGCGGCCGCCTGCTGGCCTGGCTGGTGAATCGCTTGCCGCTGGAGCAGGGCATGTATCCGATGCTGATCCTGGCCGGCGGGCTGGCGCTGTATGGTCTGACCACATTCCTCGGCGGCAGTGGTTTCCTGGCCATCTACCTGGCCGGGGTGGTGGTCGGCAACCGGCATGTACGCCAATCGCGGCAGATACTCCAGGTGCATAACGGCATGGCCTGGCTGGCGCAGATCGGCATGTTCCTGATGCTGGGGCTGCTGGCCACGCCCAGCGAACTGATCGCGCATGCGCCGGTCGCGCTGGCCATCGCCGTGGTGCTGATGTTTGTGGTCCGGCCGTTTGCCGTATGGTTGTGTCTGCTGCCGTTCCACTTTCCCGCGCGTGAGCGGCTGTTCATATCCTGGGTGGGGCTGCGCGGCGCCGTACCCATCATTCTGAGTTTGTTTCCGTTGCTGGCCGGCCTGCCGGAGGCAATCATCATTCTGGATGTCGCCTTCTTCGTGACTCTGGTTTCACTGACCGTGCAAGGCTGGACGGTGGCGCCCCTGGCGCGCCGCTTGCGCCTGGAACTGCCGCCGGTGGCCGGGCCCGACGAGCGCTTCGATCTGGAAGTGCCGCGTATCGGCAATTTCTCCCTGCTGGGTTACCGCCTGACAAGCGGCGGTCGGGTTCTCGGTCGCCCCGCCGATGCCCTGCATCTGGCCGCGCCAGCCAGCCTGGTGGCGGTGTTGCGCGACGACGGGGTCAACGCGCCGGCCCGAATTCTGGCGCCGACCGATGCCGGCAACCTGGTGGCCGGCGATCTGGTCTATGTGCTGGCCCCCGAAACCGCCATCGCCGACGTCGGCGCGCTGCTGGCGGCGCCGTTGCAGACCGCGCCGGCGCATCTGGTCGAGCGGGTGTTTTACGGCGATTTCGTGTTGCGCGGCGAGGCGCGCCTGGCCGAGGTGGCTACCCTCTATGGCCTGCCGGTACCGGATGGCGCCGCGGACATGACGCTGGCCGATTACCTGAGCGGCACCCTGCGCGGCAAGCCGGTGGAGGGGGACCGCTGCAAGCTGGGCGCGATGGAACTGGTGGTGCGCCAGGTGGACGGTGATCGGATCGTCCGGGTCGGACTGCGCTTGCCGAGTTGAGAACGTGACAGCCGTCGCCGAGGACCCTGCATGACCCTCAACCAGGCATTGCCGCTGGCGGTTCTGGCATCTTCGCTGTTGCCGGGGCTGATCATTTTTACCTTGTCGGAACAGCGGGTGCGGCTGCGTACCGCGCTGAATCTGTTCGGCGCGACGGCGAAACTGGCGCTGGTCGGCGTGCTGCTGGCGGGTGTGGCGGATGGGGAGGCGTATGGCTTCAGCTATCCGGTGCTGCCTGGCATCGAACTGGTGTTCAAGGCCGACGCGCTGGCGCTGCTGTTCGTCACGCTGTCGGCGCTGCTCTGGCTGCTGACCACGATCTATGCCATCGGCTATCTGGAAGGTTCGCCGCATCGCAGTCGGTTCTTCGGATTTTTCAGCCTGTGCGTCACCGCCACGATGGGCATCGCCATGGCCGGCAACCTGTTCACTTTCTTCCTGTTCTACGAATTGCTGACGCTGGCCACTTATCCGCTGGTGGTGCATCGCGGCACGCCGGCTTCGATGCGCGGCGGTTCGATCTATCTCGCCTACACGTTGGGCGGCGGCGCGCTGCTGCTGACCGGCATCGTCTGGTTGCACGGTCTGGTGGGCTCGGCGGAATTCGCGCATGGCGGCATGCTTTCCGACCTGGGGCCGGAATATGCCGGTCAGTTGCAAATCGTTTTCCTGCTGCTGATCTGCGGGGTCGGCGTCAAGGCGGCCATCGTGCCGTTGCATGGGTGGCTGCCGCGGGCGATGGTCGCGCCGGCGCCGGTGTCGGCGTTGCTGCATGCGGTGGCGGTGGTCAAGGCCGGCGCCTTCGGCATCGTACGCATCGTCTATGAGGTATACGGCGTCGAGTTCGCCCAGTCGCTGCAGTTGCTGTTGCCGCTGGCGGTGGCGGCCAGCGTGACGATACTCTGGGGATCCTGGCGGGCGTTGTTTCAGGACGATCTGAAGAAGCGGCTGGCCTATTCGACGGTCAGCCAGGTGTCCTACATCGTGCTCGGGGTGGCGTTGTTCGGGCCGCTGGGGACGGTAGGCGGGCTGGTGCATCTGGTGCATCAGGGCATCATGAAGATCACGCTGTTCTTCTGCGCCGGCAATTTCGCCGAGACCCTGGGCATCCACAACATCAGCGAGATGAATGGCGTCGGGCGGCGCATGCCGTGGACCACGGCGGCGTTCAGTATCGCGGCGCTGGGCATGATCGGCGTGCCGCTGACCGCCGGCGCGGTGAGCAAGGCCTGGCTGATCGATGGCGCCGAGGCCGCCGGCCTGCACTGGGCGGTCTGGGTGCTGTGGACTTCCAGCCTGCTCAACGCGGCCTATTTTCTGCCGATACTCTGGCGGGCCTGGTTCAGGCCGCTTGTCGCGCCCTGGCCGGATGAACACATCCCGGCGCGGGGAGGGCGCGAGACGGCCTGGTTGCTGCTGTTGCCGCCGCTGGTCACCGCCGCCGCCGTGCTGGTCGCCGGGGTCATCGGCGATGTGTCTTGGAGCCCCTTGGCGTGGTCACAGATGATCGCCGATCGCGAGTATCTGCGCTGGACGCCGTGAGGCGTCCGCGCCGGCTTACTTGTCGAGTCGCACCGACACGTAATGCGCGCTGTCGCCGCGCTTGACCAGCAGGGCGGCGCTCTTGCGGGCGGGATCGTTGATCAGCCGATCGAACTCTTCCGGACTGTTCACTTCCTGATTGTTCACCGCCACGATGACATCGCCGGATTGGATGCCGGCGCGAGCCGCCGGGCCGGTGACGTCTTCGACCAGCACGCCATTGTTGATCTTGAGCACGCTTTTCTGTTCGCGCGACAACTCGATCACCGCCAAACCGGCGCGGTTGCTGGGTCGGGCATCAGGGGTTTTTGCGATGAAGGCTTCGTCGGCCATTTCACCGACCTTGACGCTCAGTTCAAGTTGCGCACCCTTGCGCCAGATGGTCAGCGTGGACTTGGTGCCGGGCTTGGTCGCGCCGACCAGACGCGGCAGGTCGATCGAGGAGCCGATGGGCTTGTTGTCGAACTTGAGGATGATGTCGGACACCTGGACGCCGGCCTTGTCCGCCGGGCTGCCGGCTTCGACATCGGCGACCAGCGCGCCGCGCGGAGAACCCAGGCCGAATGATTCGGCCAGATCGGCGGTGACTTCCTGGATGGACACGCCGAGACGGCCGCGATTGACCTTGCCGCCGGTTTTGAGTTGATCGGCAATGTCCATCGCGACATCGATGGGAATCGCGAACGACAGGCCCATGTAGCCGCCGGACCGGGAAATGATCTGCGAATTCATGCCCACCACTTCGCCGCGCAGGTTGAACAGCGGCCCGCCGGAGTTGCCGGGGTTGACGGCGACGTCGGTCTGTATGAACGGCACATAGTTCTCTTGCGGCAGGCTGCGTCCCTTGGCGGAGACGATGCCGGCGGTGGCGGAGTTCTCGAAGCCGAACGGCGCGCCGATCGCCAGCACCCATTCGCCGACCTTGAGTTTGGCCGGGTCGCCGATCCGCACCGAGGGTAGATTACTGGCGTTGATCTTGATCAGCGCGACATCGGTGCGTTTGTCGGTACCGATGACCTTGGCGCGAAACTCTCGCTTGTCGTTGAGCTTGACCACGACTTCATCGACTTCATCGATGACATGCGTGTTGGTCAGGATGTAACCGTCCGACGAAATCATGAAGCCGGAGCCCTGGCCGCGTTTCGGCGGCAACATGCCTTGGCCTTCCGGCGGCACCATGCGGCGGAAGAAATCGAACATTTCGTCCGCCTCGGGCAAGCGCGGTTTGCGCGCGCGCTGTCGCGTATCCTGGGTGGTGGTGATGTTCACCACGGCGGGCGATTGTTTTTCCACCAGGTCGGTGAAATCGGGTAACTGAGCGCTCGCGCCGGCGGCGACGAACCCCAGGGACAAGCCGAACAGGGCTAACCACTTCTTCATGTCACACCTCGCAAAAATACAGGATGGGGAATCAGCTTCTCTGGCAATGTCCGGCTTCGCCCAGGCGCAGAAGGACCGGCGCCGGCCTGGCCGCGGGATGCGGCCAGAACCCGAACCGGGTCGCCAGCTTCAGCCAGATCAAAGACAGAATCAGGGCGAACAGACCGCCGAACACCGCGCCGGGTTCCCCGAAAATTGTCGCGCCGAGCGCCGCGCCGGCCAACAGCATGATCAACGGAAAACCGTAGCCGGCAATGGCGGCATGCAGCAATGAGCCGTCCGGCAAACCGACCACCACGGCATCGCCGGGCGCCGCGCCGATTGGATTGGCGACCGGGTATTCGGCTTCATCGGCATGCCAGAAGCGGGCGAATACCGACGAGCCGCAGCCCTTGCCGGCGCAAGCGCCGCAAGATGTCGGCGCTTCGCTGACCACCCAGGCGGTGTCGCCGTCGAGGCGTTTGACGCGGGCGGGAGATTCGATCATTGCGCGGCCCAACCAGATTTCATCTGTCCGCCGTGTCGCCGCGCGCTTCCAGGCCCATGGCGATGGCTTCGATTGCCGGCCAGGGCGCGTCGCCGAGGATCGTCGCCTGCATGGCGCCGACCTGGCGTTTGACCATGTTGATCATGCCTTGCTTGCTCTGCCCGCGGATGCTCTCGAAAGGCTGCAAGGCCGGTTCCAGGAACAGGGAAATATGGGTCAGGCCGTCGCTGAACACCCAGTGCTCGACTTCACCCGGCTTGTTGGGCAATTGACGCTTGACCGCCGTGATGCGACTGAAGCCTGGCGGCAGGTTCCTGACGCTGACGGTTTCCAGCATGATCGGCCGCATCGCGGCCGGCGCGGGGGGCATCGTCCAGTCGGTTTGCCCGGTTTTCGATAGTCCGCGCGACTCGACGCGGGGCAGGCCGCCGATGCGGATTTCGGCGAAGGCGTACTGCATCAGCGGTTGCCCGGCTGCGTTGACCATCATCGCCTTCAGCGGCAGACCGGTGCCCTGTTCGGCGCACAGTACATAGCCCCAGCGGAACTCGTCCTTGGGGCTGACCTCGATCTGGCGACAGTCCAGGCCGGCGACGCGGGCGCGCTCCCCGGGTTTGACGTGGTACCAACTGGTCAGCGTGGCGGCGTTGGGTGGCAGCAGATCAGGGAAGTAGCGGCTGTTGAGACGTTTTTCCAGCTTGATTTGTCCGCCTTCCATGATGCGGCTGACCGAGCCGGTCTCGCTGCAGCGGATTTCGCGTTCGATGCCGTCCATTGCCGCCAATCGGCTTTCCTTGGCGGTGCCGACTGGTCGATTGATGATCGACAAGGTCTGCATCGAGGCGCCGTGCTGCATAACGAACACGCCTTCGTAGGCGACCCGGCGGGCGGCGTCCGACATGCGTTGCAGCAGAGCCGCCGCCTCCTGGGGGGGCAGCGGGTCGGCGGCTTGTACACCCGGGACCGATAACGCCAGACAGCCAGCCAACATGCCCGCCGGCATCCGCGCGCGCCGCTGCGTCATGGGCGGATCTCCAGGGAAGCCTTGGTAAATCGCATTTCCTGAGTGGAAATGACGGCTTGCGCGAAGTCCTGATGCGCGGCGAGGTAGGGACTCGCCTCGTCGAACTGCGGCGCGGTTTGTTGCACCGACGCCAGCGGCACCGCGAGGTCGTCGCGCGGGTTGCTCTGCCAGACCACCCAGGTAATCGCGGCGGCGGTGGCGGCCGCCAGCCACAGCGTGGGGCGACTCTCGCGCTTCTTCGGCACGGGAGCCAGCAGCACCGGTTGGTTTTCCAGCGCGGCCATGACCCGCGCGCTGAATCCGTCGTGCCGGGCGTCCAGGCCGCGCATGGCATCGCCGATGGCGAGATACTCGCCGAGACGGGCGCGATCCGCCGGGTTATGCCCAAGTTGGGTGATGGCAATGCGCGCCATGGCGTCGGAAAGCTCGCCGTCGATCAGGGCGGAGAGGTTCTCGTGGCGGCTGTCGGCTGGCGCTGGCTGTTGTTCGGATTGGCTGTGCATGGTTGTTTCCGTCATCACATGTGTTTTCATCGTTACCACCTTTTATCGTCGGCCGTGCCCAGAATGGGCCGCAACTTGGCGGCGATTGCTTCGCGCGCCCGGAATATCCGGGAACGGACTGTGCCGATCGGACAGGCCATGGTGTCGGCGATTTCCTCGTAACTCATACCTTCAATTTCTCGCAGGGTGATGGCTTGGCGGAGTTCCTCCGGCAGGGCGTCAACTGCTTGATTCACGGCTATGGCAACTTGTTTCGACAAGAGTTCCGTTTCCGGCGTGGCGATGTCATGCGCGACCAGTCTTTCGTCCGGTTCGTCATCGTCGTTCATCGCCTGGTCCGATACAGTGGGCATGGAACGGTTGCGCGACGACAGATAGTTTTTCGCGGTGTTGACGGCGATTCGGTACAGCCAGGTGTAGAACGCCGCATCGCCGCGAAATTGCGGCAGCGCGCGGTAGGCCTTGATGAAGGCTTCCTGGGCGATGTCTTCCACTTCGTGTTGATCGCGCACCATGCGCGACAGCAGTCGCATCAGTTTGCGTTGATATTTTTCCACCAAAATGCCGAACGCGCGCTGGTCGCCCTGACGCACGCGTTCGACCAATTGGAGATCCAGGTCCCTGTCGCTCATCTTGGTTTCCGAGTTGTATGCTTGGGCCGGTGTTTGGGTGTCATGTCCCTTGGCCTTGGCAAATTCCTGTAAATCGCATCCGCTTACCCTATGATTCGTGCAGCGGGCAAGTATAACCGCCCGTCTCAGGGGCAATGACACCGTTGTCCGTTCGCCGCACAGAGGAATCAAGGTTCAAGGTTCAAGGTTCATGCAACGCTACGACGTATTGATCATCGGTTCCGGTCTGGCCGCGGCCACTTTGGCGCTGTCCCTGCCGGCCAGCATGAAGGTCTTGCTGGTCACCAAAAAATTGCTTGCGGACAGTTCCAGTTACTGGGCGCAAGGCGGCATCGCGGCGGTCATGGGCAGCGACGACAGCTTTGACGAGCATGTCCGCGATACGCTGCTGGCCGGCGCCGGGCTGTGCGACGAGGCGGCGGTGCGGCGCGTTGTCGAGGCGGCGCCGGCGGCGCTGTATTGGCTGATCGAGCAAGGCGCGCCGTTCGACCTGGAAGGCGGCGATTACCATCTCACCCGCGAAGGCGGGCATTCTCGGCGGCGCATCTTGCACGCCCGCGACGCGACCGGTCGCGCGGTACAGGATATCCTGTTGGAGCGGGTCGGCGCGCGCGCCAATGTACGCGTGCTCAGCCAACATATCGCCATCGATCTGATCACCGATCGCCAGTTGGGACAGTCGCCGAGCGCGACCGCCAACAGCGTGCATGGCGCTTATGTGCTGGATACCGCCAGCGGCGAGGTGATGACGATTTCCGCCGGGTTCACCGTGCTGGCCACCGGCGGCGCGGGCAAGGTTTTCCTCTACACCACCAACCCGGATACCGCCACCGGCGATGGCATCGCGATGGCCTGGCGCGCCGGTTGCCGGGTCGCCAATCTGGAGTTCGTGCAGTTTCATCCGACCTGTCTGTATCACCCGCATGCCAAGTCGTTTCTGATCACCGAGGCGATGCGCGGCGAGGGCGCGCTGCTGCGCCTGCCGGACGGCAGCCGCTTCATGCCGGAACATGACGAGCGCGCGGAACTGGCGCCGCGCGATGTGGTGGCGCGCGCCATCGATTCGGAAATGAAGAAGCGCGGCCTGGATTGCGTGTATCTCGATATCACCCACAAGCCCGCCAAATTCATCGTCAGCCATTTTCCGAACATCCACGCGCGCTGCCTGGAACTGGGCATCGACATCACCCGCGAATCGATACCGGTCGCGCCGGCTGCGCATTACACCTGCGGTGGCGTGCGGGTCGACGCGGTCGGTCGCGCCGACGCGGCGCATCTGTATGCGATCGGCGAAACCAGTTGCACCGGCCTGCATGGCGCCAATCGGTTGGCCAGCAACTCATTGCTGGAGTGTCTGGTCTACGGCCGCGCGGCGGCCAGTGATATCGTGGCGTCGCGGCCTTCGCCGGAGACGCAGTTGCCCTACTGGGACGAAAGCCGGGTGACCGACGCCGATGAGGAAATCGTCATCGCCCACAACTGGCACGAACTGCGCCGTTTCATGTGGGACTACGTCGGCATTGTGCGCACCACCAAGCGGCTGGAACGCGCCAGCCATCGCATCAAGCTGTTGAATGACGAAATCGACGAGTACTACCGCAATTTCCGCGTCGGCAACGACCTGATCGAACTGCGCAATCTGGTGTTGACCGCCGAACTGATCGTCAACTCGGCGCGTCTGCGCCACGAGAGCCGGGGCCTGCATGCGTCACGCGATTATCCCGGGCTGTTGCCCGAGGCGCGCGACACGGTGCTGACGCCGGGCGGCGGCGGATAAGGGGCAAGTTGCAAGTGGCAAGTTGCGCCTAGCCGGCGGCTTTCGCGCGATTCGCCAGGAAGTGCACCAGCAGCGCCACCGGCCGACCGGTGCCGCCTTTTTCCTTGCCGGATTTCCAGGCGGTGCCGGCGATGTCCAAGTGCGCCCAGTCGTACTTTTCGGCGAACTTGGACAGGAAACAGGCGGCGGTGATGGTGCCGCCGGCGCGGCCGCCGATGTTGGCCATGTCGGCGAAATTGCTCTTCAGCAGTTCCTGGTAGTCATCCCATAGCGGCAGTTGCCAACAGCGGTCGGCGGCGCTGTCGCCGGCGTGCAGCAGTTCGCGCGCCAGGCCGTCGTCATTGGCCAGCAGGCCGGTGGCGACATGGCCCAGGGCGATCACGCAGGCGCCGGTCAGGGTGGCGATGTCGACCACGCAGGCCGGGTCGAGTTTTTCCGCGTAGGTCAGGGCATCGCAGAGGATCAAGCGGCCTTCGGCGTCGGTGTTGAGAATTTCGATGGTCTGGCCGGACATCGAGGTGACCACGTCGCCCGGCTTGTTGGCGCGGCCGCTGGGCATGTTCTCGCAGGTGGCGATCAGGCCGGTGATGTTGAGCGGCAGCTTCAGTTCCGCCGCCGCGCGCAGCGCGCCGAGTACGGAAGCCGCGCCGCACATGTCGTATTTCATTTCGTCCATCTCGGCGCCCGGCTTCAATGAAATGCCGCCGGAGTCGAACGTGATGCCCTTGCCGACCAGGACCACCGGTTTCTGTTTCTTGTCGCCGCCCTTGTGAGTCAGCACGATGAAGCGCGGCGGTTCGTCACTGCCCTTGGCGACCGACAGGAAGGAGCCCATGCCGAGTTTTTCAATTTCCGGCTGGTCCATGACCTCGATGCCCAGGCCGAACTCCTTGGCCAGGGCCTTGGCCTGCTCGGCGAGGTAGGTCGGCGTGCAGACATTGCCCGGCAGGTTGCCGAGATCCTTGGCCAACTTGACGCCGGCGGCGATGGCCTGGCCGCGCGCGGCGGCGG
>JAGUXX010000203.1 GCA_020061585.1 Betaproteobacteria bacterium | reverse complement strand
CGCGGTGGGGACCAAGGGCGCGAACTCCGTCGGCAGGACTCCGATCGTTTCCCATCGCCCCGCGACCAGCAGCGCGACCAGCGCGCTCGCCCCGAACGCCAGCGGCGCGCGGCGCATCCAGCTCGAAGGCGGCCATGCGCTACTGGCGTTCAGCTTCGCCGGCCTGATTTTTCTGATTGCCTTCGTGATTCCGATGGTGCAGTTGCTGTTCTGGACCCGCGACATCATCGCCGACGATCTGGATGCGCGCTACATCGCTTTCGCCTGGCATTCGCTATTGCTGGCCGGGCTCGGCGCCGCCCTGGTGGTCAGTCTGGCGCTGGCCCTGGGTTACGCGCAGCGGCTGCGCCCGACCCCCGCGATGCAGCTCACCGCGCGCCTGGCGACGCTGGGCTATGCCTTGCCCGGCGCGGTCTTGGCGGTCGGTTTCTACATTCCCGTCGCCGGGCTGGACAACCTGATCATCGACACCTGGCGCGATGCCACCGGCGAGGAAATCGGCCAGGTGTTCGGCGGCACGCTGGTGGTCATGCTGCTGGCCTATTGCGCGCGCTTCCTCGCGGTCGGCTTCGGCCCGGTGGAAACTGGTCTGGCGCGTATCACCCGCACCATGGACGAGGCCGCCCAGGTGCTTGGCGCGACCGGCCTGAAACGCCTGTTCCGGGTGCATCTGCCGATGCTGCGCGCGCCGCTGCTGGCCGCCGCCGCGCTGGCCTTCGTGGATATCATGAAGGAATTGCCGATCACCCTGATGACCCGTCCGTTCGGCTGGGACACCCTTTCCACCCGCGTGTTCGAAATGACTTCCGAAGGCGAATGGGAACGGGCCGCGCTGCCCGCCGTCGCCATCTGTCTGGTCGGACTTCTGCCCATCTTCTTCCTGGTGAAACACAGCGATGCTCGCACTTGACCACGTCGCCCAGTCGTATGGCTCCAAGCCGGTGCTGTCGGACATCTCCTTCGTGCTGTCGCCGGGCCAGATCGGCTGCCTGCTGGGCCCCTCGGGGTGCGGCAAGACCACCGCGCTGCGCCTGATCGCCGGCTTCGAGAAGCTGTCGGCCGGCGAGATCCGCATCGGCGCCGAAATCGTCAGCTATCCCGGCCATAACCTGAGCCCCGAACAACGCCGAGTGGGGCTGGTATTCCAGGATTACGCCTTGTTTCCGCATCTCGACGTCGAGCGCAACGTCGCCTTTGGGTTGAGCGCGCTGCCGGCGCCCGATCGTCGCTTGCGGGTGGCGGAAATGCTCGAACTGGTCGGTCTCGGCCATGAAGCCGAAGCCTTTCCGCACCAGCTCTCCGGCGGCCAGCAGCAACGCGTCGCCTTGGCCCGCGCGCTGGCGCCGCGCCCCCGCCTGCTGCTGCTCGACGAACCGTTTTCCAACCTCGACGTGGCGCTGCGTGAAAAGCTCTCGCTGGAAGTGCGCGACATCCTCAAGCACGAGGCGATCACCGCGCTGCTGGTCACCCATGACCAACACGAAGCCTTCGCCATGGCCGACATGATCGGGGTGATGAACCATGGCCTGATTCAGCAATGGGACACGCCCTACAACCTGTATCACCAACCGGCCAACCGCTTCGTCGCCGACTTCATCGGCCAGGGCGTGCTGCTGCCCGGAGAAGTGCTGAACAGTCGCCAGGTCGAAATCGAACTGGGCATACTGGAAGGCCGGGTCGATGGAGAATGCAGCGAGGAAGGTGGTTGCGCCAAGTGCGAACTGGGCTGCCGAGTGGACGTGCTGATCCGTCCCGACGACATTATTCATGACGACGACAGCCTGCTGATGGCGGAAGTCGAGCGCAAGGCGTTTCGCGGCTCGGATTTCCTCTACACCTTGAAGCTGCCCGGCGGGCAGCGCGTGCTGGCGCAAGTCGATTCCCACCACAATCACGCCATCGGCGAACGGATCGGCGTCCGGCTCGGCGTTGACCATGTCGTCGCATTCAAGAAGTAGCCGGCCGGCGCTGATCGACGGCTTGCTCGACGCGGCGGCCTATCCGCACCCCGCCACCGCGCCGAGGCTGATCGAAACGCATATCTCCTGGGTCATCCTGGCCGGCGACTACGCCTACAAGATCAAGAAACCGCTGAATCTCGGTTTCCTCGATTTCTCCACACTGGAGCGGCGCCGGCAGTTCTGTGATGAAGAGCTTCGGCTCAACCGCCGGCTGGCGCCCGACATCTATCTGGCGCGGGTGGCGATCAGCGGCTCGCCGCAATCACCCTCCATCGGCGGCGCCGGCCCGGCCATCGAGTGGGCGGTGCAAATGCGCGCCTTCCCGGCCGACGCCACGCTGGACCGGGAGGCGGAGATCGGCGCCGAACAGATCGACGCGATCGCCGATCGCATCGCCGCGTTCCACGCCGAAATCGCCGTCGCGCCGATGAGCTCCGCCGATGGCGCGCCGCAAACCGTGATCCAGCCGGTGGAAGAGAATTTCCGCCAGTTGGCGAAGCTGTTGCCGTTGCGCGCCGACCCGCCGTTTCAAGCCTTGCTCGACACCCTGCGGGACTGGAGCCGGCGCGAGGCGGATCGCCTGACGCCGCACTTCGCGGCGCGCAAGGCCGGCGGTCAGATACGCGAATGCCATGGCGACCTGCATCTCGGCAACATCGCCTGGGTCGCGGAGCAAGCGATCATTTTCGATGCCCTCGAATTCAATCCGACGCTGCGCAATATCGATCTGATCAGCGAAATCGCCTTCCTGACCATGGACCTGCGACACCGCAACCGCCCCGATCTGGCCTGGCGATTCCTTGACCGCTACCTGGAGCAAAGCCGCGACGCCGACGCCGCCATCGACGGTCTCCAGGCGCTGCGCTTCTACCAGGTCTACCGCGCCATGGTGCGCGCCAAGGTCGCCGCCATCCAGACCTCCGAGTCGGCGCGGCCGGATGATTTTCGCGATTGCCTGAGCTATCTGCGGCTGGCGGAAACCTTGATCCGCGACCGCCGACCGGCGCTGCTGCTGATGCACGGCGTCTCCGGCTCGGGCAAATCCTGGCTGTCGCGGCATCTGCTCGAACACTTGGGCGCGATACGACTGCGTTCGGATGTCATCCGCAAACGTCTGTTCGGGCTGAAGCCGCTACAGGACAGCGCCGCGATTCCCGGGGGCATCTACACCCGGGAAGCCGGCGAGCGAACCCTGCAAACGCTGCTTGACCAGGCGCGCGCGCTGCTCGAAGCAGGCTTCCTGGTGATCATCGACGCCACCTTCATCCAGCGCACCTGGCGCGCGCCGTTTCAGGCGCTGGCCGAAGCGTTGGCGGTCGATTGGCGCATCGTCTCGCTCGAAGCCCCCGCCGATGTCCTGCAAGCACGCATCACCGAGCGCCAACTGAGCGGCGCGGATGCCTCCGAAGCCGGACTGGAAGTACTGGCCTCGCAACTCGCGCATCTGGACGCTTTCAGTCCGGCGGAACAAGCCCATGTCTCCGCCTTCAGCGCCGGCTGGAAGGCGTTGGATATCGTCGCGCAACTGCGCGCAACCCTGAATCTTGATCAACGCAGCGCAAACGCTTCCTGATGAAACACCAGGCGTTTCCGTCCGGCTACGCTCACCCCCTGTTGCAGTGACGTCGCCAGGCCTTGCGGGCCGCAGAACCAGACTTCCCCCATGCTGGCCGGCGCCAGACCGGCAAGCAGCGTTGTCGAATTCAACGTTTCGCCCTGGCGCGAGCCATGCACCCGCAGGCGGATGCCGGGCAGGCTCAGGCACAGGCTCTCCAGGCGCGACACGTAAGGATCGTTGTCCCGATCGCGCGTGCAGTAATGCAGATCGGCCCGCGGCGTTGGGCCGGAAGTGGCCCGCAACGCCTCCAGCCAGGCCAGGAAAGGCGTGATGCCGATACCGCCGGCAACCCAGAATTGTCGCGCCTTCGGGTTGTGGCGGGCGTAGTCGAACCGACCATACGGTCCTTCCAGCGTCACGCCCTGCCCGATCCGCAACCGATCGGCGAGCTGGCCGGTGTAATCACCCAGCGCCTTGATCTCGCAGCGCACCCGCAGGTCACCCTGATCGGCGCCGGCCAGCGTGTAGGGATGCGCGCCTTCGCCAGGGTCAAACGTCACGAAGGCGAACTGCCCGGGACGATGCCCCCGCCAGCCCGGGTCGAGCTGACACGTCACGGCAAGCACATCGGCGGCGATTTGCTCAACGGCAATGATCGAGCCTGGCACCTGCCGGGCACGACCTATGCGGCCGGCCAGCGACACCACGCTGCCATAGACGCCGCCGACCAGCAGCAACGCCAGCAGCCAACCGGCCGGCTGCGTCCAGTAAGCAACGGGCGCCAGCAACAGCGCATGGAACACCAGCATCAAATAAATCAACGGCATCGCCTGGTGCAGAACTCGCCACGGCCGGTAGGGAAAACGCCGCCAGAGGGTCAGCGCCAACATCGCCAGCACGGCGTAGATCGCCCACTCGCCCATATCCTCGGCGAGATGGCGCAACGATTCCAACAGGCCGCCATCCTTGATCTTGGCGATGCGCCCTTCGCGGCCGACCAGGACTTTCAGGATGTCGTCCGACATCTCGATCAACCAATGCAGCGCGGCAAAGCTGACGGCCAGGATGCCGGCCCATTTGTGCGTGCGATACATCCGGTCCAGGCCGCCCAACGGCCGCTCGACCCAGACCGGTCGCGCCGCCAGGAACATCGACAGGGACATCAGGCCGATCGACAGCAGGCCGCTCAGATACAGCGCTTCCTGCCGCGCCACCCAGGCCGGACTGCCGCCACCGGCGGAGCCGGCAGGCCAGGCCCAGGTCAGAGTCATCAGGGCAATCAGCCCGGCCAGCAGTGGTTTCATGGGGTACCTCCTCGCGCTCGGCTATATGCGTACATCAATCGTCGTAATAACCGCGCGCGGCCTCGCTATGGCAGGCCACGCAATTGGCCTTGCCGCGAACCTCCTTGTGCCGCCATTCGCGGGCGGACACCTCACGGTGCTCACGCAGCCACTTGGGCAACTCGGTGATACGCAGCGGCGCGTTGTCCGGCGCGACGCCACGCAGCAGTTTTCCGGCGTATTGGCGACCGCCGGTATCCGCCGCATTGGCGACCAGATAGCGTTCGATACGGGCGGCGGTCTGAGTATCGACACTGGCGTCGTCGCCGAAGTGCTTGCCCAGATCGCCCATCATGCGTTTCCAGGAACGCGCCGGCAGCATCGACGGGGCATATGCCATGTGGCAACTGCCGCATTCCTCCAGCACCACCGGGTCGGCCACCGGCGCGAAATAATGATTGCCGCCGGCCAGCACGGCGGCGGAAAAGGCGAGTACCGAAATACCCAGCAGCAGCGGACGATAGGACAGATTCATGATGTTCTCCTCAAAGTTGGGTCATGTAAGTCAGCCAGTCGCCCTTTTCCCGCGGCGTGCAGGCGCGACCCAGCACTTCGTTGCAATTGCGGCGGAACCACTTCTCCACTTTCGCCGGGTCGAGGTAACGCGTCGGCGTCGCCGACACCGCCATCGCCTCGATGGCTTTGCCGCTGCGAGTGCGCCCCGCCGCGCGCGGATCGTTGCCATGACAACTGCCGCAGGCCGGGGTATCCGCCTTGCCGCCGGCGAAGTTCTGGCTGTGCAGGGTTTTGCCGCGCGCGGCGGAGAAACCGCTGAACGCCGGTGTGGCAACCTTGGCTGCGGCGGCATACTGGGTCAGCAGCGCGTCGCGTGGTCCGGCGGCAACCGGGGTGGACAGGATCAGCGCAACAACGCCCAGGGTTTTGATGTTGAATCGGCTCATGCGGCCTCCTTGGTTTCAAATGACGAGAACTACACTCTGCGCGCCGGTCACTGAACCCAAGCTGAAGCCAGCATTCAGCGTGGGTTCAGCTTGCAAGCGCTATAAAGCGCGATATTGAATTTCAAGTGAGTACCGCGATGCCGCGTATCACGTTGTATGGCGCTTTTCTGGCCGCCGGTCTTATCCTGGCCAACCCCAGCCTGGCCGATGACCGGCACGACCATGACCGCGCCCGGCAGGCCCTGGAAGCGGGTGAAATCCTGCCCTTGCGGACGCTGCTGACCCGCATCGAGCGACAGCATCCCGGCCAGATCATGGAAGTCGAACTGGAACGCGAACATGGCCGCTGGCGCTACGAAATCAAACTGTTGCGCGGCGATGGCGCGCTGCTGAAGCTGGAGTTCGATGCGCGCGACGGCAGCCTGCTGCGCGGCAAGACAAAGAAAGACCATGGAGAACCCCGCTGATGCGCATCCTGCTGGTCGAAGACGAGCCGACATTGGCGGCACAACTGGCCGCCCCCCTGCGCGCCGCCGGCTATGCGCTGGATACGGCGGACAATGGCCTGGACGCGCATTTCCTGGGTGACAGCGAAGACTATGACGCGGTGATACTCGACCTCGGCCTGCCGCAAATGGATGGCATCACGGTCTTGCGGAAATGGCGCGCCGGCGGCCGCGCGATGCCGGTCTTGATCCTCACCGCGCGCGACGGCTGGCACGAGAAAGTCGCCGGCATCGACGCCGGCGCCGACGACTATCTGGCGAAACCCTTCCACATGGAAGAACTGCTGGCCCGCCTGCGCGCGCTGATCCGCCGCGCCGGCGGCCATGCCAGCGCCGAACTGCGCTGCGGGCCACTGACCCTGGACACCCGGAACAGCCGGGTCAACGTGGCGGGCCTGAATCTGACGCTGACCAGTCATGAATACCGCGTGCTGGCCTATCTGCTGCACCACCCGGAGCAAGTAGTGTCGCGCGCCACGCTGACCGAACATCTCTACGCGCAGGACTTCGAGCGCGACTCGAACACCGTCGAAGTGTTCATCGCCCGCCTGCGCAAGAAACTGCCGCCGGGCATCATCGAAACCGTGCGCGGCCTGGGATACCGGATCACCTGCCCGAAATGAAAGCGACATCACAGACCTCGCTGCGCCTGCGCTTGCTGATCGGCACGTTGTTCTGGATCGTCGCCTCGATCATTGCTGCTGGCTGGGGGCTGGGCAGCCTGTTTCGCCAGCATGTGTCAGTGCAGTTTCACAGCGAACTGCAAACCCATCTCGATCAGTTGACCGCACATCTGACTCTGGACGCAGCCGGTCGACCCGTCTTGTCGCAAGCCTTGAGTGATCCGCGTCTGAACCGCCCCTACTCCGGCTTGTATTGGCAAATCGAGTACATCGCCACCGACACCGCACCGGCCAGTGCCGCCGTACTGCGTTCCCGTTCTTTGTGGGATCAGGTGCTGCAGGTTCCCCGGGATGAACTGGCGAACGGCGCCATTCATCAACATCGCGTTGCCGGCCCGGAAGGCGCAACGCTGGGTATGCTGGAACGCAGCGTGCGGATAGACGCTGTGCCCTTGCGTCTGGTGGTCGCGGCGGATGAAAAGTTGATGCTCGAACCCATCGAGCGCTTCAATACCGCGCTCTGGCTGGCACTTGGCATCCTCGGTCTGGGTCTGGCGCTGGCGGCGCTGGTACAGGTTTTCGTCGGCTTGGCGCCGCTGCGCAAACTACAGGCTGCGCTGGCCCAGGTGCGCGACGGCGAATTGCAGCGCCTGGAAGGCGGGTTCCCCAAGGAAATCATGCCGCTGGTCGAGGATTTCAACCGCGTGCTGGCGCAGAACGCCGAAGTCGTCGCGCGCGCCCGCACCCAGGCCGGCAACCTCGCGCATGCGCTGAAAACGCCATTGAGCGTGCTGGCCAATGCCGCCGCCGGCCAGGATGACCCACTCGCCCGCCAGGTTCTGGCCCAGGTCGACAGCGCCCGCAAACAGGTTGATTACCATCTCGCGCGCGCGCAAGCCGCGGCCACCGCCCGCCT
>JAGUXX010000261.1 GCA_020061585.1 Betaproteobacteria bacterium | reverse complement strand
GGCTGGCGGCGCGCCCTGATGGGCGGCGGCAACACCTGGGGCGACAACGGCCTGCGCGCCGATCTCAACCTCTCCCACAGCGACGGCTGGCGGGACGCCACCGGCTACGACCGGCAGAGCGCCAACCTGCGCTGGGACCGGGCCATGGGTGACGACGCCATGCTAAAGACCGTGCTGGCCTATTCCCACATCGACCAGCAGACCGCCGGCAGCTCCGCCATCATCGAGAGCGACTACAAGAACAACCCGACCCTCAACTACACCCCCATCTCCTACCGCAAGGTGGATGCCCTGCGCCTGTCCAGCGCATGGGAGAAGGAAAACCGCGCAGAAAGCGGCGACACCCTGATTTCCATTACCCCGTTCCTGCGCGACAACAGCATGGAACTGCTGGCCAACTGGTCCCTGAGCTACGACCCCACGGTCTACACCACGGAGAACCAGTCCTTCGGCGTGTTGGCCAAATGGCGGCGCGATTTCCCCAACCTGCGCGCCCGCCTGATCGCCGGCCTGGACCTGGATTACAGCCCCGGCAGCCGGGAGGAAAACCGCCTGGGCACCCTGACCACCACGGGTTCTGGCGCAGCGAAGATCTACCGCGACTACAGCGTCGGCACCCGGGTGTATGACTACGACGTCACCTTCATGGGCGCCTCGCCGTATGTCCACGGCGAGTTCTCCCCCAGCGACAAGCTGCGCCTGAATGCCTGCCTGCGCTACGACAACCTGCGCTACCGCTTCGACAACAACCTCGCCGCCGCCTCCGTCGCCGCCACCACCAGCGAGAATGGCGGCGCTCCGGTGACGCGGCACTACGGCCAGGTGGGCGACACCACGGTCCGCTTCAATCACCTGAGTCCCAAGCTGGGCGCCACCTACGCCGTGAGCCCGGACCTGCATGTGTTCGCCGCCTACAACCACGCCTTCCGCGCGCCGTCCGAAGGCCAGTTGTTCCGGCCCTCCGCCGCCAATTCGGCCCTGGTCGCCCAGGCCAACGCTCAATCCACCCAAGGGCTCAAGCCGGTGAAGGCGGACCAGTTCGAGATCGGCGTGAAAGGCAGGAGCGGCGCGGTCAGCTACGAAATCTCCCTTTACAACCTGGCCAAGGAAGACGACATCCTCAGCTATCGGGATACGGCCACTAACGTGACCCAGGTGGTGAACGCCGGCGAAACCCGCCACCGGGGCATCGAGGCCGGCCTCGGCTTGCCCCTGGGCAGCGCCTTCCGCCTCGACCTTTCCGCGTCCTATGCCAAGCACAGCTACGAGGAATGGGTGATCCCCGGCGGCGTCGATTTCAGCGGCAAGGAAATGGAAACCGCGCCGCGCCTGATCGGCAACACGCGCCTGTCCTGGCTGCCCGCCCCCGGCGCCCGGGTGCAACTGGAATGGGTGCGCTTGGGCGGATACTGGATGGACCAGGCGAACAGCGCCAAGTACGGCGGCCACGACTTGTTCAATCTGCGCGCCAACTGGAGCCTGGGCAAGAGCCTTGGTTTGTTCGGCGGCATCCAGAACCTGACCGACAAGCGCTTCGCGGAAAGCGCCTCCATCTCCTCCTCCACCCAGGTGTTCTCGCCCGGTCTGCCGCGCACCCTGACCCTGGGCCTGGAAGGCAAGTGGTAAGGCGGAGCCGGTGATGCGCCTGCCGCTTGGACTGCTCGTATTGTTTTTGGCGCTGCTGCTTGTACTTGTGCCGGCCGCCCGGGCGGAGCACGGCGGGCCCGCCGCCACGCCCGCTCCCGGTGGCATGTGGGCCGCGCGCATGAAGGCGGCCAAGCCCCTGGCGATCTCCGCCGCCTTCGACGAACGGGGCCGCCTCTGGCTGGTCCGGGTGGAGCGGGGCCATGTCTTGCTCGAGGTGTCCGAGGATGGCGGCAACCGCTTCGCCGAGCCGGTGCGGGTCAACCCCGAGCCGGAAGCCGTCTCCGCCGACGGCGAGAATCGGCCCAAGCTGGCCATCGCCGCCAATGGCACTGTTCACGTGAGCTGGACCGTGAGCCTGCCCAGGCCCTACACCGGCCATGTCCGCTACAGCCGTTCCACCGATGGCGGCCGCAGCTTCAGTACGCCGGTGACCGTGAACGACGACCTGGCCGAAGTCAGCCACCGGTTCGACGCCCTGGCGGTGGACGGCGACCGGGTGGTGCTGGCCTGGCTGGACGGGCGCGACCGCAAGGCGGCCCTGGACGCGGGCCGGGACTATGCGGGATCGGCCCTCTATTACGCCGTCTCCAGCGACGGCGGCGCCACCTTCCAGGCCAACCGCCACTTCGCGGAACACACCTGCGAATGCTGCCGGGTCGCCCTGGGCTGGCAGGGCGACCAGCCGGTGGCCCTGTGGCGCCATGTCTATCCCGGCGACATCCGCGACTTCGCCCTGGCCGCCCTGGACGGGGCCGCCGCGCCGCGTCGGGTGAGCGACGACGACTGGCTGCTGCAAGGCTGCCCCCACCACGGCGGCGCCCTCTCCGCCGATGCAAAAGGCGCGCTGCACCTGGTCTGGTACACCCAGGGCAAGACGCGCCAGGGCCTGTTCTACCGGCGTTTAGAGAGGGACGTTCTGTCCGAGCCGATGAAATTCGGCAACGACGAGGCCCAGGCCGGCCATGCCACCGTGCTGGCCACGGGCAAGATGGTGACCCTGGCCTGGAGCGAATTCGACGGCAAGGCCTACAGCGTCTGGATCCGCCAGTCGCCGGACGGCGGCCGGACCTGGCAGGCCCCCTGCCGCATCCTGACCAGCGAAGGCGCCGCCGATTACCCCCTGCTCGTCGCTCGTGGCGACCAGTCCTGGCTGGTCTGGAACAGCGAACGGGAAGGGGTGCGGGCGCTGCCCCTGGAGGGGGCGGACTCGGGAGCGGACTCATGATCGCCCGCCGGCTGCTCGTCTTCTTCCTGGCGATGTGCCTGGCCATGCCCAGCCGAGCCGCCGACCTGCCCCGTCCCTTCGACGCGGCCACGCCGGCGGCCCTGGCCCGGGATTTCGCCGGCAAGCCCTATATCCTGGCCTTCTGGTCCCTGGAATGCGTCCATTGCCAGGGAGAGCTTCGCCTGTTCGCGCGCCAACTCAAGACGCGCCCCGATCTGCCCCTGGTGCTGGTGGCCGCCGATTCGCCGGAACTGGCCCCGGCCATCGCCGCCCGCCTGGCGGAAGTGGGGCTGGACCCGGTCGCTCACTGGGCCTTCGCCGATCCCCTGCCGGAGCGGGTGCGGTTCGCCGTGGACCGGAAATGGCGCGGCGAACTGCCGCGCACTTATTTCTTCGACGCCGCCCACCGGGCCAAGGCCATCACCGGCGAGCTGCGCGAAGCCCAGCTATCCGCCTGGGTGGCGGAGAACCACAAATAAGCGGAAAGGAATCCCATGGACGGCATGAAAACGGCGGTGGAATACGGTGTCATGGGGCTGCTTCTGGGCCTGTCGATCTGGTCGGTGGCGGTGGCTCTGGGCCGGTTCTCCCACTATCGGCGGGTACAGGTGGCCGACTTCGCCACCCGGATTGAACTGGAAACCGACCTGACCCAGGGCCTGACGGTGATCGGCACGGTGGCGGCCAACGCCCCCTACATCGGCCTGTTCGGCACGGTGCTGGGCATCATGCTCACCTTCGAGAGCATGGGCGCCAGCGGCGACATGGACGTCAAAACCATCATGACCGGCCTGGCCCTGGCTCTGAAGGCCACCGCCGCCGGCCTCCTGGTGGCCATTCCCTGCGTGGCACTGAACAACGCCCTGCGCCGCCGGGTGCGGGTGAAGCTGTCGGAGTTCGACGCGGCGAAGGAACGTGCTGACACGGCACGCGCCAGCCATGGATGAGGACATCGACGCCATCAACGTGGTGCCCCTGGTGGACGTGATGCTGGTGCTGCTCACCATCGTCCTCACCACCGCCACCTTCATCGCCACCGGCCGCATTCCGGTGGACCTGGCCGAGGCCCGCCACGCGCCGTCGCGCCAGGAATCTCCCCTGGTGCTGACCTTGACCATGGAAAGGCGAATCTATCTGGATGACCGGCCGGTCGCCGACCTGTCCGGCGCCCTGGTCGCCGCGTCGCGCGCCTCCCCCGTGCTGGTGCGCGCCGACGGGGGACTGGAACTGAAGGCCTTCGTGGATCTGGTGGATCGGGTAAAGGCGCTGGGCTTCCAGAAGGTCAGCCTGGAAGTGAGGCGGCGGTGAGGGTAGGCGCTCCCGGGGCTCATGGCTGGGGGACCTCCGTGCTCCTGCACGGTCTGGCGCTGGCCGGGATCGTTGCTCTGGCGCGCTCCGAAGAGGCGCCGCCAGCCATGCGCTGGGAGGTGGCCATGGTGATGCCGGCGGCGGAAGCGCCGGTTGCCGCGCCCGAACCGGTTTCCCGTCCCGAACCCACCCCGCCGGCGCCCATGGCCAGGCCGACGATGCCTACGCCACCAGAACCCGTTGCCCAGGTCATGCCACAGCCGGTCACCCGGGCCGTCGCCGCGCCCTCCCAGGTCGCGGCACCACCGGTAGAGGCCCAGGCGGCGGTGGTTGCCGCACCCGTCGCTGCGCGCTTGATCGAAATGGCCGTGCCAGCCCCGCCTCGGGTCGTGGAGGCGCCCACGCCCAAGGTCGCCGTCGTGGTGCCGCCATCCCCCCCGGACGACGAGGCCAGGAAGCGCTGGTATGCCGGCCTGCGCGCCAAGCTGGCCGAACTCAAGCAATATCCCCTGGTCGCGCGCCGCCAGGGCCAGGAGGGTGTGGTGGTGCTGAAGGCCATAGTGCAGCCAGATGGCAGTGTGGAGGTGATGCTGAAGCTGGGCAGCGGCTTCGCTGCGCTGGATCGCGCCGCCGTCAAGCTGTTCGAAGATGCCGCCAGTGCCATGCGCACCGCCTTGGTGTCGGAACAGCCCCTCCGCTTGGAAATTCCCGTTGCGTATCGCCTGGACGAGTGATATTCCGCCACTTGCGGAAGCGTTGCCGCAAACATTGCCGGCCTCAGGGGCCGAACTCAAGACGGATGCCCGTTGCGAACTGGCCCGCCCTCAGCCGTTACCCGAGTCGCTGCTGCGCATCGAAGTTCGTCAAGTCACGAACCTGATGGGCGTTTTGTAGCTGAAATTCGGATCGCCCAGATGTCCTTCGGCCTCAGTGGTGGCTTCTGACCGACCAGCTTGCCTTTATTCCAGGGCTCACGGTGTTGAGTGGATTCCATGACAGGTTCCTATGTTATTGAAGGAATCATGGTTTTTCTCCAGCCAATTCTGAAGATCTGCTTTTGAGACACATTGCAGACTGAGTGTGGATGGCATGACCCGATAGGGTGATTGGCGATTTTCGGTAAGCGGTCACCTGGACGCGTCCCCCCTGAATCTTCCGGCGGACTACATCGTATGTCGGCAATGCGATGAGGGGCAGACTCTCAAGACGCATGCCGCCAATGTCGGCAATGGCCGAGGATTTGACGGACATCCTAAGCCAACGGCCGGCAGCTTACTGATCTACACCAGCCTTCCAGAAACGCATTTTCACGCTCAGTCAGTTACTTTTCCTGGTTGCTCCTGACGCTGAAAACCAAGCTTCGACATTGAACATTTTGGTCCAGGCAGCAGCCCAATTTCCCTTTTTCAACTCGCCATTCCGGTTGCCCATAAAAAACCCCACCAGGTCAGAGACCGGGCGGGGTTGGGTGAAGCTAATACACAAGTGCCAATCCATTCTCACCAGGCGTAGGCATTGCGGCCGACCACCGGCGCAATGGGAGGTAGAGCCGGTGTCATGTCGGTTTCGACGAAAGATTCGTCAACTTCGACTTCCAGCTCAACTTCACCCATTTCGGCTGAAGGTTCGTCTGCCAGGATGATCTCCAGCTTCGACTCTGCCAGGAGTCTGCCGGGATCGGAAAGAATCTCCATCAGCCCGGAAAGCATCAGGAAGTCCCGGCCAACGATCCTGCCGTTGGATGGCAACGCCGCCGCGATCTCGTCCACGAAGTGAGCGATACGGCCGACCTTGCCATCCAGGAACGCCAGGCTGTGGCACTTCTCGGCAACCCGGTTGAGCAGCCCCCGGATTTTCTGGGTCACGCCATCCGCTTTCGGACTCCATGTGTCGCGGACATCCTGAGCGACTTCGTGGGCGAGTTGCCCCACGATGCCGCCTACCTCATGGCCGATTGCATCCTGGACCGAGAGGCTGACGGGAATGGCCTGGGGCTGCACCTTGAAGACGCCGATGCCGAAGCGCAATGCCTTCTCCACATAGGATAGGGTCTGCGCCTTGGCGCGGATTTCAGATGCTTGGGAGGGATGCGCATTGGCCCAGTCCTCGACGGCAGCCAGGTACTTCGACAGGAAATCTGTCCGCGCTTGCTCAAACTTCGAGGCGATCTGCGACAACACATGAAGCAGCGGTTCCACATGGGAATCCGGCACAGCGAAGCCGTTCAGAAACCCCACACCCGTATTACGGCAAGCCCGCATCGCCGCCTGCTTGTAGGCCGTGAAGGGCCTCAACAAGGCCGGGTCGATCACTTTCAACGAGCCTGAGGTAAAGACCTCGGGATCGTCGGCCAGATCGCGCGAGACTTTCCCCGAATACACGGCGGCATCCACTGCGACAACGTTGACCTTCTCGATGAACTCCTGGATGTTGATGCTCATGACTACTCTCCTTCTGGAAGCCACCCCCACGGGCGGCTGGTTGGGTAAAGCCGGCGATGGAAAACCCCATGCCGGCGATTCGGTTTCAGAAGGGAGTAGGGAAACCAGCAGGCGATAAAAAACCTCGCCAGGTCAGAGACCGGGCGAGGTTGAGGGGTATTTCAACAAGAGCTGAATGGACGTAAGTCCACTACCTGACGTTGTCTGCAACGCAATCCCTCAGGGCCTCAACATCATCCCCAAAGAACAGCGGATCAGAACACTCTTGATTTGCGACGGCATCGCAAAATTTGGTGATCCCGATGGCGCGGGTTTCCACGCTGTAATTGGCATGCTTCGGATGGTCCGTAAACCAGAAGCTGTCACCAGCAACCACCAATTCCGGCATCGTGAAGCGCATTTCCTGCTCAACGTCGCCAGGCCCCCAAGCATCAGGGCCGTCGGATACACGCAGCTCGGTGAGTTGATGTTCGGTGCAGAGTGCAGCAAGGCGTTGCAGACGGGCGCAAAACTCGGGCGTGACTTCCAGTTCCGCGAAGGTGGGGCCATCGCCGTAGTCATCGCAGGCGTAGGCTTCCAAATAGACCTTGGTCATCTTGTTTCTCCTTCTTGAAAATTTAGAAGGAGTCCCGGCCCGGAGGGGCCAAAGACCCCTCGTGGGTGGTTGATGCTCAGGTTTCAGAGGCCAAATACTCGACTGCGATGAACTTCGACCACTGCCCGCCGGACGGCAAGTCCCTGGCGATCTCAAGTACCTTCGACTCCCCTGGGTAGTGGTCAATGAAACCACCGCTCAGGATCGCGTTTTGCAGGTACATGAGATCGGCCAAGGTACGTGCACCGTGTTGTTCAGCAATGCTGGACAGGGTTTCCACGGAATCCAGCAATTCCTGCATGAACAACGTTGCCCAGTCCTGATTGTTGGTGTTGCGTTCCTCTGCGCCCTGCGAAGCAGTGGATGGTGGCGCCAGGTTGATTTCGACCGGGGCCAAGCGGTAAAGCTGGATGTCGAAATCTCCATCCGGGTCACTGATCGTGATGGTGTTGCCGTTGACGGTGGCGTTGGCCAGGTCTTCCTCGGTGATGCTCTCCGAGTATTCCGTGCCATGTTCGTCGCCGACCCAGGTGAAGTGCAGCACTTCGTTTTCCGGGTTGCCCGTGGGCTCATCCCTGTTGGTGATGTTGCCCAGCAAAGGGCTACCAGCGATGTACCAGGCGTCAGCACTGACGATGACGCTAAATAGTTGTTTCACTTCTTCCATGACTACTCTCCTTTCGATTTGCGCCCCCAAGGCGCGGTTGATTTCGAAAGGGAGTAGGGCAAACGTGGGCTGATAAAGGCGGGGAGGGTGGCCACCCCGTGACGAAACCTGCTCTCCTCCAGTCTGTGTCTGTATTCAGATGAGGGACATGCTTGATCCATCATCGAATACAGACATCAGCATTCCGAAACAGTATTCCGATGAGTTGGGCGCCTGAATCGGCTGCTGAGGTGTCTACGGACGGGGTGGGGGTGTTAGTCATGGCAATTTGAATACCGTTCAGAGAGATGGGTCAGCCACGATGGCCGACGTCACAGGCACACTGTTCGCCGGCCCCGGTCTGGCGTCAGGTCGTGCAGCTTTCTCGATCTGCGACTCATCCCGACGACGCTGAACCATTTCGTGCCACCACTCTGGCAAGGGGAAACGGATGTCGCCAGGGTGTTCCTCCGTCCCACGCTGCACCACCGAAAACTCCCCGCAGCGGATGTAAAGCTGCCTGCCCAGAATCGTGGGGGCATCACCTGCCGATTCCGGCTCACCGTGTATCAGCTTCACCCGGATCTGGCCCACCACCTTGACCGGCGCGCCGATGCAGATGGACGACAGGTGAGACTGGGGTTTGTTGGAGTAGAGCCTGACCGGGATGCTCTGGTCCGGATTCTTGTGCTGCCGGACCAGCGCGGCGATGTAGCCTTGCTGGTGCTCGGTGGGCTTGATGTAGGCGGCGCCTTCCACCACCCCGGCCAGCATCGCCACGTTGGCGTTATCCCCCAAGCGCGTATCCAACCGGCCACGTGTGGCTTCCAGGATCAGGCGCAACGGGTCATCCGGCGCTTCATCCTGCCCGGCATATTCGGACTGGATAACGCCAGCGCGGAACGGGTTGAACCCATCCAGCTTGATGCCCTCCGGCATGGACGCATTCCAGGCCAGCCAGAGCGGCATCGAGCGGGTGGACGGGGTGCGCATGTCGATTACACGCAGTTCCGCATTGCGCAGCCCGTCCTGCGACCTGGCGCCGTAAACATGGCAGGTGACCGTGATCGGCGTGAACTCGCGTGGCACGGCAATTCCATCGCCCACTTGCACGGGGATGGCGTGTACCAGATCGGCCGATTCGCTTTTCTGCTGGATCAGGAAAGAACGCCCCTCGGGCTTACGCACGAACCCGGTGATATAGGTGACGTTGAGCATGGCGTTGACATACTTGTGCGCCGCCGCGACGCGGGAACTGCCACTCTTGAGCATGATGAAACCCTCCATTGATAAAAAAACGGCAATGAATTGCATTGCCTAAAAAAACGTTTGCACGTATGGTTTTTGCACAGTGGCCGCAGGGTTTCTTGATGAGACCCCATGGCTTTCCTGCCTCGACTAAGGTGACCGGTATGGCGACTCAAAAAAAGCAACCCCCCTCCAAATCTCGCGTAAGCAAGCCCCCTCAGGTTGAAGCGCAAGCCACGCCCCCCGGTGCGGCCTTGATCTCGCAGTTGTGGGACGAAATGGCCAAACGTGGTCAAACAACCCATCAATTGGCCGAGTCGCTGGGCATCACCTACGTCTATCTGATGAAGCTCGCGAGTGGCGAGAAACCCATTTTTCAGATCGGGCGCGAGACCCTGGTGCGCGCAGCCGAATACATGGCCATTCCCGTAGCTCAAGCCTATTTGCTGGCCGGCGCATTGAGCATTGAGGACTTCGTGTTGACGCCCACGCTGGATGAGCGGGTGGCGCAGGTGAGGGAGGCGATGGTTCATGACGCGATGTGGTGCGGACTCGCGCTTAGCGACGATGTTTGGCAGCAGACCCCGCAGGAAGCCCGTTTGCTGATTTGTATGCTTTACGAGCAGGCCGCGAAGACGACCTGGCTGGATTGGACCCTGATCCCGAAGGGGACTCAGGCGAAGGCGAAGCGGGCTTCGTAATCCGGGCCCTGAAAAGTCCGAACTGCTTCCTCTCCCTGCAGGGGGAGGTTGGCTGTGCCGGTTGCTCAGAACTCATCGTCCATCTCCCGCATCAGCTTCACCACGGCGTCTGTCATGCCCTCGTTGCCAACCGCATCGGTAACGCTCTGGTCGTCATCCATCTTCGAAGAAGACGCTGGAGCGGCCGATTGCGGGAGAGTCGAATCCTTGCCCGACGGGGCCACCGCCTCCGGGGCCGTTGAAATCCGAGCAACAGACGTGACAGCCGCCGCTGCTGGCAGCCCTAGTCGGCGGGCCGCAGCGCTCAGGATGTCGCGCACCGACGCGGAAGTCCCTCGGTAGGGCAGCGCCCAAAGCCATGCGGCCAGTTCGGGGTCTTTCCTGGCGTTGACCACGAAGGTGACCTTGATTTCATCGGGGGGCTCGCCACCCCTGACCCAGATTCCCATCATTGCCTCCGGTTCAGACGCTCACGCCTTGAAGCTCACGCGCGCGCAACAGCGCCATGCCGAAGCGGCGCATCCCTTCCGCCACGGCCAGACGCGGCTTGTTGGCCATGTGGGCATGCGGCCACTTCTCCTGGATGCGGGGGTGAACGATAGGCGCGCCGCCGCCAGCGACCAGGACGCCATCCAGCTTGCGGACATAGGGCTCCATGAGGCGGGTCGCGGTGTCGATGACCTCGGTGACGACCAGTGCAACGGATTGGTCCACTTCATGGCCCACATCGGTCTTGCGCCCGAAGTCCAGGATGCGCCGGGTTTGCAACGCTTCTTCGCATTCGGGCAGGTCGACGGTCAGCCCCTTCTCGGCCAGCATGCGCGCCAGGTGATCGGCGGCGACCCGCACGCCTGCGCAAGAGCCGGAGGCTTTTTCCACCCAACGACCACGCTGCATCAGCATGAAATCGGTGGAGTAGTAGCCCACCTCGATGACGCCCCAGGATTCTTCCATCATGGAGCGAACCGGAGAGGGGTTCCCCAACCGGTCGAGCATCATCATCTGGAATGGCGCGAAAGGCTGGGGAACCACCTTGATCTCGCCCTTGTAGGCCTCGCCGGCCAGTTGCTTCAGACGATCACGCTGGCGGGAAAACAGATGCGTCGGCAGCCCCATGACCAGCATGGCGTTTTCAGGCAGTCCGACCTCATCCTGGACGCACTTCAACGCCCCCTTCAGAAGCGCCATGTGTTCCGGGGTGTCGACCCAGTCTTCCGACAGGCCCTGTGACGTACCCCCCTGGGTGCGAGCCGTCTCACCGAAGAAATAGGGCCGGCTTCCCACCATTACGGTTTCCCGCGCGGCACGTCGAGCCTCGCCATCATCCGAAATGGTGAAGGCTGGCACGGCGATGGACGGGAAGAGGATCTGGCGCTCCTTCTCGTCCTGGGTGTAACACGCGATCTTGACGGCGGAGTGCCCGATGTCCAGGCCGATCACGTTGTTTGCAGTTGGCATTTTTGCTCCTCATGGGGTGACTTGAGACGGCTGCTGAATTCCGAAACAGACGACTGAAAGCTTCGTCAGATGCCGAAACAATAGCGCATCAACATATACCGTTGCAAGTACGCACAACAAACGATAACATCATTCCAGCTCGGAACACACGCGAGCCCGACCCCGAACCCCATAACCTTATTGATCCCCAAGCCACCCCCGAAATGGACTCCCCGAGTAACGAGGACCGCATTGCAGAGCACCGTGTCTGGCTGGCCGGGATCGCCGAAGAGGGGCGTTCACTGTTTGCCGATATCGGAAATCTGCTTACTGAAGTCGATGAACTGTTACTGAAGTCGGATGCCTTGCTGAACTACTCGCAGCCCCCGATGGCCGGCAAGCTGGGCCTGCGCTTCTGGAAACGCCATCGGCCTGACCAGGCTGAGCCCGTGGTAGTGGCCTGGCACCAAAGCCCTCGCACAGGTCGATTCTGGCCGAAGCAAGTCAACGGCCATCTCACCAAACGCGTATGCCGACGTGGGGCGTTCGAGGTCAACGCCGACGTCACGGCGGAAACTGTAGCTATCGTCGACAAGCTGCTGACGATGCGAAAGAGCCTGTCCATGCTGCTGTATCGAACCCGGCAATCGGTGAACAGCCTCAAGATCCATCAGAAACCGGTGCTGGACTACCAGAAAAAACGGCTGGCTGAACTACAAGCCGCGAGCGAACAGAACCTGGACAGCCTCTATGGGGAGTGGGGTGAACATGAAATGGCTTGATTGCTCATGGGTGTCCAACGCTGACGATGCCATCGTACTGGTGCTGGTGTTCGCCATCGCTGCGGCGCTTGTTCTGGCGGTCGCGTCGCAGTGGTGGTCTGGCTGGGTGGTGGGTGTGGCCACGGGCGCCTTCACGATGTGGATGCGTGGCCGAAGGCGTGCATTGCGTAGCCATTCGTCGTCATTGAAGAACAGCGGGGGGTGAGCGATGGCGGACGTGGAAGTGCAGGTTCGACTTTCCGAATCGGAGGCTTGGGACTTGGCCCAGTTCCTCAAACGGGTGGGCTTCGACCAGTTTTTCGTCAATGCGCAGGACAACGACGAGGCCTATCGCATGATGTTCGCGGCTGAGAAGGTCCGGAAGGCGCTGGCCGAGGCAGGTTATTCGCCCAGGTGATAGGTGAAGGTGGCTGTTTGCCCCGTGAAGGTGCGGGTTGGCTCCTGGTGCCCGGCATGCCGCTGGTGAAGGTCAGTGAAACTGGCTAATATTGCATGAAACTTCAATGAGTAATCAAGCATGACCGTTACGCTTTCTCGCTCTGTTGGCCCGGTTCTGGGTGCGGCTTCGCATCTCGCTGGTGAGCTGCGGGCAGGCCGCGTGTATCGGCGCGAAGAGCTTGCCCGACTGTCCAATGCGGTGGACCGCCACTTGCGAGAGTTGGTCACATCGGGACGTCTGAGGAAGCTGGCGCAGGGGCTGTACTACGCCCCACGCCAATCCAGCTTCGGACCGCTGCCGCCGGAGGATGCCGAGTTGGTCGGCAGCTTCCTACGCGACAAGGATTTCCTGGTGTTCTCGCCCTCAATCTACAACGTGGTGGGCTTGGGTACGACCCAGCTCTATAACCGTACTCTGGTCTACAACCACAAGCGCCACGGCGTGTTCAAGCTGGGCAACCGGCAATTCGACTTCCGGGTGAAGCCGCGTTTTCCGAAGAAACTCACGCACGAGTTCCTGTTCGTCGACCTGCTGAATAACCTGGACGAGTTGGCCGAAGACCGGGGCGAGGTGCTGCGACAGGCGCAGGATAAACTGCCGACGTTCGACCCATCTCGATTGCGGCGGGCCCTCGAAAGCTACGGCACTGTGGCGACACAAAAGCGTGTGAGGGACTGGGCCGGTGGCTGAGTTCTTGCACGACCGCAAGGACTTCAGTCAGTTGCTTGCGCTGGTTGCGGACGAGCGAGGCCTTGATCCCACGCTGGTCGAGAAAGATTACTGGATCATGCACTGCCTCTGGGGATTGCAGACCCAGGGCCTTCGCTTCGAACTGAAGGGTGGAACCTCGCTGTCCAAGGGCTTTGGCGTGATCCACCGATTCTCCGAGGACATTGACATCCATATCGAGCCCCCCGATGGCATGGCGGTCAAGACCGGCCGCAACCAGGACAAGCCAGCGCAGATCGCTTCTCGCCGCGATTTTTACGACTGGCTTGCGACGCAGATACGTATTCCCGGCATTGTTCAAGTTGAACGGGACACCGGCTTCGACGACGAGAAACTGCGCAGTGCCGGCATCCGGCTGTCGTATCGACAAAGAAGCACACCGCTGTTGGGGGTCAAGGATGGGATCCTGCTCGAACTCGGCTTCGACGATACCGCCCCGAACCGTCCCGTGACCATTTCTTCATGGGCCTGGGACACGGCGCGCGAGCGCGGTGCTGAGGTAATCGACAACCGTGCGGTCGGTGTGCCGTGTTATGCGCCGACCCATACCTTCGTCGAGAAGCTGCAGACGATCTCAACCAAATACCGGGGTCTCCGCAAGACGCAGACCTTCCCGGCCAATTTCCTGCGCCACTACTACGACGTTTACTGCCTGCTTGATCTCGAAGAAGTTCAAGCCTTCATGAAGGAACCTGCCTATCAGGAGCGCAAGGCGCAGCGGTTCCGGACTGGCGATGAACGGGTGATCGCGAACAACCCCGCTTTCCTGCTGGAGGATGCCGACGAGCGGCGGCGTTTTGCCACGGAATACCGCAAAACTCAGGCGTTGTACTACCAGGGACAACCGAATTTCGAGGTCATGCTTGCCCGGATTCATCAGTACATCACTTTGATGTAGGACTTCCGTTCCCCTTGTTTTGATCAACTCGCCATCTGACCGGCGGCTCGGCACCTTGGAAAGTTTGGTCCTGCTCGTAGTTGAACAAATTCAGCACCGCACCTGGCACGCAGCCAAGCGGCTGAAGTCGAGCAACTACGCCACCAGGGATGCGGAAGCGCACCTGTTGGCTGACAACACGCGCCTCGCCTCGATTTGATCTCGCAGCACACAGGACAAGTGGAAAGGCCTGATCTCGCCCCTGCATGCAACTTACTTCTTAGAAAATGGCAGTACATGCAACGATATAACATCGTATATTCATGCAATGCTGGCGCTAAACTCTCGCGTTATGAATCAACACGATGGAGCACATTCCACGCGCATTGTCTTCATCCAGGTCGTACGGGCCTCGGTGCAGCTGGACAAAGAGCGGGTGGAGTTAGTGATGAAAAAATTGAGAGGAGCCGATCAGTTCGTGATCTGGGCTGCCGAGACGGAAGAACGCGATGTCCAGTCGCGGCCAGAGGTCCGCTACCAACGTATCGGATTTTCCAGGTTGGTGCAGCGCGAGGCGATCAGGCTATTGGCACGGGAGTATCTGTAGTGACCAAAGACGCCAGCCTCCCGACCGGGAAACGCACCGAGAAAACAGCGAGAAAGACCCGTACTCGCCAAGTCAGAAAATGCGTCGAGGCGGTCCACATCACCAACAACGTTTCTCTGGTTCAGCGCAAGCTGATCAACGCGCTTCTGCTCAATGCCTACTATGAGCTGCCGAACCTGAGCATCTCGATCCACCGTATACCGGTCAGCCAACTCGTCGACCTGATCGGTTATGACAGCCACGACATCGCCCGCATCAAGGATCTGTTGAAGGGCCTCACGAGCACAACGATCGAGTGGGACATCCTGAACGAAGCCGGAAAACGGGAGTGGGGCGTTTCCACCCTGCTGGCCAGCGCGGACATCATTGATGGGGTCTGTACTTACGCCTACAGCCCTCACCTCCGGGCGAAGCTATTCAATCCCCAGTTCTATGTGTTGCTCGACATCGACATCGTGCGCCGCTTCCACTCCTGCTATGCCTTGGCGCTATACGAAAATTGCGCGCGCTTTCGAAAACTGGGGCAAACGCCGTCCTTTCCGGTCGAGGCTATCAGGGCACTTCTTGGGGCACGTGATCCTTACTACGAGGACTACAGGAAACTCAACGAGCGTGTAATCCTGCCTGCGCTCCGGGAGGTCAACGCCGTGACCGATCTCGTCTTGACCATTGAAGTGAAGCGGCAGGCCCGCCGTGTTGCAGAAGTCCGATTCCTGATCGGTGAAAACCTTCAGCAATCCATGCAGATTGAACCGCCGAGGGAAAGAGTGGACAAGTTTGTACCTGCGCCACCCTCGGACGCATCGGGGTCGGATGCTGTTGCAGAAGGCGGTAAGACCCCGGCTGTTGCCTCAAACGGGGGCGTTACAGGTGAGCGCATTCACGGGTCAGAAACAACCGTCCGAGAGAGCGGCAAACTTCTGACGGAGCCGAATCCGATCCCTGCTCGCCTGCAAAACGAGTTCTGCCTTTCGGCACAAGTTGCTGCTCGGGTATGCAGCGAACACCCGGAGGCAGCCATCTTGGGGGCAATGGATTACGTGCTGTCCCGTTACAACGCCGGCAAGGTGAAAGACATTGCCCCCTACTTCCTCGCGGCGCTGAAGGAGGGCGCTGCCATCAGGCGGAGCCAGCACGACCAGGACCGCGAAGAGGAAGCCAAAGCAAAGCAAACCGCCAAGGAGCGACTGGAAGCACAGCGTCGCGAGAAGGCCCGGGCGGAGATGAAACGGAACCAGTCCTTGTGGGCGCACTTCGACGCGTTGCCCGAGGACGGCCGGCAGGATGTTCTGGAGAAGTTCCTGGCTTGGCTGTCCACATCGAAGCACAAGCAGAACATTGTCGATATCTTCCATCGTGGCGGGCTGGCGCACCCCTGGGCCAGGGCTGAGTTTCTGTCCTATCTGGGCACACTCAACCACTGATCTTCCGCAACCTCGCGGGCAAAGCATGTCCTGAGACTGCTGAGCGCTAAACCCGAGACTACCCTGGAGTCCGACCTGGGTGATCAGGACCGCCACCCCTCAGACCACATCACACGATACCGTTGCACAAGCCAATAAGACGCCCGCCATTGCGTCAAATGGGGTTGATGTAGGCAAGGGCATTCCCAGGTCAGAAAAACCCACCCAGGAAAGCGATAGGCCCCTTGCTGAGCCCAATCCGTTCCCCCGCTCGCCTGCAAAACATGGTTCTGCCTGGCTATCGGCGCCCGGTTGTGTCCGCCCGGGTACCTCCCATGCCCACCTTGCCCATGGCGTCTCGATGCAGACTCGGCAGCACCGAGGCGGGTGAAAACCTTTTCGGTTTTCTCTGACTGCGCTGACATGAGCGTTCTGTAGGTGCCTCGGAAGAAGATTTCAAGAATTCAGAAAACAACAACAACCTCGTGCTTTCCCAGCCCTGGCATTCGCGCGCGTGTTGTTGTTGCTTTTCCTTTAAAAGGTTTAATAGGTTTAGGGCGAAATTTGCAGGTCGATTCGAAGGGGGGCTAGTCCATTCCTACAGCCCCCCCTCGAATCGTCGTAAACGCGCGTGAATACACGTTTCCGGCGGCATGTGGAGCAGCCCCTCCAAGTTGATTCTGTGGGTGGCTCTGCCTGTGGATAACTTCGCGAGATGTCCCTGTCTACAGGACGGCATGCCCCTGTTTACAGGATGAGATGTCCCCATTTACGGGATGAAATATCCTCGTTTACAGGGGCGCGAAAAGTGAAATGTCCCTGTTTATGGGGAGGAGCCGGATGGCGGCTCTCTGTGATCTGTGGATAACTTTCGATTTCCTATGCCATGCGATGAAGAATTACAGCACGGCTGATCGGTGGGATAGTGCATGGACAGGGGCTTTGCACGGCGTTGATGCGCCGGCTGAAAGGCGATTCTCATCGTGGCTGTAGGAATGCAATGCACTGCGAAATGTCCCTGTTTACGGGGCGAGATGTCCCCATTTACAGGATGGGAAAATGACGAAATGCCCCCATTTACAGGGAGTGATATGTAATATAATCAGTATGTTATGTGCATTGTTGCGCGTGAGGTGCCAGGCAAAGCGCGAAAACAAGGTAGTCCGAAAGAACAAATAGAAATCCGAAATCAATATCGGAAGCCAGCTTGGCAGTTCAATTTTCCTGGCAGGCAGGGATAGCGGAGGTCGGCCGGGAAGGCAATGAGACGCTGGCGAAGCGGGCTCAAGGAAGTGCGCTAGAAAACGCGCCAGTCGAATAAAGCAGGCGAGACCCACTTAAACCAGCAAGTTCTCGCTAATGCCACGCCCCGTGCCCAAGTGGGCGACGTTGCGTGGAATGTATCTCACTCATTGCTCGATCCTGTCGAGCACCCATCGGCCACTCGTTGCCGATGGAGCCTTCAGGACGAAGTTTCCTCTGCGCCCACTGCGGCGCAGCAGTATTCATCTGTAGCTGCTGCGACCGAGGCCAGCGCTACTGTGCCGATGGTTGTGCCCAGGCGGCCCGCGCCTGTTCACTGCGCGCGGCCGGTCGGCGCTATCAATCGACTCGGCGTGGCCGCCGCACCCACGCCGAGCGCCAACGCCGCTACCGTGCGCGGCAAAAGAAAGTGACGCATCACGGTACCCCACCCCCGGCCCCATCCGATTTACTGCCACCCCATCCGAAGGCGCCTGAGGAAAGCACCTTGCCGCTGCCCTGGCATTGCCATTTCTGTGGCCGTCAGCAAGTCAAAGGGGTGCGCCAGAACTTCCTGCGTTGTCGGATACGCCGCCCTTCAACCCCATCCGACCGGAGAGAGACGCCTCATGGCTCTGATCCCTGAATTCGAAGCCCAGATAGTTCGCTACAACCACGTCTTGCAATGGCGTATTGGCGCCAATGTCCGGCAAATTTCGCCACTGTGTCAGTCACCAACGGCCTGGGCCGGGAGTGGATGCATCCCTACGTCTGGTTACCCCACCGGGTTTACAGGCGCATGTCAGATGGTCGTGGTGGCCGATCCTGAGCAGGTCGGTATCCTCGATAGCCGAGCGATCGCCGCGACTCATGCACGCAGCTTTAATCGCGGGCCGCAGATCGAGAATTCGGCCCAGCATGTCGAGAACCCCTGGGCGATGGACCGGCGGGTGATAAACGGGAAGGGAAGATGGTGAGCATGATGAATAAGCTCATAGACCCCGCCGGCTACCTCGCCCAGTTCAACGTGCTGCCCTACCTGGTCGCAGTAGCCGATGAAGTGCTCGACCTGGGCATTGAACCGCTCACGCCGGCGCAACTGGCGCACGCCACGGCCCGTGCCATCCGCAAGATGCCCGTACACGCATTGGAAGCGGCGGTCGTCTCGATGGCGATGCTGGGCGAAGGGTTGGTGGATGCCGACGCCGGCCGCGCCCTGATCCGCCAGCACCTGGCCACAATTGGCGAGGCGCTGGAGGCGAACGACCGGGATGTCATAGGAGATGCCCATGGCAAGCCGGTCGTGAACCTCGACCAGGGGAAAGGGTAGTGCGTTGATCGAACCCGTCGTGATGGAGAGGGCCGGCGCCGGCTAGCATTCAATGAACCAGGGGAAGCGATCATGGTTGGCTGTTTATCCTTGTCGCTCACTTTGCTGCATGAGGTTTTACGAATGGCGGTTGTTGAACGCATAGCAGACGCATTGCACGATAGCTTGTCCCGGTCGATTGGCGATCCGGAACAGTCATTCAGGCGGGCAGCATCGTATGACTCAAGCTCGGCCTTATGTGGAGCTCCACATATGGCCGACTTTCAGGGAGCCATGAAGACTTGGAGAGCGGCTTGTGTCGATTCAACACCGGTCACTGATGGCGCTGAATGGCTTCATCGTGGTCTATTCCTTATTGTTCCTGGCCTACTTCGGGAGCCCGGTGTACTGGTCCAGTTGGACGTTCGTCGAGCTGTCGAAACATTGATTGAAGACCGCAACGCCGTAGACGCAGGAGAAATTCCCGGCGCTCGATCCGCTGTCGGCGCCGTAGCGCTGCGGCGGACGATAGTAATCGGGCGAACGCAAGTTGGCGGCGGCTCGGCGGGCCTTGGCGCTGCCCTTCGCCGCCGCGCGATCGTAGTAGACAAGCGCCTTCTTGTGGTCAACGCCCACCCCCAGGCCAAATTCATAGACATAGGCCAGCGCGCGATTGCCATCGACCAACCCGCCATCAGCTGATCGTTGGTAGAGGGCGGCGGCCGCGCGATGGTCGACCGGTACGCCAAGGCCGAAATGATAGGCGCGGCCGAGCAGCAGGTGGGCATTAGCACTGCCGGCATCGGCGGCAGCCGTGGCATAAGGAATGGCGGCTCGATATTGCTTGAGATCGGTCAGGATGCTGGCTCGGCGAAAGTCGCGCTGACCGCGCAGCTGCTGGTCGTCGGCAAGCTGGGCGCGCGCCGTCGGGTCGCCCGCCCGCGCCGCCTGTTGTCGCAACTGCATCGCGCGGTCGGCATCGAACGGCACACCCTGCCCGGCGTCATAAAGCCCCGCCAGCGCAACCATTGCCTGCGGCGTGCCGGCTTTCGCGCTCGGCTGCAACCAGCGAACCGCTTCGGTGATGTCCTGGCGAGTGCCATCGCCGAGTAGATACATCATGCCAGCGACGTATTGCGCGCGGGCGTCACCTGATTGCGCCACTGGCAACACCTCGCGCAGCGACTGGCCTGCGCCGGCAGGCGAGATAGAGAAGAGGGCAACCGCCAGCATGGCTGCGCGCGCCATGTTCTTCAGCTCGGTTTGAACCTGCACGAGCGGCATTTTCGCCGACACCCCAAAGTCCTGCATGATCATCTCCATCGAGAACAGGCCGAACCGCTTTGCCCTAGCGCCCCACCCGTTCCATTTTTCGCCAATCGCCGGTCGAGCCCTCGTTCGGATTGGCACTCGGATCGTCGGTCCCGACAAAGCGCCCTTGCCGATCCGTCCAGTAGTACTTGTGCGTCATCGGCAACTCCACGGGCTGGCTTGTCCCGTACGGATTGGTGAAGGTCTGGACGCCGCCCAGGTTCTCCCGCACGGCGAAGTTTTTCCGGTCCTGGCTCGCGTTGCGCTCGTCGGTGACTTGCTGCCAATTTTTCTGCGACCAGTCTCGATACTGCCGCGCGGCCTCTCCATACGCCACGGAATTCTGCAAGTTCTGCTGCATGATTCCGCGCATGCCGAAGGCGGCGCCGTTCATCGCCGACACCTGGTCCGCCACCTGCGGCAACCACGCCGCATAGCCGCCCCACTGGTCGGCCGCCGACAGGGCCGCCGTCACTGCCATGGTGGACGAGTCGTAGGCTGGCGCCACCGATACCTTGGCCACGCCGCGGTACGCAACGCCGCGCGCCGAATAGCTCACGTCGAACTCGACCGCCTGGCGGAATCCCGCCGCCGGCCTGGCCTGGCGCGGCTCGCCTAACTGCAGGTTCTGGGGCTGCATTGCCGACAACTTGTCGTAGGCGAATTGCGCAGGAGGATAGTTCAGCGGCATGCCGGCATTGCCCACCATGAGCGTCAATGCCTTGTTGTCGGGTGCCTGCAGGGTCAGCGCGAACTGCCCGTCCTCGCCCACACGCCAGCCGGGTGGCAGCGCAAACGAAAAGAACCGCCCCTGCCCGATACGTAACTCCCCGGTCGGCCGCACCGGGTTCGCAGCGCCCATGCCTTGCCGCACCAGCGGCTTGACCGGCACGAACTTTGCCTGCGCAGCGCTCGCCTGCTTCTGCGGGGGATTGCCCTGTTGCTGCGCTTGCCCTTGCTGGCCTTGCTGGGTGGGCAGGCCGGCCCATTTCCACGCCTCGATGCCGCCGCGATACCACAACACGTTGGTGTAACCCGCATGGATGGCACGCAGCGCCGCGTTGTACGACATCCAGCATTCACGCGAAAGGCAATAGAAAACCAGCGCAACGTCCTTGCGGCCTTTTGTTTGCTGCCCGAGCATCTGGCCAACCTGCTGCTGGACAGGGTCTTTGAACGATCCAGGCTGAGACAGCCACGCCGCCGGCACGGCATCCGGCAGCATCTCCGGCTGGCCAAGAACGTCGAACAGGATGTAGGGCGCCTGCCGACCCTGGACGAGCGCAGCAAGACCTTTGGTGGTGATGACCTGTCCACCGGGAATGCTTGCGGGAGTCGGCCCGTGCATCGGGCCGTCATGGAGTTGCTGCGTTGGCTGCACGCCGAAGTCCTGCCGCTCCATCTGCATCATCTGGTCGAGATTGGAGCCGCCGCGCGCTTGTTGTGGCCCGGGTCTGGCACCGTCCTGGGCCGCAGCAGCCAGCGGCAATGCGGCGGCAACAACGCCGACAAAAATCAGATGAATTCGGTTCGACATGATGCAGCTCCCCAGGGAAAGGAAAGGGAATTCACCCCCTCCAAAATGATCGCAGGGGTTTTCGCGGCCGTAGTGGGCGATAAGCAGTATAGGTCGGAGGAGCCGACTTCGTTCCTGCCGACTTGCCCATCTGCAATGGCCGGTTTCTGTCAGATTCTGGTTTGCCATATAGCTGACGTACTCATCAACTGAACGTCACGGCTTGGCCGTCCGAAATGGCCGGGGGCTGTGTAAAAACGCAGCGAGATTTCAGGGATATCGTCGTGCTTTGCGTCGGCTATACGATCAACATCCGCCATTCGCAAAGCCTTGGGCGGCAGGTTTTTCGGCTCGACTCGACGTAATTTTCAGTTGCGCTCTCTTAGCTTTTTAGTGGGCGGTGTTGTGAAGATTGCAGGTCGTGGATTTCGCGCGCACGCCTATTGACTGAGTCTTGCTAGGTTTTTATCGCCTGCTGTACCGGCTACTCCCTTTCGAAATCAACCGCGTCCTGGGGGGCGCATTTCGTAAAGGAGAGTAGTCATGAAAACCATCATCTTCGAAGGTGAAACCGGTTCCCCGGATTGTCCGGAATGGCACGCCTGGCGCCAGCTCGGCATCGGGGGCAGCGATGCCCCTGTGCTGGCGGCCGATGCCGGCATCGTCCAAAAGGCGAAATGGATGGATTCCATCCAGGCGCTCTGGGAGATGAAGACCGGCAAGCGTGGTCCCAAGCCCGCCAACCCGGCCATGATGCGGGGCCGCAAGTACGAGGAAGCGGCTCGCATCGCCTACGAGAAGTCCACCCGGAATCTGGTGAACTCCGCGTTTGGCGAGAACGACCATTTGCCCTACGTGCGTGCGAGCTTCGATGGCCTGTCGTTTGATGGCAACCTGATCGTCGAGATCAAGGTTCCCGGAGACCGGACCATGCAAATGGTGCGGGAAGGCAACATCCCGGAGTATTACCTGCCACAGCTTGCCCACCAGGCTGTCGTCGCCTGGGGTGAGCCAGGCCCGTCGTGGCAAGGCAACATCTGCCATTTCGTGGCCTACGTCCCGGAGACCGGTGAGCTGGTTCGCCGTGATGCAAGCGTTCAACGTCTGGCGGAGATCGCTCATGGCCTGCTGGAGGCTGAGTCTCGCTTCTGGGAGTTCGTTCGCCAGGATGTGCTCCCGTGTGGGGATGTCTGGCAGGGGGCCTCCGCCATCTGGCTGTCGGCGCATGCCGCGTTGGAAGTGGCCAAGGCTACCGAGGAGCGTGCCAAGAAGCGCCTGGTCGAGTTGCTCGGTGAATCCGAGAAGCGCGATGGTGCAGGTGTCGTGGTGTACCGCTCCACCCGTCAGGGTGCGGTCGACTACGAGCCCCTTCTTCGGGAATACGGCATTCCGCCCGAGCGGTTGGACGGACTTCGCAAGAAATCTTCGCTGTCCATCACCGTGAAGTCCCTTGGGAGGGCCTGACCATGTGCCATGTACCCGAACTGGGCGATTTGGTCTTGGCTTTGGAGTGCGTCCGTGAAACCGGGGGAACTCGGAATGCCGCGTGCATCCTGCAATGGTCGCTGGGTGCCGATGCAGGGCGTTACCGTGAAACGCTGGACCGCATCGATCAGGGCAGGGCGTCCGTTCTGGACGCTGATCGCCTGGATCTGGCCTTTGATTCGGTACTGCGACAGCGCGCCAGCGACTATCGGCAGGCGGTTGAACGGACGGTTTTTCCGCTCTCGTTCCGCTGGTTCTGGTTGGCGTCTTCACAGGACGTAGCCGCAAGCTATGCCTGGTTCCAGGAGTGGTTGTCGTCTTATGACGAACTGGCTGCCTACAAGGCCGCCTGTTTCGCCCAGGATCACGCTTTGATGCATTGACGCATTGATCCTAACCCCGACCCCGTCCGGTCTCTGACCTGGCGGGGTTTTTTATCGTCCACTGTTCTCGCTACTCCCTTCTGAAACCGAAGCGCCGGCATGGGGCTCGCCCCCCGCCGGCTTCACCCAACCAGCCACCCGTGGGGGTGGTGTTCAGAAGGAGAGTCGTCATGGCTACCGCCAAAATCGCAAATCTGTTCAATGTTGCCGCCCCGGAACAGGCTGTCGTGGAAACACGCGAGCCTGGACCATGCACCCCAAGCACCGATCCGCATTACCAGTTCAATCTGCTGGTGTTGAAGAAGGTGATGATGTGGCTCTCGGAAAACGCCCCGGTGAAGAACCTTTTCATCCTGGGCGATGCCGGTACCGGCAAAACCTCACTGATCCTCGAAGTTGCCGCCAGGCTGGGGATCGAGGTCTGGTCGATGTCCTGCTCCGGTAAGACGCGCTTCAGCGACCTGGTGGGCACGCTCACCATCGACGAATCCGGGGCGACCCGCTTTGTCGATGGGCCGCTTGCGGCCGCAGCACGCTGCGGTGGGGTGTTCCTGGCCAACGAGATCACCCGGATGGAAGCCGGCGAGCAGATGCGCCTGGTGGACATTCTGGATGGACGTGCCCGCCTCACCATCCCGGAAACGGGGGAAGTGGTCATCCCGCATGCGAACTTCCGTGTGGCCGTCACCGGCAACAGCGGTGGCTTTGGCGATGACACGGGGGCCTATGCGGGTGAGCGTCGGGGTTCGCTGGCGTTCTTCGACCGGTTCATCAAACTCGCGCTGCCTGCGTTGGAGGAGGTCGATGAGGTGGGACTGGTCATGCGCTATGCGCCCTCGCTGCGTGAGGACATTGTGCTGGGCATGGTTCGCCTGGCACGCGACATCCGCAAGGCGTTCGTGAGCAATGGTGGGGGCCTTCAGGTCACGCTGTCCACGCGATCCTTGATCGCCTGGGCTCGGTTGACCGAGGAGTACGCCCATTTCTCCGGTGTCGATCCCATCCGGGAAGCGCTTCACGACACGTTGCTCAACGGTGCGCCGTCGGATGACCGGTCAACCGTGCTGGAGTTGTTCGACAACTGGCTGAACGGGGGAGGGCGGTTATGAATCCGATGCTGTCCAACCTTGATACGGCGGCTGTTTGCCGGGTGTTGATCCACCCCAACAACGGCGTCCCGAAAGTCTGGATTGCCGTGGCCAGCACAGTTAGCAAAACCAGGGCTTGGCGGGTTTGGGGCAGCCTGAAACGAGGCAGCCTTCAATTGCGTGAGTCGTCATGGAACGAACTGATGGTCAATGTGATGCCGGCAAAACGTGCAAAGGGCTATGAGGAATTGTCTGGCCAGCCTCGGTGGTTCGAAGTCCAGCAATTGGTTGCGGCGTATCAGCATGGCAAGCCCTTTCTGAGCATCGAGGGCTTCCGGTTGGGGCAGGAGGCGGATCGCATGATTCCTGATCGCGATCTGGAAATTGCTTTGCGCAAAGCCGCTCCCGGTGTTCTGGCAACGGGCGGCAATCCCTTCAGGTTGGTGTCCGCTGAAGAGCCTGCAGAAGCCAGATCATCACCGCGCGTGCTGGGCAAAGATGACATCCTCAACGGCGCCATTGCGTCTACAGGGCGGTCATACGCCTGGTAATCACCCACCCCGCTCGGCCTCTGGTCTGGCGGGGTTTTTTATCGCCTGCTGTTCCACCTACACCACCTTGAACTTAACCGCGTCCATGGGGGCGCATTTTTCAAGGAGAGCAGCATGAGCAAGAAAGTGACACAGAGGATCGATGTCGATCCCTCTCTCAATCTGTCGGCCAGGCAGGTGGGTGAGCTGGTGTATCGGCTGATCAACGTTGGGTTGGAAGACGCCCGGCAAACCATCGTGCGGAACGAGGGCGATGTAGTCGGAGCTGAAATGGCGACGTCGCTGAACTTCACGAGCGTCGTCGCTTGTCCCGTCAATTCGGGGGCAGACGAAGGCGAGCACGCCGTAAAACTGGGCATTGCCGCGACAAATCGTTGTCTGGTGATCGTCTCGGGCGGGGTGGCCGATTATGTCTACGACGATGGGGTCGAAGTAGAGCTGTTCGATTGGGACAACTACCGGGACGAGACAGCCGAAGGGCGTGCTGATATGCGTGTTTCCGCACACTTCAAGGATCTGGCTGAGTCTGCGGGCGTTCCTGTTCAACGGTAGGCGCCCCAACTTTTATCTAACCCCGTCCGGTCTCTGACCAGGCGGGGTTTTTTATCGCCCCCTGTTTTTCCTACTTCCTTCTGAAACCGAAGCGCCGGCATGGGTTTATTCCCGTCGCCGGCTTCAGTCAACCAGCCATCCGTGGGGGTGGCGTCCAGAAGGAGAGTAGCCATGTTTTATGAGCAGAAAGTAGACCGTCGCAGTCGCGAACAGATGGTGGAATTCCTGGCGGGGCACTTCCGCTACAACACAATGAACTCGTGGAACCGAGGGACGAGTTACGCGAACAGGGTCAAGGTACGTCATCTTGGCTTGACCCGTGAACAGGACAGCAAGGCGTATGACATCCTGAACACCAATTACTGGGATGAGCTTCACTACGTTATTGACGACTTCACGTCGGCGATGGATGGGCGCTACACCATCGGTAGCAACGGTCGATCTGGTGGGTATCTGGTTTTGTACCAAGGCGAGTATTACGACCCGGGCTACAAGAGCCGGTGCCGAGCCTGCGGGCAACTGAATTACCAGCACGTCAGTCATGACGTTGGTCCGTGCGGCCTGTGCGGGAAGGTGGAGCGTGTCAACCTGGCGCATCCGTTCCGCTGGCATCGCATCACCGGCAGCGGCATCGACGGCGACGTGGATGCCAACGACCTCTCAGCGTGGTCGATGTCTCAACTGCGTGACAGGGTGGAACTGGTTTGCCGGTTCGACCGCGCATGCGACGAGATGCGGCATGTCTTCATCAACCTCATCGAAGACTGCATGGTGGTCATGGAAACCGTAATGGTCCCGAAAACCATCACGCGACTTTGCTGCTCCGCATCTGTGTAACACGAACCCCGCCCCGCCCAGTCTCTGACCTGGCGGGGTTTTTTATCGCCTGCTGCTTTCCCTACTCCCTTCGAACTTAACCGCGCCCGTGGGGGCGCTTTTCTGAAGGAGAGTAGTCATGAAAATGAGCTTTGAAGCGTGTGTGGCGGAGATCAACAAGTTGATCGCGATCGGGGTGGTTCGCTTGTCCGCTCCGACCTCGCTGTTGATGCGCGGGGATGTGGTGGCTCCGTTGCTGGGGATCTCATATGAAACCTCGGTGTATGGCGGGCGCATTAATCCCAAAGGGTGGATGTGCCTGAAGATCGACGGGGAGGCGGTTAGCACGCACTTGCCCGGGGCGCCTGACAAATCACCGGCGTCTTTGAGCGCGGGATACCGAAAGTTTTTCGAGGCCGTGAAAAGCCGCATGGCTGGGTCGGAGGTGTGTCATGGCTAGACCAGGACTGCCCTCTGGTTCGCCCTTCAAGCGGGTTGCCGATGCCCTGGACTGCGGCTATGAGCACCGGCAAGCAGAAATGCTGCGCTGGATGCTCTGTGCCGGGTTTGAGGTGATGGGGATGAAGTCGTTTGAGACCATCCCCGAGAAGGCGCTGCCCAAGGTACGGAACGCCCTCAAGGTGTACGAAGAAACTGTGCTGGACTGCGAGCCGTTCACCGACATCCTGGGGCCGGTCTACATGGACTTGGCATCAAGGTGGGGGAGGTCGGCGCTTGGCCAGTTTTTCACACCGCAAAGCATCGCGGTGATGATGGCCATGATGACGATCGGCGACGAGGAGCCGAGAGGACGACTCGTTACAGCATGTGACCCAACTTGTGGGAGCGGCGTGATGATGCTGTCTTTGGCTCAGGTTCTCCTGCGACAGGGTGAGCCGGACAGGCTGCGGCGTTATAGCTTTACTGGGGTTGATCTTGATCCGATTTGCGCACGCATGATGGCCATGCAGTTCCTGGACAACTGCGCGATCCATCGGCTCGAAGTTGGCGAGCTGGTGGTGTTTTGGGGCGACAGCTTGTTGCCTTGGACGAAGATGGATCTGCTGGTTCACGCCACGTCGCCATCGCTTCAGCCGGAAGAGGTGGTGCCGGCTGCGCGCACAGCCAGGATCTGGGCTATTCAGGCGGCTGCGCAATCGCAGTTGCCTCTGTTCGAAGAGTGGGCGGCATAGCCCACGCCTGTCTGTGTGTTTACGCTTGGCAACCCCGACTCCGCCCGGTCTCTGACCTGGCGGAGTTTTTTCTGTTGTCGGCATCCGAACACGTTTACCCACATCGGATATCTGAATACGAGACGAGCCAGAGATGTAATTACACAAGTCATGGAGAATCTGTTGTGATATATACCAATGCGCATGAAAGTATTCATAAATGGCATATCATGATCACATTGTGGTGTCTGTTTGCGATATCTGTTTCGGATAACGAGGAGGTGATGCGATGTTTGCCTTTCGGTGGGAGACCGGCGCCCGTCGTTATGAATTGACGCTGGAGCATGATCTGCTCGGCGATCTCGTGTTACGGCGGGTATGGGCTGGGAAGGCCAACAGACGTGGCGCCGGCAAGATGCAGGTGTTCCTCGATGAGCAGGCTGCCTTGCGGGAAGTCGAGAAAGTGTGTGCTCGCCGGCAGGCGCATGGCTACGACCTGGTGCGCGCTGATTATTCGTGATGCAACAGCATAGGTCTGTGATGCCACAAGGCGCGGGCACGGATTGTGAACATGGTTATCCCCACTTTCTGTGGATAACTGCGTATTCCGATGAAAGCAGCTACGCGTACCGATGCAAATTATGCCACCCATTCCAGTAGAACCTGGCCAGCCAGCCAGCCAGCCAGCCAGCCAGTCCGGCTGTGCTGAGCAGCCGGTGAATTTCCTACAATCACGGCCAGAAGACTTGTGGCCACGAGCACCATCAAATCGAACGTCGCCTTTGGGCACCTTTGATCGCGGTGGTAATCGGCCGCACCCGGCCACAACCTGCCGGTGGGACTACCGGAAGCTACTCCCGCTTCAGACTGCAAGCAGTCATTCGAGTTTGTCCTAAGAAGCATTTCAAGGATGCAAAACGGGAGCCGCAGCCCCCGTCGATGCTTGATGCTACTCTCGGCTCAGGAAGATCGCATCTTACGGCGAGACATGAAGCCAAGCAACCCAAGACCAGTCAGCATCAGGGCGTAGGTGTCGGGTTCGGGGACGGAATTCGGATCAGTCGGCGGGATGAAGAGGGAAGCAGGGCCGACGGTTATCGAGTTGATCTGGTACAGGAGTTGATTTTCCGAAAAGCCCCAGATGTTGAGAACATAGCCTGCATTGCTGGGGCCATTGGGGGCGCTGGATGGGGGTGTTGCAGTAAAATTAACAGCACTGATGTCGTCAATATTGTTGACATAATTTCCTACCGCGCCCCCGAAATTTTCTAAAGTCAGACGCGCCTGAGTCAAATTGCTCACCTTTTGCCCATCGCTAGCGATAACCAATGGCTCAAACCAGTTGTGACCGAAATAGTTATTTCCGACCGATACTGCCGATTCGAGATCGCCCACGACGGAAAACGTGTAGCCTTCAACGGTAACGCTTATCTCGGCAGGCGTGACAGGATTGAAAGCATAGTGTTGAACGTATGAGGTGGCGACGACCGGACTCCGGTTGGTGAGCGCAGCAGACTCATACGTAAAGAAACCTGTCACAGCACTGCCTGCCCAGTTTGCAATAGATTCTTGGTTTATGGTGCCGTGAGTTCCTACCCCTAGCACTATGCCCTCAAATTCACCTCGAATGAGAGTGGCCGAGGCGCTGCCAATTCCCATCAAACAGAGTGCAGTGCCGAGCGCTAGTTTGAACCGAGAAACATCTATCACCGCAAGAACGCCTCGCGTCAACCGCATGATTTCCCACTCCCTGAATTCTTGTTTTGCTTCACCCGCGAGGCCAAGCATGTTTCGCGCCCGGACATTACACTTGCAAGCCGAATCTAGCAGGGCAAGGCTCACCGGGGTGTCGGGATGGATTGGTTACCCGACGAAATAACTCCAATGTAAATTATTCTAACACTAAATGTGGCTATTTTCGGATGACCCTAACGCCAATCAATTCTGGCTTAAATGAATCGATGTATGCCAAAAGTAGTAAGGGGGTCAGAAATTCTATGTCGAATTCGACCGACAGGTAACGCTGCATTGCCGACGTTGCCTGGAAAAAACCTGACTGGCTCTTCAGGGTCGGGTGCGGCGGTAGGTTAATGGCAGCTTCGGAGAAGCAGAATTTCAACGCATCCTTACCGGGGACGAACTTGAAGTTTGCTTCGTGACCAGGTGGCCTGATTTGCATCGGAACAGGTGGACTGGTTTGAGCTGGAGTGGATGGCTGGTTTTATGTGGAATACGCAGATAACCGATAGCCAGAGAGATCGCGGGCTCTTGCCGCATCGCGGCTTGACCCGGCGAACGCCGGTCTGCTCCGGCAAGGCCGGTTCCTTTTGCGGCAGCGCCGCTTTGCCTTGGGCGCAGGCCCGTCAGCTTCGGGCGCATGCCCGTGGATCACGACCGGAGCTTGCGGAGGGAGTCGTTATGACTATCTTTACCCGATTGCTACGTGATCCTGCCTTTGATCGAAGGCCTCAAAGCGGCCAACACAGAACGGCAAGGCTGTCGTGGCCGACTGGCGGTTCAACACTGTGATGGGCGATTAAGTGTAGGCACGCAACTGGCAATTGATCTAGGCAAAGACCTTGCCATTTCTATCAAGTAGCTTGAAGTCCTTGGGGTCTTCCTCAAAGGCATGGGCTTTGGTCATTTCCAGTACGACCTGCTTCAGGTCTTGATATTCGAACAAGGTCGTCCACTCCGCGACTCGGTGCATTGCGCGTGCGAGGGGTACCGGGTCATTGTTCCGTGTGAGCGCTCTTTGGGCGTCTACATACTGCTCATGGAACAGTGTTGGGATGAGAATGCGGCAGCGGCCCTGGCGCGACAGCTCAGAATTCATGAGGAGGCGTGCGACCCGGCCATTTCCGTCATTGAAAGGGTGGATATCGGACACCAGGAAGGCGTAGAAGATTGCGCGTGCCAATCCTTCGGGAACGCTGGTGGCCAGCTTCGAGCCTTCCTGTAGCGTGCCGCGAACAAAAACCGGGTCCACGAACTTCGTCTGACCGGCATAGTTCGTTTTCGTTTTGAACTCTCCCGGTGTGATTTCAGGCCGACGTTCCAACATGCTTCTGTGCCGCTCGCACAGCCCGTCCAAGATTTCATTCGGTGGCGGGATGCTGCTCCGGAAGTGCGGATGCAGCGCGAGCTTGAAGACACCCAATACGTCATGCGAGTCTTTCGGCCGGTTAGACACAATTTCATTGCGAAGGGCGATTCCTTCCGCTTCCTCAATGGAGAATCTGGTTCCTTCCACATAGTTGGAGAAATAGGACTCCAGAAATGCAAAGTGCGTCCGGGCAGGGTCTTCCGGGGCTACATCCAGGAAGTCAGGTAATGGCGTGATGCGGAGATGGTCGGCTAGCAGTGTCAGACGTCCCAATAGCTCGGCATCCGCAGGCGTGCCCTTGGCCACAAGCACCCCCGCTGGGGTGGTCAGCACCCCCCGGGCATAGGTGCCAAGGAGTGCTCCAGCCAAGTCATTCAGCGTATTGAATTCCTTATTGGCCTCCAACGGTTCAGCGAGTTTGTGAGCATCATCTCGAAGGCGATTCAGTGCGGTTTCGCCAGACGCATTGAGAATCGCCACCAGCTTATCTTCCACACCCGTTTTTCCGGCTGTCCGGGGGCGGCTGCTGCGAGACTTGACCAGGTTCTCCAACAGCATTCTCGGCCGGGAGGACCAATACAGGCCGGTATCCCAGAGCGGCATATCGCCGGGCAAGGCGCTGGGGCCTTTGATGAGCACTGCGGTGAGCCCCGGCAGGGGAATCGAGGTATTGAAGCGGGTAGGGTGCGATAGGGTGATTTCCCCATCGGGCGTGATGCCGCCTCGTAATGCGCTCAGGTGAGATACCACAGCGCCCGGCAGGATGTGACCAAGAATCTTTTGCCAGTTCCGCCGGACCACGAGGTCCACCGGGCTGACCACGTCAGGCGCCAAGTCGGCAGGCGCGACTGCATTGACGTAGATTCCCTTCATGATTCGGGTAAGCGCACCTTGCTTGGCTGCTCGCTGCAGTTTTTTCTGCCCCGCCTCATCCGAAGCGAACATCACCTCTTCGGCGAACATCTTTTGTCGTTTCCCCGCTAAAAATGCCATGTGCACGTCTGTAAATGGCGTAATAAGACTACCAATATAGCGCAATATGTCGTTATTAAGCTTATGTATTGCCGATGCTTCAGCGTCTGAAACGCACTAATAATCCATCGATGGAGATCTGTCGATGTCCGGGTAATGCTAATTATCTTTACATATTCATCGATAACGCACTAATTAACTTTTCCAATCCTGAACAGGGATCAAGTCTTCCTGCGAGACAGGCAATGATCATGGAAGTCCTTCAGGCGTCATAAAATCGTGCCTTCGCAAACCGGGAGGACTCCGCCTTGGCCTATGTCCCGAAGAAGCCGCATCGTTCGAGCCAGAGCTCGCCTAGCCTCTACACGTTGAAGATCGAGCTGCACCCGGACGTGGTCCAGCCGCCCATCTGGCGACGGATGGTGGTTGATGGCCGGATCAGCCTCGCCAAGTTGCACCATTTCATTCAGGCGGCAATGGGCTGGAGCGATGCCCACCTGCACGAATTCGTGATTTGTGACACCCGATACGCCCCGCCATTGCCCGCTGACCTCCAGGATGACCTCCCAAGCAAAGATGATCGCAAGACCAAACTCAACGTCTTGTTTGCCGATGAAGGGCAATACCTCTACCGCTATGACTACGGCGACGACTGGGTACACATGATTACTGTGGAGTCCTTCAAACAGACTGACCATGACCCTGCGGGGATGGCCTGGGTGGTTGATGGCGCACGCGCTTGCCCACCCGAGGATGTGGGCGGTATCCAGGGTTATCACGACTTTCTGGAGACACTGCTCACCTCGCCAAACTCCGACGCGGCCCAAGCCCTGGTGCAATGGGCTGGCGGGACATTCGATCCCGAACTTTTTGACAGACGGGGGGCGAATGCAGCCATCCAACGCATGATCTGGAATCGTTGGGGCGGCAAGTGACGCCATGTGGAGGAGCATGGCCCGCAGAGTTCTGCTTGCGATGTTGGCGAACAAAAGGTGCCGAGGCCGCAAAGAGCACCCGATGTAAGTCAACTATGAATTATTGTTAATCAATTACATACAGCACTTAGTTTGAGTGAGACATGAAGAAAGCGAAGACGGCAGCACAAGCTTTGGAACTGGAGGCCATCCCCAACATTGGCCCGATCGTTGCTGGGTACCTGCATCAACTCGGTATCCATGCCCCGGCGGATATCCAGGGGCAAGACCCCTACGTCCTTTACCAGCAGCTATGCACACAGACCGGTGTCATGTATGACCCGTGCCTGCTCGACACCTTCATCGCCGTCACCCGCTTCATGGCGGGTGACCCACCACTGCCTTGGTGGCGTTACACCAAGGAACGCCAGAAAATGCTCAAGGCAATGTGAGCTTCGCCAGCAGCCGTTTTACATCCTGCTGCCGGAATGATGTGCTAAAGTTCTCTTACCATGTAAGAGAAAGAGGCTGCCATGCTGACCGTCACTGTTTCCGATAAAGGCCAGGTCGTCATTCCGGTGGAAATCCGTCGCCGACTGGGCATTACACCCGGCTGCCAACTCGATTTCAGCTTGGATGGTCATGTGATTCACGCCGAAGTGAAGCGCCAGATTGTTCAGACCAATGCCGAAGACGGCTTCGGCATGCTGGTTTGTAAGCGGCCGGGTACACGCCGGCTTGCCGATTTCGATGTCGCTGCTGCCATGCGGGAATCTGAAGGTGATCGCGAAGATGATCGCGCTTGACACCAACATCCTGGCGCGTTTCTACGTGGATGACCCGGCCGATCCCGAGGCCGCCAAGCAACGCCCGATTGCCCATCGCCTTCTGACCGAATCCCCCCAGGTGTTCGTGCCCCTGACGGTGATCCTCGAACTCGAATGGGTCTTGCGGGCTTTTTATGGCTTCGCGGCTGTGGATTTCGTCCGGGTCGTCAAACATCTGCTCGGTTTGTCCAACGTCAGTGTCGAGGAATGGTCGCGCATCAGTGATGCGCTGGCCTGGCATGCGGAGGGGCTGGATTTCGCCGATGCTTTGCACCTGCTCGCCAGTAGCCATTGCACGGAATTCATGAGCTTCGATGACCGTCGCTTCGCACGCCGCGCCAAACGTCTGGGGGTAACGCCGACAGTCGTTGTACCCAACAAATAGCCGCCACAATGCGGGATGAGGTTTTTAATAATTTGATACCCTTGCAGACCCCGAGCAGCAGGGAGAACGCAACATAAAAACAATAAGTTGTTTATTTAAGCGATTGCCCTTTCCATACTTGGTCAGGCGTTCATTGCTTCTGCAGTGTGTCGAATGGAGAGGAGATGCCACTAATGCAACTTCTCCGCACTCCCGCAGCATTTCTTGTACTTCTTCCCGCTGCCGCACGGACACAGGTCATTGCGGCCTACCTTGGCGGATTCCCGGTGAAAGGTGGAAGCTGACTTACGGTGGGGTAGCCAGTAGTCGCGGATGCCAATGACGCAGGGGCCGATGGCATCGGCGAAGTCCTGGTGTTTGGCCACCAATGCTTTGTTTTCCTTGAGATGATCCCAGCCTTCTTCGGTGCCATAAAGCAGCATGGGGGCGAGCAGACCACCTTCTTCCTCGGGGTCTGCCTCAACCAGCGGTTGCCAACCTTCGGGATCGAGTTCGATAGCGCGTATGAAGCCCATGCACCACTCGTCGATGATGGGGACGGTCCGTCCCTCATGCTCACTCTGATAGATGAGTGGGCCGTAATCATCAATGCCCTCCTGCAGGTCTTGGATACGGTCGTTGTACATGCGCATGACGAGGTTGACGATGCGCTGCGTCTGCTCGGCGGACTCGAAAGCCATAGGGTCATCTTCTGTCTCGCCCCAGACTGCCGGCAACCATTGGCTCGGCAGGATGGTTGTGGGGCCAATTGCCAGGCCAGTAAAAAAGCCGTCCAGCATGGCGATGTCCATGCATTCCTCCGGTGTGCCATCTGAGATCAGAAAGCGGTCGAGTTCATCGAGTTCTTCGTCGGAGAGGGGCAGGTCTGGATTCATGACGCGGCTTGAATTGTGAGCAATGAATGCGTGCAGTTTCTCCGGAGCTGGTTGCGGGAGCAACTCCACAAAGCGCCCCTGAACATCATCCATGAGATGCACGCCACTATCGGCAACAACCCTGATGAGAAAACCCCCGGCATCAGAGATGCGCGGGGGTAGGGGGGTACTTCGGGATCGTCAACAAGAACGTGACGACCGCCAATGTCAGTCCAGCGATCTGGACGGAAATGGCCACATAGCGGGAGTTGCTTCCCCTGGTTGCTGTAAAAGCCAAGCTTCTAGGCCAAGGTCCAGGTGCCCGCGAACAACGCGGCACAGGCTTCCTCAAACTGCGGATATGCCTCTTTCGACAGACGGCTGAAGCCGCCGATGGATTCATCGAAAGCTGCGATGCAAAAGCCATTGCTGGCTTCGATGACCTGATACTGAAGGACTTCCATGATGACTCTCCTTGAAAAATGCGTCCCCACGGGCGCGGTTAGGTTCAAGAGGAGTAGCGAGATCATTGGGCGATAAAAAACCCCGCCGGTCAGAGACCAGGCGGGGTTGGGTTCACCATCACAGCGTCGCGAATTTGCCTTTGCCGTGCTGAACCCGAGCCTGGATCCAGGTTGCGAGTACGGCATGGTCAGCAAATCTGACCACGGACTTGGCGCCATCCGGGAACTGCGCGTTGAGCAGGTAGCCCTTCTGGGTCAGCCTGGTCGGCCCGAGAGAGGCAAGGCCCCTCGCATGATCCAGGATCACACGCAGGTTCTTGCCTTCCCTGACGGTGATGCCGCGTAGCGTCACGCGGACGTGGTGACCTATCGGCATTACGCGGCCTCCCGTTGCTTGAGAACGCTGATGGCGCGCTCGTACTCGGGGAGGGACATCTCTTCGACCGTCTTGGCCTTGGATTTGAGCCAGCCTAATAGGCTTTCGGGCGTGCGCTTGGCCGCTTTGAGTAGATCGCTCAACTCCTTTGCTTGGCTGGGCGTAATGGTGTTGCCACCCGTCTTCCCGGCTTCCTCGCGCGTCCCTTCCGGCTTGCTCTCCGACTTGACGTTCTTGTCCGTGCCGAATTCCTTGCGCAGATCGGCGACGTACTTGTTGTCGTCATACAACCCTAGGTGAACGTCGGCGCTGAAACCGATGAGCGACAGGCATTTGCTCATGGCATCCGTCATCGACTTCTTCGGCGCTTCTTCGTCGGTGAAGAAGCCGTTCTTGTTGCGGCCGACGAAAGGGGTCTGGCCGAAGTGAATCACCTCGCCGCGCTTGCCCTGGTAGACATACCAAAGCTTGGCGCGCAGGACGTGAATCACTTCCTTGCCGACCACGGCGCCGTCCTGGAGTAAGGGCGCCCCATCCTGGTAACGCTCTTCCAGGATGTCGATACCCCAGCCGATGCCGCAGGGTCCGAAGGTCTCGGTGGCTTTTTGCGCCTGATAGGTTGCATTGATGGCTGTGCCCGAGAAACCCCCGCCACGGGTAAAGCTCTTGACGAAGTTGGGGTTGGTTACAGCGACGGTATTCCAGAGTTCCTTGTTCATGGTGCTTCTCCTTGAAGTGCGCCCCACAGCGCGTTGATGAAGGCCCGACGGATGTCGAGCACAGGCTTCAAGGAGGAGTAGCGAGTGCGTGCGCTGATAAAGAGAATGCAATGACACGCAACGGTATATATAATTCCTTGCATTATTGAATGCATGGAGACGTCACATGGCTTCGTTCCATCAGATCACGGTCGTCGGCTATGCCGGTGGAGATGCGGATTTACGCCACACGGGAGAGAGCGATCCGGTAGCTGGTTTCTCTCTCGGGGTTACGGACAAGAGCAAGTCCGGCGACGAACACACCGAGTGGTATCGCTGTTCCGTCTGGGGCAAGTCCGCCGATGTGGCGAAGGAGTACATCCGGAAGGGGGGGCAAGTCATGGTGATTGGCCGCCCCCGCGTGGAGACGTTCAAGCGCCGAGATTTGACGGTCGGTGCGATGTGCCACATCACGGTGGACCGCTTTGTGCTGCTGGGCAGTGCCAATGGGGAAGGCAAGCAGGATGCCCCTTCCGCGTCATCGTCTTCCCAGTTTTCTGACGACGACGTGCCGCTGTGAGGATTGCCATGCGTGGACTGTCGATTCTTCTGGTTGCCTTGTTGGCGGCTTCCTCCTATGCCGGCGATGCGCCGGCCGATGTCGCCAAATCCATCGCGGCAAACCTCAAGCAGCGTTATCCAGCCACGCGTATCGACCAGGTGGTGCCATCGCCGCTGCCTGGCCTCTACGAGGTGGTCATGGGGCTCAATGTGGCGTTCAGCGATGCCGAGGGACGCTATTTCATCTTCGGCCACCTCTACGACATGCAGACCCAGCGCGACCTGACCGCCGAGCGGAAGGAATCGCTGGCCAAGGTCGACTGGACGGCCCTGCCACTGGAAAACAGCATCCGCTTCATCAACGGCAAGGGCGAGCGTGTTCTGGCGGTGTTCTCCGACCCGGACTGCCCCTATTGCAAGAAGGTCGAAGCGGAACTGGCCAAGCTGGATAACGTGACCATTTACCTTTTTCCATTCCCTATCCAGTCGTTGCATCCGAACGCCGTGGCCAAGTCCACCGTGATCTGGTGTGCGAAGGATCGCGCGCAGGCCTGGCGTGATGCCCTGACCGGAGGGAAATTGGTGGGGAAGGGTGACTGCGAGAACCCCATCGCCGCCAACGTGGCGCTGGCGGAACGCCTGGGGATCAACGGCACGCCGACCTTGATCGCCAGGGATGGACGCCTGCTACCTGGCGCCGCTTCCGCAGACAGGATTTCCGCATGGCTCGACGCTGGGCGTTGATCCTTGCCTTGGGCTGCCTCGCCATGCCGGCGAGCGCCGGGCATCTGGGCGTGTACGGCAATACCTGGGAGATCGCCGAACCGGACATGCTCGACGCATTGATGGCCAAGCTCAAGGCGATGGAGAAGTCCGGCAAGCTGAAACAGCTTGAAGAGGTCGCCAAGCGCCGGGCGCTGGCCACCATCGAGAACCCGCAGCCGGTTCCAGGTATTGCCACGGCAAGAAAGTCCCGGAAATGGACGTTCGATCCGTCGATCAGGATTCAGGAGACCGTCAAGGATCACCTGGGCAACGTCATCGCACCAGCCGGAATGGTCGTCAATCCGATGGCGTTCACCTCGCTGACCAAGCCGTTGTTGTTCATCGACGCACGCGACAAGCGCCAGGTGCGCTATGCCAGCACGTTCGTGGGCCGGGAACCGAGGACGAAGCTCATCCTGGTCGGTGGCAGTTGGCTAAACCTGACCCGCGCATGGAAGCGGCAGGTGTTCTACGACCAGGCGGGGTTCATCACCGGCCGGTTCGGTATCCGGCAGGTGCCCGCCGTTGTCCGACAACAAGGGAAGGTGTTGGCAATTGAAGAACTGGCACTCTGAACGCGCCGGGCGGCGGCTGGTTAACGGCTTGGTCATGTTGGCCGGGTTCGTGGTTGCCTGGATGGGGACTGCGTTGAATGCGCATGCCGATCCCACCTGCTACGGCAGGTTTCCGAACTACGTGACCGATGTGTGTTGGTCGTGCGCCTTTCCGATCAAGGTCTTCGGTAACGTGGCGCTGATTTCCCAGAGCCAGGAGGACACCGCCAACCCGAACACAAAGCTTTGCGCCTGCGGCAATCCACCCACCATCGGCACGACGATTTCATTCTGGGAAGCGGCGCGCATGGCGGACGTGACCAAGACGCCTTACTGCTTCGTTGGCCTGGGCGGCGTGAAGATCGACGCCGGAGTGAATTCCATGCAATTCGGCCAGATCGATAACCACAGTTCCGGCATCCGCACGACCCGGGGCGCTTTCCGGCATGTGCACTGGTACGTGAATCCACTGATGACGCTCCTGGGTGTGCTGGTGGACTCGCATTGCACGGAGCGCCAGGGCTTCGACATCGCCTACATGTCGGAGATCGACCCGTCATACGGCGACGATGAGCTGGAGGGCATCCTGAATCCGGATGCCTTCATCTTCGGGGGCGTGGTGGCGCAGGGGGCGTGTTCCGCAGATTGTGTTTCTTCGACTGTCGGGTTTGGCCGCTCGGAGATGTTCTGGTGTGCGGGCTGCAATGGCTCGCTCTATCCACTGGGCGGAAGTATTCAAACCTGGATCGGTGGTGTGCAGGGTTCCTCGCTGATGGTGCAGCGTGCATCCGCGCGGCTGCACCGGATGCTCACCAACTGGTCGGCCTACGGTAGCGACGGCTTGTGCGGTTACTACCCGCAAATCCTGATGGACAAGACGCAATACAAGTATTCGATGCTGTACCCGGTTCCCCAGACCAGGAAGATCGCCGGGCGCTGTTGCCAGCCCTTCGGGCGTTCAACCATCTTGTGGGGGGCGGGGCGGGAGATTCCGCAGATCGGTGAGGACTTCAGCTATCTCATCTTCCGTAAGCGGAATTGCTGCGAGGGGGCTAGCCTGTGAAGCACATACCGAATGCGGGATTGCTTCGGCGTGTGGCCTTCGCCCTGGGATGCCTGATTGCCGCCCATGCCGGCGCTGCCCAGGCGTTGCCGTCTGACGATGAGATCAAGGCACGCATGCAGGCGCTCTCCGGCGGGGTGCCGGAGGCGCTGGACAGGGCAGGGCGGGAGGCTCCGAAACCGGGTGAGGTCAAGATCGACGTGCCGCCGGCCATACCAGCCAATCGACTGGTCGACCTGGAAGCGCTGGCCCGCCAGTTCAACGGCGGCAGGCCGACTGTTCAGAAAACCGGTTCCGACTTGATGGTGTTCGTCTCGCTCTCCATGCCTGAGCACGTCATTAAGGCGCTGGCCAATCAGGCGAAAGAGGCTGGAGCGGTAATGGTGCTGCGGGGGCTGAAGGGAGGCTCATGGCAGGAGACCTGGAAGACGCTGGCTGCACTGAACCAGGGCATCGGGGCGGAATGGATCATCCATCCCGAGGGCTTCAAGCAGTTCAAGGTCACCAAGGTGCCCAGCATCGTGTTGGCGGATGGGCGCACTTCTTCCGTCATGGAAGATGGATGCGCTGAGGCCGCTTCCTATGCGGCGCTGGCCGGCGATGTCTCCATCGAGCAGGCGCTGGGCATCATGAAATTGCGTGGCGAGCCCGTAATCAGCCAGTTGGCGGTGGACCGCTTGGGCCGACTCAGGCGGGCGCCATGAGATCGGTCGGCCGTATCCGGCAGGGGGTGATCCTGTTGTGCCTGTCGTTGCAGGCGAACGCAGACGATCCAGGTGTCGTGTTCAACGATGCAAAGACGTATGCCCAAGAGACGGTCGATGGAACCGGGGGCATCGTGAGTGCTGAGAAGGCGGCCGCGTTGCCGTACTACAGCACCAGTTCACCAGTGCCTTCATTGGCGCCTGGAAGCGTTGGCCTGGGTAGCGCCGGAATCGGAAAGATCAACGGATGTGAAGGGCAGAACGACACCGAGTGCGCGGCGGTGAATTTCCTGGCGAAGAATCCGGATACGCGTCTGCGCTTCAATCTTGATCCGGCGACAGACCCGTCGCTGCAAGCAGGTAAGCAGATATTGGCGGACCCGAATGCGGTAGTTGGCGCTGGGCTGGATGGGGCAGAAAACGTCTGCTCGAACTGGACCGTGACGGATCCGGCGACGTTCACGACCGAAGTGTGCAATGAGTACAAGACAGTGGGCGAGGTGGTCTGCCAGAAGGCCCTGGTGGTGACCGTCACGGTCAACGAATCCTGTACACCTGGTACCTGGTACCCGGCAGGGTCGGGTCTGCTCACCTTGATCGATGCTTATTGCGAGCCGGACCGGGCCGATGGACAGCTCTCCTTGCGCTTTACCCCGGATGGGCTGCATGGCGTTTGCCAGTACGGGTTTGCCACCGTTCCCAAGGCGCCCTTCACCATCGTGGCCGGTCAGGATTTCTGGTTCGAGTATGTCTGCGACGAGTTTTACTGTCCCGGGTATGTAAAGCACAACCTGTTGACCACGGCCATCAATCACTGGAAGGGGGCATGCACCGTTCCTGTGGATATTGGATACGGTGTCGGGGCACAAGGATGCACTGGAGATACCTGCACCTATGTCTTCGAGTATCAGGATTACCGATGGGGCCATCACGGTGTTCTCCCAACCAACCCGTTCGTCAACCCGAAGCACACGGTGACCGAAACGGATGTCTGGGACAACCAGTGCCTCGTGTTCGAGAACAGGTCGAAATGAAGTACGCATTTAGGCTGCTCACCGCCTTGCTGGTCGTGATGGCGGCAACTGCCCAGGCCAGCGATTGCACGAAAACAGGTTCCGTGTGTGTGGAGGGGCCGGAATCCAGAAATATATCCGGTCTCAGCGTGACTCGGGATTGTTGGCGCTACCAGGATACCTATCTGTGCGTAGACCCCGACATGACGAGCGACTGCCAGGAATTGCGCGATCGGGGTTGCGGGCAGATCGGGACTCAGTGCATCGAAATTGCCGACGACGGCGCCTGTGTCCTCTCGGAAAACACCTACCAGTGCCAGACATCGTCCGCCACGACCAGACAGGTCGAGGACTGCTCACCCCAGTCGTTCTGTGCCAACGGTGAGTGCTTCGATACGGGCTTCGAACCCGATGCCGATTTCGGCAAGGCGGTGGCGGCGATGGAATCGGCGAGAGAGGCGGGGACGTATATCGACCCGGATACGCTCCGCCTTTTTACCGGGACCGGATCGAAATGCACGAAGAAATTGGGCGGGCTAGTCAATTGCTGCAAGAAAGGCTCCAGTGGAGGAGGGGGCATGAGCAATCAGAGCATCGCGATGAATATGGTGGGCGATTTGGCTTCCCAGACCGCTTCATATGGCTACTCGGTCGGCAGCGCCTATACCTACGATGCCATGTTCAGCAGCGACATGCCCTGGATGATGAACAAGTCGATTGATGCGTGGCAAGCTGGAACCTGGACGGGCTCGGCAGGGCCTTTCAATCCTTCTCTCAGTTACATGGGTTTAAGTGTGTCACTGACAGGCGCGGCGCCGGCGGTGTCGTCCACGCTTGCGAATGTATTCGGCACGTGGGCAGCCACCCCAATGCAGATAGGCATGTCTCCCGTATATTTCACCCCAGCTACCTTCTACATCGCCATCGCCATGATGGTGATCCAGGAACTGATTAGTTGCGATCCCGAGGACCAGCAAACCGCCATGAGGGCGGGCCAAGACCTTTGCGTTTCACTCGGTAGCTATTGCTCCAGCAAGTTCTTGAAGATTTGTCTGGAAAAGAAGGAAGGCTATTGCTGCTTCAATTCCCGTCTGGCCCGGATCATCCAGCAGCAAGGGCGCGCACAACTTGGCAAGAGCTGGGGTAGTGCGAAGTCGCCGGAGTGTTCCGGGTTCACCCTGGCGGAGTTCGAGAGCCTGGACTTCAGCCGAATCGATCTGACGGAGTTCATCCGCGAAGTCCAGCCCAAGGCAATGGATGTGCAGGCGCTGACGGAGCGGATGAATTCGCGCGTACAGACCATGGCGAATCAATAAGTGACAGGAAGAATCAGCATGAAAAAAGTTGTTTATTTATGGGCACTTCTCAGCCTGGGCCTGGCTGGGGCCGCAAGCGCGGAAGAAGCGGTGGCGCCGGTGGGCATCAAGACGAGTACCGTGGGAGTAGTGGGCACGCCCTCGTCATTCTTCTCCTCCCTGTTTGGCAGCAGGTATGGCGTGGTGTCGCCCGATGCGCCTGAGTTGGCGGCAAGGTTCGCGGTCAGGCTGGTCGAACGCGGGTATAGGCTTTACGAGCGTTCTGATCTGAACAGGGAGTCCCAGTACGTGATTATTCGGGACTATCGCGGCAAGGCTGCCGATTACGTTCCTCAGACATCCGATGCCAGCACGGGCGGTGACGGGTGGGGGAGTGCGTTAGCCAACCTGGGAGTGGGCGTTCTGATTGGGAAGAATCTCGGACTGGTCAACACCCACAACCTTCTCATGAGCGACGCGAATACCGTGGCCAATCTGGTGCAGCGAACTGGCGAGGCTTATGGCGACCATGGGCAGAATGAGGATCGTGCGAAAACCGCAGAAGGTGTCAAAGAGGAGCGCAATCTGGTGGCGTTTCGGCTGTGCTTTCGTGGGCAATGCGCTCATGTCCTGAGTGCGGGTGATGCCAGCCTGGATGATCTGGAAGAAGCCTGTTTCAGAGACGGCATCTTGAAGCTGGCCAAATTAGAAACGGATGGCGAATGATCTCGATCTTGCGCAGCGCACTGGCCGCTTCATCGTTGATGCTTGTTCTGGTTTCGAGTACCCAAGCCGCGTTTTTGGGCGCGTTGATGAAGTCGGCCATCAACGCATCAGATGGGCGTGCCTTGGGCGTATTGGATGATCCCGTGGCGGGCTTGATCGCCAAAACCACTGGCAGCGCCACTCAGGTGTCGGCGCGGATTGAGACCGTTCGTGTGTTTCGCCAGGCGGGTTGCCGTCGTCTCAAGGCGACGTTGAGGCAGCCCGTTTCAGGGCAGCCGGAGGCGGTTTTTATGTTCGAAATGAACCTGTGCCGTGATGGAACGGTGCCTCAAGATGGAATTGACCTGGAGCAGGTGGCTGGTAGATTTGGCGTGCTCCAGTCGGTGCGATGATGCGTAACATACCCAACTGCGTGACGCTCCCCATCCGCTAAAGCGAATCGAGAACGTCACTTTGCCTCCCTGCCCCGCGCAATGCGGGGTTTCAGCCGTCCTTCGGGACGGCTTTTTTTTATCTTTGGCCAAGTACATGTTTGAACAGGTCGCGAGGCTGTAGGCGCGGACTCTTCCAAAATTACAGGCATGCGTACAGCATGCGCACAGGAGGATCCTCATGAAACCAGCTATCACCCACCAGTCTCACAAACGTCCGTTCAATCTACTGCTGAACGAAGGTACCGTTAAACAAGCGCGGAGCTTTACAAACAACCTTTCCGCCACCGTTGATTTGCTCTTGGCTGACTATGTGGCAAAGCGATATGAAGAGTTGCTTGCCATACAGAATCTAGTGGATGCGGTTGCCGAACGATGAATAAAGATGACGCAGTAAAAGCCCTTATTACCGATCCGGTGATGCAGCAGCGACTCGCCAAGTATCTTGTTTTGAAGTGCTTTCGCAATTCCGCGCTTGAGGATTTGCACACTGGCATGGTCCCAGACTCGAAAACCGGAGACTACACGGACGTTGTCGTCTACACGCCTTTCGGACAAATTCCATGGAATGAACTCTCGCGATTCGACAATTCGGAAATGAAGGCGCTCATGGTCGATGTGGTGAACAAGACCTATCACCTTATTCAGGAACTCTTCGATGAGGAGCGCGGCGGAAATCTGCTTCTCCAATTAGCTGCAAAGGATCCTGCTCCCGACTGGGAGGATCCGAAGTAGGCTGAGCGAGCTTAAGTCAGCGGCAATCCCGAAGTGTCGCTATGCGTCCTGAGGGACACAGACACGCGTAAGTTGCTGATCAGGCAACCAAGGCAATGATGAAATCCTTGATCCTGTGATTGTCGATGTGACGCAGGAGGAGGCGCGCGTTGAAAACGACCCATTGGCGTTTTTCTCCCTATATTGAATAGCCATGATCTCAAATCGCATGCGCCACCACCACGTCAGAAAGACAGGTCGTGAATGCGGGGGATCGCCTGCCGGCGCGCATTTTCCAGGGCTGATTCAGGCCTTCAGCCGCCAGCCGGATGGTGCCGCGCCCGTAGGCTTGGTTGATGCTGTCGACGGCAAGCATCAAGTTCTTGTTTCGAGCCATGCCGGCGACGTCATCGAATAGCGTGTGCGCGCGTTGATTGGCAGCGATGATTTCGGTCAGCATGACGCCGGTCTTGGCGTAGGCGAAGCCGGGCTTATAGAGCCGGCGCAGAACCGTAATCGCGGCTGAAACCAGTTGGCGTGTGTCGTCCGTTGGCTCGGCCAGCGGCAGGATCATGCCCTGGCTGTATTGCGGATCCCGCTCCTTGAATGGATTCGTGCGGATGTAGACCTGCACCGCGCCGGCCAGGGAATGCTGGCGGCGAAGTTTTTCTGCCGCGCGGCTCATGTAGCTCGCCACCGATTCCGCGAGTTCATCCAGGGCAATGACGGGTCTGCCGAAGGATCGGGACGACATGATTTGTTTCTTGGCCGGAGCCATTTCCTCCAGATCCAGGCAGGACTCGCCATTGAGTTCTTCCACGGTGCGCTCCATCACCACGGAGAACTGCTGGCGCATCGCCTTGGGCGAGGCCTGGCGCAGATCGCGCACTGTTTGAATGCCCAGTTGTTGCAGGCGCGCGGCGTAGCGGCTGCCCACGCCCCATACTTCACCTACGGGCAGTTCGCCCATGAGGGCATCGATCTCGCCAGCGCCGAGTTCGTTGAAATTGCATACCCCTTCGAACTGCGAGCGCTTCTTGGCGACATGGTTGACCAGCTTGGCGAGGGTTTTGGTCGGCGCGATGCCGACGCACACCGGCAGACCCACCCAGCGCTTGATCGCGCTGCGCATCTCCTGCCCGTAGCGAGTAAATCCCCGGCGCTCGAAACCGGCCAGGTCGAGAAAGCACTCGTCGATGGAGTACACCTCCTGGCTGGGTGAGAACGTGGCGAGGATGGCCATCACCCGGTTGCTCATGTCAGCGTAGAGCGCGTAGTTGCTGGAAAACGCGATGATGCCGTGGCGCTTGGCCAGTCCTTCGATCTGAAACCAGGGCACGCCCATCTTGATGCCCAGGTCCTTGACCTCTTGCGAGCGCGCCACGACACAGCCATCGTTGTTGGACAGCACCACGAGAGGCTTGCCTTCCAGCGCCGGATTAAAAACCCGCTCGCAGGAGGCGTAGAAATTGTTGCAGTCGATCAGCGCGAGGTTTCGGGGCACGACCACACCTGATGGATCGACCAGCGCACGACACCCCAAACCGTCAGTGTCTGCTCCTCGCCGACGAAGATGTCGGAATGCGTGGCACTGCCGGAGCGCAGCAGCACCCCCTCTGGAATTCGGCAGAGTTGTTTGACGGTGAAATCGCCGTCTACCACCGCGATCACGACGCTGCGATCGGCGGCGTCGATGGATCGATCCACCACCAGCAGGTCGCCATGGTGGATGCCGAATCCGACCATCGACTCACCGGCTACGCGCACGAAGAAGGTCGCCTCCTTGTGGGCGATCAGATGCTCGTTGAGATCGATGCGCCCCTCGGCGTGGTCGTCAGCGGGCGACGGGAAACCTGCAGGCACCGGTGTCGCCAGGATCGGGATACCCGGCAACGGCACCACAGAAAGCGGCTCGTCGAGCGTGAAAGGGGCGCCTCGGAGGGCCGGGCGGCCCCCCGCATGAAAGCAGGAACTCATGGCCGATGGACTAGCTTTGGAATCGTCGGACCAGGCCGACCATGACGCCGAAGATTTCCAGATCGGCCTCGGGAACGATGAGGGGATAAGACGGGTTGTGCGGTTTGAGGGCGAAGCGGCCCTGTTCTAGAACCAATTCCTTCAGGGTGAAATCGCCATCGACGATGGCCACAACATAGTCGCCAACATTGGCTTCGGAACCCCGCTCGATGACCGCCAGATCGCCGTCGTCGATGTGCGCATCGGTCATGGAATCGCCGCGCACTGGGACCAGCACAGTCCGAGAGGGCTCTCGCACCATGTATTCGTCGAAGTAGAACGGCGTGGTGCCGACGTCCCTGGCCATGGTTGGCATGCCAGCGTGGACCGTATCTTCAGTCAGTGCGTGCTCGAAAAAGCGCCGCGCGGGAATCCAGGCGTCATCATCCGGCGTGCGCTCGACAAATCCGTGCTTCTCCAGCCGCTCCATGAGCTTGCGCGCGGACGCCTTGGAAGTGCCGATCAACTCGCCGATCCGTGGATTGGAAGGGATGCGACGAGACTCGGCATAAAAGTCCCGTAGCTTTGCGAGGTGTTCTGGATCACGGTTGGGTGTGGGCATGGATCACGCTGATGGATTCCGTATGGAATCCATCATAGTTACCGCAGGGAACCCAGTCAACGGTGATTCAGTTCCGGTGGAGGACGTTTATGCGCGCGATGGAAAGATGTGGATTGGCCGTTTTCCCCATTGAAATCGCGATATCCATTCGCCCTGTGTCGACGCCAGGCATTGCCTTGAGTTACCAGTATGACGGCCTGCGTGCGGCCTTTTTCCGAGTGGGCACCACATCGGGCAATTGCGCCTGTGCAAGTTCTTCGTCACGGATGTAATGGCGCGTCCAATTGGCCAGGTTCTGCAATTCGCTGTTGCCACGCCGATGTGGATGCGTGCCGGGTTCAGGCAAAGGAGCCACGATGCCCAGTTGGCAGTGCGGATAATCCTCCCGCAGCGCGCGGGCGGCAGGTACAAGGTCGGAGTCGTTGGAGCAAATCACCACGATATCGGCCTCGCCATGGGCGACGTCTCGATACAACGTGAGGGCGATATTGACATCGGTCTGCTTCTCTTCGATTCGCCAGACTGAGAGACGATCAGCCTTGTCGGGCGGTTCACGGTAAGTCATCAATCGTGCCTCCTCGACAACGTGGTAGCCAAGGATGAGGTGCAATAGATTGGGATACTTCGCCTTCAGTGCCCGGTGGTATTCATTCTGGGAAGTCACCGAATCCAGGCCATGAGATGCGAACTTGCCCATCGCGGGCGCGGTGAAATACTTGACCGCCACCAGTTCGGTGCCGGGAAGTTGAGCATGCAAGATTTGCTCACGAAACAGCGCGACAAGATCAAGCCACTTGTGGGACGTACCCCGCAGTCGACTGTAATACAGGTTGTAACCGTCAACGTAGACGATCACTCGTGGCATTGCTTCCCCTTGTCCATACGTGTAACCCCAGAAATGACAAAGCCGCTTAACGGTTTCCCGCAAGCGGCTTCGCCGCCCCAGTCGTACATCGGAAAACCGACTCCGATAGGGGAGAGTAGTGAACGAATCATAGTCGGCCGCTTCCCTCTCAGTCAAACGAAATAACAGGTCGGGCTGATCCAGCGCCTTGCCTTCCTGACCAGACCTACGGCCTCACCTATTCGGGTTTGCGGGGTCTGCAAACGGATACCGTTTCTCCGCAAACGCCGGGAATTTTCCTAACGCGGATTTCCATGTCCGCCTCGCAGAATCAGCGGCACCGTTTGAGACAGGAAACCGCCCACCATGAATTTGCAAAACGCACTTGACCCCGATCGCATGACCCTCGAACAGCGAACCCAGGAGGTGGCTTCCTTCCTGGCGTTGGGCTTGATCAGACTGCGGACGCCGACTCCATCAGCCCCGGACGCCGAGCGGGCTGTTTGCCTTGGCTTCCCCTCCCCACAGCGTGTTCATACACCTCCCTTTGTTGTTTAACTGAGTCGCCTGACAGGAGGTTGCATGAACCCCTCACCCGATCTGGCCGTGCGCATTGCACGACTTCCGAACCTGCCGTTTGATGAGATTAAGTCGCTCTGGCAGCGGCTCTATGGCAAACCTGCTCCCACCCACAACCGGCCCTACCTGGAGCGGCGCCTGGCCTACCGCCTGCAGGAACTGGAGTACGCCGGTCTGCATCCGGAACTCCTGGCCCGCAACAAGGAGCGCATCGAAGCGCTGGTCCAGCAACAGAGTCGCAAGAAACGAATCCGTGGCGAATTGGTGCAGCTGGTGCCGGGCACCGTGCTGACCCGCGATTTCCTGGGTGTCGAGTACCGCGTCACCACGTTGCCGGATGGTCAGTACGAATACAACGGCAAGCCCTACCGCAGCCTCACCGCCATCGCCAACGAGATTTCTGGCACCCGCTGGTCGGGCCCCGCGTTCTTTGGCCTGCGCGAGAAAACCAAGAGAAAGAAAAAATGAACGCCGATGTGAAAAAACGCCTGCGCTGTGCCGTCTACACCCGCAAGTCCACCGAGGAAGGACTCGACCAGGAATACAACTCCATCGACGCCCAGCGCGATGCCGGCCACGCCTATATCACCAGCCAACGCGCCGAGGGCTGGATCCCGGTTGGCGACGATTACGACGATCCGGCCTATTCCGGCGGCAACATGGAGCGCCCCGCCTTGAAGCGCTTGATGCTGGATATCGAAAGGAGAGCAGTGGATGTGATCGTGGTCTACAAGGTCGATCGCCTGTCGCGCAGCCTCTCCGACTTTGCCCGGATGGTCGATCTGTTTGACCAGAACGGCGTGTCATTCGTCTCCGTCACCCAGCAGTTCAACACCACCACGTCCATGGGTCGGCTGACGCTCAACATCCTGCTGTCCTTCGCCCAGTTCGCGCGCGAGGTCACTGGTGAGCGCATTCGCGACAAGATTGCCGCTTCCAAGGCCAAGGGGATGTGGATGGGTGGCGTGCCGCCCCTGGGTTACGACGTGTTGGACCGCAGGCTGATCATCAACCACGGCGAGGCCAAGGTGGTGAAACGCATCTTCGGCCGTTTCCTGGCCTTGGGCTCGACCACCGATCTGGTCAAAGAGTTGAAGGTGGAGAACATATGCGCCAAGTCCTGGACCGCCCAGTCCGGCCGGGTGCGGATCGGCAAGCCGATCGACAAGAGCCTGATCTACAAAATGCTCAACAACCCGATCTACCTGGGCGAGATTCGCCACAAGGACAAAACCTACCCCGGCGCGCACGAACCGATCATCGCCCGGAAAACTTGGGACGATGTGCAGACCATCCTGGCCGGCAACTCCCGGACTCGCGCCAACCAGACCCGTGCGCGTTCTCCAGCGCTGCTCCGGGGCATCATCTTTACCGCCGATGGCCGGGCGATGACGCCGCACCATACTCGGCACCGGTCAGGGCGCATGTACCGCTACTACCTGTCCACCCGGGATAACAAAGAAGGCTATGGCGCATCTGGAGTCAGGATGCTGCCAGCGGGCGAAGTGGAGGGAGCGGTGCTCGCGCAACTGCGCGCCAATCTGCGTTCCCCCGATATGGCGGCCATGGTCTGGCAGGAGGTGCAAAAGTTGGGCGAATCCATGACGGTAATTGAGGTGTCGGTGGCGCTGAATCGTATCGATGAGATTTGGGAACAGCTTTTCCCTGCCGAGCAGGCCAGGGTGGTGCGCTTGTTGGTGGAACGGGTCACGGTCACCCCGAGCGAACTGCACGTGAAGATGCGGCCCAATGGCGTCGAGCGGATGGCACTGGAAATCGGCCGCGAGATGCCGGTTGAAGAATGCGAGGCAGCATGAGAATCCAGTTCAAGCAGACCGGCACGCCGACCATGGTCAAACACACCGATGGCGGCGTAACCGTGGCCATCCCGATCACGGTGAAGCGTTACAGCGGACGTCGGGAAGTAGTGTTGCCCATCGGCGTGGCCACCGCGACTTTGCCTGAGCCCCAGGAGCCGACGATCCTGCAGGCAGCCCTGGCCCGAGGACACATCTGGCAGCGCATGCTGGATGACGGCAGGGTGAAATCCATCGGGCAGATTGCCAGGAAGGAAGGCGTGGACGACCGCTATGTCGCCCGGTTCCTGAACCTGACGACGCTGGCCCCGGAGATCGTGGCGGCGATTCTGGATGAGACGTTGCCGGAGGATGTGACGCTGGCGGATTTGAGCCTTAACCCAGCTGCGGGGTGGGAGGAACAGCGGAGGATGATGAGTCAGGCGGTGTGATCGATGGTGTGGTTGAGGGGGGCGGTTACGTCCCTTTGCAGACGTTGCTTATTCGGTTCGTGACGGCCGCTACCGGCCAACTGCCGCCGGTCGATTATTTCAGCATGCACTCATCTAAACGACTGCTGAATTCAGAAACCTGCCGGAAGACCAACTTACACAACTCGACCTTTGCGGTCGGTAGCAACTCCAACTTCATTCAGGCTGTATGGCTCGAACGTCAGCACAACGTCGGGCCATACTCGGCTGTACGTCCGCTATTTGGTCGGCTTGGCCTCTTCCAGCCTGAACGTTCTGCCATCTTGAGTACGGCACGTGCCCTTAACATCGGGCAGGTGGCTCACCCACTCGCAGTCCATGCGATCCCCTTCCTTGGTTTTCAAGACGGCTAGTCCTTCCCTGATATGTCGCCGGTGGACTTTGGTCACATTGCTGTAGTCCCCACGGCATTCCACGTTGAAGCAACGCTCGCTATCCCATTCGCCCACGTAGCGCTTGCCATCCAGTGTGACTTCCATGGTGTTTGAATGCAGCCAGGTCAGGGTCAGCGTGCCCATGGCCCGCGTTGCATCGCTGGCATCTTTGAGGGCTACATTGCTTGCGCAGCCAGCCAAGGCAATCAGGGGCAGAATCAGCATCAGTCGTTTCATTTCGTTTTCCTTTCGGTTGGCACAGTAGGGATTGGTATTCAGCGCAGCACGAAGCGCACGGTCACGGCGGGTTTTCCGGGCAAAGTCACCAGGGCTACCGCCTTGGCACCGGCTACCTTGAACTGGCCCATGGCCTCCAGCTTGTCGCCAGAGGGCTTGAGCGCGACTTCCTGTTTCACGCCGCCGGCCAGCAGGGTCAACTTGGCGCTGCTGTTGCCAACCTCGACCAGCTTGCCGTGGTCGCGCGCATACAAGCGCAGGCTGTCCGGTTTGGCGACCAGTTCGAAGTCGATGTCCTTGGCCTCGGCCACCACGCCGCCGTGCAGGGCGGTGTGTTCGTGGGCGTGGTCGTGGCCACTGGTAGCGAAGGCGGCGTTGCTCAGGCCAAAGGCCAGGGTGGCGAGTAGATGGATGGGTTTCATGGTGTTTCCTTTCCTTGGGAAATGTGAACGAACGTTGAACATCACAGCGCCTCGGCGTCGCGATCGGCGAGCAGGCGCTCGGCATCCCGGCGTCCGAACAGCCAGAACAGCGCGGGGGTGAGATAGGTGTCGAGCAGGGTGGAGCTGATGAGGCCGGAGAAGATGACCACGGCCACCGGGTGGAGGATTTCCGTGCCGGGTCGTTCCGCCTCGAACAGCAGCGGGGCCAGGGCGAAGGCGGTGACCAGGGCGGTCATCAGCACCGGGGCCAAGCGCTCCAGGGAGCCGCGCACGATCATCTTGTGGTCGAAGTCTTCTCCTTCGCGGCGCATCAGGTTGATGTAGTGGCTCACCTTGAGGATGCCGTTGCGCACCGAGATGCCGGCCAGGGTGATGAAGCCGATCAGCGCCGCCACCGACAGCGGCTGCCCGGATAGCCACAGGCCCAGCACCGCACCCACCAGGGCCAGCGGGATGTTGGACATGATCAAGAGCGACAGCCGTGCCGACTTGTAGCGGCTGTAGAGCACCACGAACATCAGCGTCAGCGACACGATGGACAGCAGGCCGACCAGCTTTGAGGCCTCCTCCTGGGCCTGGAACTGGCCGCCCAGGGTGACGAAATAGCCCTCCGGCAGCTTCGTGCTCCCGACCGCCGTGCGGATGTCCGCCACCACCTCGGACAGCGCCCGGCCCTGGGCGTTGGCCGAGAGGACGATGCGTCGCTTGCCGTCGTCGCGGCTGATCTGGTTGGGGCCGTCGCTGTCCTCGATGGTAGCGATGCGCGACAGGGGCACGCTGCCGCTCGGGGTGCTGAACTGGATGCGGCCCAGCCCCTCCACCGTGCGCGCCGATTCCGGCAGGCGCATGACCAGGGCGAAGCGCCTGCCACCCTCGACGATCTGGGCGGACTTCTCGCCCTCCACCAGGCCTTGCAACATGGCCAGGATTTGCGGCGTCGGCACGCCGTATTGCGCCGCCGCCGCGTAGTCGATGCGCACCTTGATCTGGGGTGCGAGCACCTGCTTTTCGATTTGCAGGTCGGCCAGGCCCGGAATGCCGGCGAGCTTGCCGCGCAGCAGGTCGGCCTGGGCGCGCAGGGTGTCCAGGTCATCGCCGTAGATCTTGATGGCAATCTGCGAGCGCACGCCGGACAGCATGTGGTCGATGCGGTGCGAGATGGGCTGGCCGATCTCGATGGCGGCGGGCAGGTTGACCAGGCGGGCGCGGATGTCGGCCTTGACGTCGTCCAGCGGTCGGGTCAGCAGGGCGGCGGGTTTGAGGCCTACATCCAGTTCGCTGACGTGCACCCCTTCGGCATGTTCGTCCAGTTCGGCGCGGCCGCTGCGCCGCCCGACATGGACCACCTCCGGCACCTGCCGCACCAACACCTCGGCCTGCCGCGCCAGGGCGGACGATTCGGCCAGGGTGACGCCCGGATTCAGGCGCAGGCCGATGAGCAGCGTGCCTTCGTTGAACGGCGGCAGGAAGGTGGTGGGGAAGAACGGCACCGCCACCGCCGCGATCAGCACCGCCGTGGCCCCCGCCGCCAGGGCCGCCCGGGGCCGGTTCAACACAGCTTGCAGGCTGCCGCGATAGCGCGCCTTGAGCCAGGCCAGCAGCCGCGTATCGCCGTGGTCGAGGGACTTCATGCGCGGCAGCAGGTAGAACGCCAGCACCGGGGTGATGGACACCGACACCACCAGCGAGGCCAGGGTCGAGACGATGAAGGCGATCCCGAGCGGCACGAACAGCCTGCCCTCCATGCCTGGCAGGGCGAACAGCGGCAAAAACACCAGCACGATGATGAGCGTGGCGTAAAGGATGGCCGAACGCACCTCCAGGGTGGCGTGGGCCACCAGCTCGATGGGGTGCAGGCGATGGTCGGGGTGTTTGGTCCGGTCTTCCTTCAATCGCCGAAGGACGTTCTCGATGCCCACCACCGCGTCGTCCACTAGGCCGCCGATGGCGATGGCCAAGCCGCCCAGGGTCATGGTGTTGATGGATAGGCCGAAATACTTGAACACCAGCGCGGTCATGAAGATCGACACCGGGATGGCGGTGAGCGCGATCACGGTCGGGCGCAGGGTGCCCAGGAAGAAGAACAGGATCACCGCGACGAACACCGAGGCGCCGATCAGCTTGCCTTGCAGGGTGTCGATGGAGGCCTCGATGAAGCTGGCCTGGCGGAAGGTGACGCGGGGTTCGGCCATGCCCGCCGGCAGGCCCTGTTTCAGCGTGACCAGGGCGTCCTCGATGGACCGGGTCAGCGCGATGGTGTCGGCCGTCGGCTGCTTCTGGATGCCCAGGATCACCGCCGGCTTGCCCTCGAAGCCGGCGTCGCCGCGCTTGGTGGCCGGGGCGAAGGTCACTTCGGCGATCTGGCGCAGCAGGATGGGCTGGCTGCCGTTTGGTCCTGGGCGGCTGGTCAGCGCCAGGTTCTTCAGGTCATCCAGGCGCGAGGTGCGGCCCAGATTGCGGATCAGGTATTCGCGGCCGTTGAGTTCCAGGAAGCCGCCCGAGGTGTTGGCCGAGAAGCCGCGCAGGGCATCGTCGAGCTGGTCGTGGGCGATGCCCAGTTCCGCCATGCGCACGGTATCCGGCTGCACCTGGAACTGGCGCACCTCGCCGCCGATGGGGATGACCTGGGCGACGCCGGGGATCGCCATCAGGCGCGGCCGGAGCACCCAGTCGGCGTATTCCCGCACCGCCATTGGCGAAATCTTCGCTGTGTCGATGGGAATGGCGATCTGCATGATCTCGCCCATGACCGAACTGATCGGTCCCATGCGCGGGGTCACGCCCTCGGGCAGGCCTTCCTCCATCGAAGACAATCGCTCCGAGACCATCTGCCGTGCCCGGAAGATGTCGGTGCGCCAGTCGAATGTGACGTAGATGAAGGACAGCCCGGCGCTGGACACCGAGCGCACGCTCTCCACCCCCGGCAGGCCGTTCATGGTGGTTTCCAGCGGGAAGGTGATGAGCTGCTCCACCTCCTCGGGGGCCATGCCGCCGGCCTCGGTCATCAGGGTAACGGTGGGCTTGTTGAGATCGGGGAACACGTCCACCGGGGTGCGCGTCAGGGTGAACGCGCCGTAAGCCATCACCACCAGGCTGGCGATGATTACCAGCAGCCGGTTGGTGAGGCTGTTGTCGAGCAGGTACTTGAACATGATGGCTCCTCAACGCACCTGATTGAGCAAGGTCGCGGCGCGCACCACCACCCGGTCGCCCGCCTTCAGGCCGGCGGTCACCGCCACGTTCGCGCCATCCAGGGGTTCCACCATCACCGTGCGCGGCTCGAAACGCTCAGGCGCGGCCTTGACCCAGACGATGGTCTGGTTGGCCGGGTTCTTCACCAGCGCCGCCGCCGGCACGCGGTAGCCCTGCACCGTGCTTTTAGTCAGGGCATAGACCTTCACCGGCTGGCCCACCGCCAGGTTGGCCAAGGCGTTGCCCTCACCCCTGAACATCAGCGGCAGGGCCTGTTCGCGCAGGCTGCGGGCAGCGCCGACGAAGGCCAGCGGCACCCGCACGTCGCCCACCGCCAGGCTGCCGGACACCACGTCCAGGGTCTGTGCAGTGTCATAGGCCAGTGCCTCGACGCGCAGACGGTGGGGATCGACCACCTCGAACACCGCCTCGCGCGCCTCGACCACCTGGCCGGCCACGGCATTGCTCATGGCGACGACGCCGGAGACCGGCGCGGCCAGGGCATCGCGGTTGGAGAGTCCGGCGCCCAGGGCGGCGATGCGCCCGTTGAGACTGTCGATCTCGCTCTCTGCGGCCTCGATCTCCTTTCTCGGGATGGTGTCGGCCAGTTCCTTCAGGCGGGACAGCCGCTTCTCGGCCAACCCCTTGGCGGCGCGCAATTCGGCCACCTGAGCCGCCTGGCTGGAACGTCCGAGCGTATCCGTGGACGGCACCACCCAGGCCAGCACCTCACCCTTTTTGACCCGTTGTCCGAGGCTGGGAAACCCGCGCGGGCCGGGTTCCAGCCTGCCAGCGATGAGGGCCTGTACCTTGCCGCCGGCATTGGGGTCCATGACCACCTTGCCGGAGAGTTCGAAGGATCGGGGCAGCGCGGCATCGATCACCGGCAGGGTGCGCACGCCGATCTGACGTTGCGCCGGCTTGGGCAGGAAGACGCCGCCATCGGGCAGGCGCTTGGGGCCGCTGCTGTTGGCGGCGGCCGGGGCGTCGCCGTGGTCGTGGCCGTCACCGGCGTAAGCAATAGTCGCCAGGGCCAGGCAGAGGACGGGTATCAAGGTAAACGGCTTCATGCGACACCTCCCAGGCGTTGGCTGCGAAAACGACGGATCAGCCAGGCCAGGCCGATCAGGCCCACGCCGGCGATGGCGGCCCAGAGGGCGTATTCCTGCCAGCCGTGGGTATGGGCGGCCTCGGCGGTCTCGGCCTCCGCATGAATATCGAGATCACCGGCCAGGAGGTCGGTCTCCTCACCGGCATACACGGTGGCGGCCACCGGGAATTCCCCCGGTGCGAGGGGTTTGGCGAGGGTGGCCTCGAATTCCCCCTCTGCGTGGGCTTCCACCGGTATCTTGATGCCGCCCAGCTCCAGTTCGAGTTTGGCGTCCTTGACCGGACTGTTATCGGCGGCATGGTCGAGCCAGAGGGTCAGGTGCTTGCCGTTGAGCACGCCGACCAGTTCGAAGAGGTCGGACGTGGCGACGAAGCGCGGCAACGCGGAGCCGGTTGTGGCAGTGGGAGCGTCGCCGTGATCGTGCCCCTCACCAGCCCAAGCCGGTGAAGCGGCAGCCAGACTCAGGGCCGCCAGGATGTGTATGGGATGCATGTGTCTTTCTCCTGATTATTCGGGTAGCAGGCCCAGGGCCTGGCGCAGGGCGGAAATCGAGGCGGCCAGCTCGACGCGGGCACGGGCGGCCTCGCGTTCGGCCTCGGCCGCTTCGGCCTCGATGCGTAAACGGGTGGGCAGGTCGGTCTCGCCCAGGCGGAAGGATTTCTCGAAGAAGCCGCGCGACTCATTCGCCAGCCGCGCCCGCTGCTCGGCGGCAGCCAGCCAGGCACGGGCCGCTTCTTCGCGCTGACGGGCGGCGTCGATCTCGGCGGCGATGCGTTCCTGTTCGACGGCCAGTTGAGCCTCCACCTCGGTTTCCTCGGCGGTCGCCGTGGCGACACGGACGCGCTGCCGGCTGTCGGAGCCGAAGGGGATGCGCACGCCCAGGGTGAGGGTGTTGGACCAGGCATCGCCCGCAGCCGCACGGTCGCGGGTTGCAGCCAGGCGTAGTTCCGGGTTGGCGCGGCTTTGCACACCGGCCAGGTTGCGAGCGGCGCGGGCCGTCTCGACACGGGCGGCCATATCCTTCAAGAGCGGATGTACGTCCCCCTCGTTGGCTTGGGATGGGGTGGGTTCGGTGGCAGCGGATACAGCACCATTCACCGTTACGCCCGTAAGGCTGCGCAGGCGCTTGGCCGCTTCGGCCAGTGCCCCGCGTGACCGCGCGACTTCGGCGACGGCCCCAGCCACGGCGGCGTCGGCCTGGTGCCCATCG
>JAGUXX010000259.1 GCA_020061585.1 Betaproteobacteria bacterium | reverse complement strand
ATGGTCGCCGCCAGCCCGCTGTTCAAGGGCTTGCCGGTGCATCTGCTGATGTCCGGCAAGGCCAATCCGGATGCGCCGAAACACTTCGAGTGGGCGAAACAGACGCTGGAAAGCGCCGGCTTCGACGTCCCCGGCGCGCTGATACCCGGCGACGCCGAGAGCGTCATCGCCCGTTACGTCAAGGAACATGAGATCGATATCCTGATCATCGGTTCCTACAGCCATTCAACGCTGCGCAGCCTGTTGTTGGGCAGCAAGACCTCCGACTTGTTGCGTTCCTCGCGGATTCCGACGCTATTGCTGCGTTGAACGAAGGATCATGCGCCCTCGACGAGGGCGCGGCGGGCCACGCATCAAGCGATCAGGCCGGCCAGTTGGTGATGGCGACAAATCCGGGGCTGCTTTCAACCCCGCGTATTCGAATTCCCGGCGAACGAAGTCAGCTCGACGCGCGGCGCCGGTTGCCAGCCGGGTTTGCGGTGTTCGGCGACGACATTGGTGAAAATGCCGCCGCGCACGTAGAACTTGGCGGTCAGGCGCATGAAGCGCGGGTCGGTGGCGCGCACCAGATCGTCGAGAATGCGATTGGTGACGTCTTCGTGGAAGTGGCCTTCGTCGCGGAATGACCAGATGTACAGCTTCAGGCTCTTCAATTCGACGCAGCGCTGGTCGGCGATGTAGTCCAGAAACAGCGTGGCGAAGTCGGGCTGGCCGGTTTTCGGACACAAGCAGGTGAATTCCGGGATTTCCATGTGGATCTGGTAGTCGCGGTTCGGTTGCGGGTTGTCGAAGGTTTCCAGGGTTTTGCTTGGTTGGCTGGGCATGGCGTGGCGCTTCAAAGTGTATGGGTTAACGTAAAATCGCGGCGCGCATTATAGACGCCACCCCAAGCGCCCCCCTCAACATCACTCGCTCGCCTCTTGCGTCTCAAACACATCCATATCGCCGGCTTCAAATCGTTCGTCGACCCGGTCACCTTGCCGGCCAGCGCCCAGTTGACCGGCATCGTCGGTCCCAACGGCTGCGGCAAGTCGAATGTCATCGACGCGGTACGCTGGGTGCTGGGCGAGTCGAAGGCGCGCGAGTTGCGCGGCGCCAGCATGCAGGACGTCATCTTCAACGGCTCGTCCGGCCGCAAGCCGGCGTCGCGCGCGTCGGTCGAACTGCTGTTCGACAACAGCGATGGCAAGGCCGCCGGGCAGTGGTCGCAATATGCCGAAATCGCCGTAAAACGGGTGCTGACGCGGGCTGGCGATTCCAGTTATCACATCAACAACGTACAGGTCCGCAAGCGCGACATGGCCGATCTGTTCCTCGGCACCGGCCTCGGCGGCGAGGCTTACGCGATCATCGAGCAGGGCATGATCTCGCGCATCATCGAGGCCAAGCCGGAGGAATTGCGCGGCTTCCTGGAAGAGGCGGCGGGCGTGTCGAAATACAAGGAACGCCGCAAGGAAACCGAAAGCCGGCTGCGCGATACCCGCGAAAACCTGGAGCGGGTCTCCGATATCCGCGAAGAACTGGGCCGACAACTGGAGAAACTCGGCGTGCAGGCGGAAGTAGCGCGGCAATTCTTTCTGCTCGACGCCGATCGCACGCTGAAGACCCAGTGGCTGGCGCTGACCCGCAAACGTGAGGCGCAAGGCCGGCAAGCCGAACTGGCGCGGCTGATGGAAGCCGCGCGCACCGATATCGAAGCCAAGACCGCCGAATTGCGTCGGCTGGAAGCCGAACTGGAAAGTCAGCGTCTGGCGCAGTTCGAAGCCACCGAAAATCTGAATCAGGCGCAGGCGCGGTTTTATCAGGAAAGCGGCGAGGTGGCGCGGGTGGAGCAGGAATTGCGCCATCTGCACGCCACGCGCGAACGCCTGACGCAGGAAATGCTGCTGAATCAGCAACGCCAGTCGCAAACCTTGGCCGAGCAGCAGGCGGCGAGCATGCAGGGCGAACAAAGCCGGATCGAACTGGAAGCCGCCGAGGAGCAGGCGGAAATCCTCGCTGAACGCGCCGCGCAGGCTGGTGAAGCGCTGCCGGAGGCGGAACAGGCGATGCGCGAGGCGCAATCCGCCGTCGCCGCGCAGCAGCGCGAGATGAGCCAGCACGAGCAGACCGCGCAATTGGAGGACGCCAACCGGGCGCATGCCGAAAGGCTCATTGAACAACTGAAAGCGCGCGAGCTGCGCCTGTTGCAAGAACAGGAACGCTTGACCGAAAGCGACGCGGCGGCGCTGGAACAGCAGCAGATCGCGCTGGAAACCGAACAGGAACGCGCCGAGCGGCTGACCGAGTACCTGGAAGCCGCGCGCGCCGAGTGGTCGCAACATGAAGCCCGTTTGCGTCAGGCGCGACAGGCACTGGACACCGCCAAACGCGAAGCGCATCGCCTGGAAGCGGAAGCCGCCGCGTTGGCCAAGTTGCAGGCCGGCGTTGAAAAAGCGGAAAGCCAGGGCGCGGCGTGGCTGGCCGGACTCGGCCTGGAACAGGTTGCCCGGCTGTGGCAGGAAATTCGCGTCGAGCCGGGTTGGGACACCGCCGTCGAAGCGGCGTTGGGCGAAGCCATGGCGGCGCTGGCGGTGGAAGCGCAAGCCGACTGGACCGAGACGCCGCCGCAAGCGCGGTTTGAGTTGTTGCTGCCGGTTGTTGCAAATCCAGCCGTCATTCCCGCGCATGCGGGAATCCAGATGATAGGTTCAAATTCAATAGGGGACAGATCACCATTTCATGATGCTCAAAATAGTGGTCTGTCCCCTGTTGAAACAACGCCCGGTTTGATGAACGAACTGGATTCCCGCATGCGCGGGAATGACGATGCGCTGGGCGCCTTCGCGGCGATGACGCCGTCGCCGGCCGGCGAGGGCGATCTGAATCCGTTGGCCGATCTGATTCATACCGACCATCCGCTGATCGCGCGTTTTCTTGCCGACCGGCTGGCGCTGGCCTATGCCACCGACAACCTCGAACATGCTTTGCGGCTACGCGCCCAATTGCCGCCAGGCGGCTTCATCGCCACCCGTGACGGACATCGCGTCAGTCGCGACAGCCTGATTTTCAATGCGCCGGAAAAAACCCATCAGGGCCTGTTGGCGCGCGCCAGGGAGATCGAACGGCTGCAACAGGAAGGCGATCTGGCGCATGCCGGCGTCGCCGATATCGCCGAGGAAGTGACCCAGATCGAAGCCGCCCAGCAAACCGCGCGCCGCCAGGGCGAGGCGTTGCAAAGCCAGCTCAGTCAGGCACAGGCGCAAATTCACCAGCTGCAGGTCAGTCTGGTGCGGCTGCAGGAAGCCGCGCGCCGGGTGGCGGACCGGCGGGCGCAGATCGAGCGTGAGCTGAACGAGATTTACGACCAGCTCGGCATCGAGGAGGAAACCTGGAACGACGCCAGCGAGCGGCAGCGTGAAGCGTTGCTGGAAATCGACTTCGCCCGTGAACGCTTCGACGAAGCGCAAGAACATCGCCGTGAAGTCGATCTGAAATTGCAGACCCTGCGTGAACTGCATCGACGGGTCGAACGCGAGGCGCAGGAAGCCGCTTTCCAGGCCCGCTCGCTGGCGACGCGTTTGCAGGATCTCGCCAGTCGCGGCGCGCGCGCGCAAGCGGTGTTGGCGGATCTGGCGGGTCAGCGGGAGCGCCTGCAAACCGAGCTCGAACAGGCGCATGAGGACAGCGCGCGGGCCTCTCTCGACCTGGCGCTGGATAATCGCCGGCACGCCGAAGCCGAACTCACCACGGTGCGCGAGGCGCTGGAGGCCGCCAACGCGGCGCTGCGCGAACTGGACGGCGGCCGTCTGATTTGCGAACGCGCGCTGGAGCCGTTGAAGGAGCGGGCGCTCGGATTCGAACTGAAATTGCAGGAGGCCCAGTTGGGCGAGGCCCGCTATGCCGAAGAACTGGAGTCGGTCGACGAAGCGGAATTGCAGATCCGCGCCGACACGGCGGGCCTGGCCGGGCGCGGCGAGGCCTGGCTGAAAAGCGAGCTCGGCCGGCTGGAAAAGGACATCAACGGGCTGGGTCCAGTCAATATGGCCGCGCTGGACGAACTCACGGCGGCGCGCGAGCGCAAGCAATACCTCGACGATCAGTCGCTGGATCTGGAAACCGCCGCCGCTACCCTGGAAGAGGCCATCCGCCGCATCGACGCGGAAACCCGTACCCGGCTGAAAGACACTTACGACCGCGTCAGCAGCGAGTTCAAGATTCTGTTCACCGAGTTGTTCGGCGGCGGCGAGGCGCAACTGATCCTTACCGGCGAGGAAATCCTCGATGCCGGCCTCAGTGTGCTGGCGCAGCCGCCGGGCAAGAAAAACAGCTCGATCCACCTGCTGTCCGGCGGCGAGAAAGCCTTGACCGCGCTGTCGCTGGTGTTCGCCTTTTTCCGCCTGAATCCGGCACCGTTCTGTCTGCTCGATGAAGTCGATGCGCCGCTGGACGACAGCAATACCGAACGCTATTGTGCGTTGGTCAGCAAGATGTCGGCCGAGACGCAATTTCTGTTCATTACCCACAACCGCATCACCATGGAAATGGCGCATAACCTGGTTGGCGTTACCATGCCCGAACCCGGCGTTTCACGACCGGTCGCGGTGGATGTGGAAGACGCGGTGCGGATGGCGGTTTGATTGCCGCAGGTCACGCCGCGCGCCGACAGACTTATTCGGACGAAACGAGAGTTATATGACGATCAGTAATGAAGAAGTGATCGCCGCGATGCGGCAGTGGGTCGAAAAGGCGGTGATCGGCTTGAACCTGTGTCCGTTCGCCAAATCGGTGTACGTCAAGAATCAGGTCCGCTTCGTGGTCAGCCAGGCCAGGCACCTGGACGGTTTCCTGGAGGATCTGGATCGCGAACTGGATCTGCTGGCGGCGGCCGATCCGGCGGAAATTGATACCACGTTGCTGATGCACCCGACTCTGCTGGCGGATTTTCTGGATTTCAACGATTTCACCATCATCGCCGAGGCGGCGGTGGAGGAGCATGGCCTGGAAGGCGTGATACAGGTTGCCAGCTTTCACCCGCGTTTCCAGTTCGCCGACACCGAGCCGGACGATATCGGCAACTACACCAATCGAGCGCCGTTTCCGACCTTGCATCTGATCCGGGAAGACAGTCTGGCGCGCGCTGTGGAGGCTTTTCCGAACGCCGAGGCGATCTTCGAACGCAACATCGAAACCCTGCAACAACTGGGTCTGGCCGGTTGGCGCGCGCTGGGCATTCCAACGCAGCCGGGAATCGGTGACGCGGATCCCAGTGACTCAGATCCGGCTTCCGGCGGATAGATCAGTCTTGAGCGGCGCTGGGCTGTGTATCTTCGGCGGCCGCCGGTTCGATGTCGGTTTCCGCTTCGGTTTCCAGCTCGGTATCGTGCTGGCCGGCGGCTTTGCGCTGTTCCAGTTTTTCCTGTTTTTTCTGTTTTTTGGCCAGTTCCTTCTGGCGTTTTTCAAATGCGTAGTTGGGCTTTGCCATGAGCGATACGTTCCTGGGGCGTGTGAAGTTGGGCGCTAGCGTACCCTATATCTCGGCAAGCCAAGCGCAACGTTATAAATAAGGCAATAGACATGGCAACCCGAAAAGTCCCGCGCGACCCGCCACGAACCCTCCCGGCGCCGCTGGCGCCATTGCCGGAAATCAAGCCCGGGCAGTCCATCGAACTGTTGCGGGAATTGCACATCCTGACCCGTGACGGCAAGCTGAATCAGGACAGCCGACGCAAGCTCAAGCAGGTTTATCACCTGTATCACTTCATCGAGCCGTTGCTGCGCGAGGTGATGGATGCCAACGGCGATCTGAGCCTGGCCGATCACGGCGCCGGCAAATCCTACCTGGGCTTCATCCTCTACGACCTGTTTCTCAAGGACCGTCAGAGCGGCCATGTGTTCGGCATCGAAACCCGCGCCGAGCTGGTCGAAAAATCCCGTGAACTGGCCGCGCGGCTTGAATTCGAACGCATGTCGTTTCTCAATCTGTCGGTCGAGGAATCGATCGCATCGACCGCCTTGCCGGATCGAATCGACGTGGTCACCGCGCTGCATGCCTGCAATACCGCCACCGATGACGCGATCCGCTTCGCCTTGCAAAAACAGGCCCGGTTCATTGTCCTGGTGCCCTGTTGCCAGGCCGAAGTGGCGGCCGTGCTGCGCCAGAACAAGAACGACTCGTTCGCCAAAACCGTGTTGTCGGAACTTTGGCGCCATCCCATCCACACCCGCGAATTCGGCAGCCATCTGACCAACGTGCTGCGCTGCCTGCTGCTGGAATCACACGGGTATCAGGTCACCGTGACCGAACTGGTCGGCTGGGAACATTCGATGAAGAACGAACTGATCATCGCGCGACGTCAGAATGCGCCGCGCGGCAATGCGCGCGATCGCCTGGAGGCGATCCTGACCGAGCTGAACCTACAGGAACTGAAGCCGCGCTTCGCGTATTGAACCTGAACCTTGAACCTTGAAACTTGAACCTGAAGTTACTTCGCAAGGCCGAGATCCAGGGCCAGGTCGCGCGCCGGGTAGTGGAAGCTGACCGGGCCGTCTTCCTCGCCGTGGACGAATTGGTGCACGAAGGGATGCGCCGAGTGCCGCATCTGTTCGGCGGGGCCTTCGGCGACGACGATGCCGTTGTCGATGAAAAATGCGTAATCGGCAATCTTCAATGATTCGGCGACGTCGTAGCTGACCACGATGGAGGTCAGTCCCATGGCTACGCTGAGCCGGCGGATGATGTTGGCGATGATGTCCAGCGAAATCGGGTCGAGGCCGGCGAACGGTTCGTCGAACATGGTCAGCATCGGGTCCAGCGCCACCGCGCGGGCCAGCGCCACGCGCCGCTGCATGCCGCCGGACAACTCGCCGGTCATCAGTTTGCGGGCGCCGCGCAGGCCGACCGCGTGCAGTTTCATCAGCACCAGATCGCGAATCATCGGTTCCGGCAGGTCGGTGTGCTCGCGCATCGGGAACGCGACGTTTTCATATACCGACATGTCGCTGAACAAGCCGCCGGCCTGAAACATCATGCCCATCTTGCGGCGCAGCAGGTAGAGCGCGTCGTTGTCGAGTTCATGCACGATTTCGCCGGCGACCTTGGCATAGCCGCGATCCGGTTGCAGTTGGCCGCCGATCAGACGCATCAGCGTGGTCTTGCCGCAGCCGCTGGAGCCCAGGATGGCGACCACCTTGCCACGCGGAATGTCGAGGTTGAGGCCTTGCAGGACTTTTCGTTCGCCATACGAAAAGTGCAGATCGCGGATTTCGATCAAGGATTCGGCGGACAAGGCGGTGCTCCCGATTTGAAGGTTGGCAGGATGTTTGAACAACGTGAAAAGTTCCAAAACGCCGTCATGCCGGCGCAGGCCGGTATCCAGAAACCATCAATTTTACAGACCACGTCGCACTGGACCCCGGCTTTCGCCGGGGTGACGGAATGTTATTTCAACACCCTGTAAGCGCGAATTATCGCGGAATCGACGGCTTGCGACAGGTTGACGCTATCCAGGGCTTGAATTGTTTCGCTTCGTCCCCAAAACGATGCGGGTTTTTACGAAACGGGAACGCTATGTCAGATCAGATCAATACCGAAACGACGAATCCGGCCGAGCCGGACGCGCCGCAAGTCGATGTCATGCCCAGCCTGGAAGAGCGACTGCGCCAGGCCGAACTGAATGCCCAGGAGCATCATGATGCCTGGCTGCGCGCCAAGGCCGATGCGGAAAACGCCCGGCGTCGCGCGCTGGACGAGATCGACAAGGCGCGCAAGTTCGCGTTGGACAAGTTCGCCGCCGATCTGTTGCCGGTCAAGGATAGCCTGGAAGCCGCCTTGGCGACCGGCGACAACGCCAGTATCGAAAGCCTGAAAAGCGGCGTCGAACTGACCCTGAAGCAGTTGGTCGGGGTGTTCGAAAAGAACAGCATCAAGGAACTCAACCCGCTGGGCGACAAGTTCGATCCCAACTACCACCAGGCGATTGCCTCGGTGGAAGCCGAGGGCGAGCCCAACAGCGTGGCCAGCGTGCTGCAGAAGGGCTATGTCCTGAATGACCGGGTGGTGCGACCGGCGTTGGTCACTGTCGTCAAAGCGCAATAAACCCGGCAATCGCCGTCTTGAAATCGGCCATCTCAATCCCACTTGGCAACTACGTTTAATACATTCAGAGGAACATAAAAATGGGCAAGATCATTGGTATCGACCTGGGCACCACCAACTCCTGCGTGGCCATCATGGAAAGCGGCAAGCCCAAGGTGATTGAAAACTCCGAGGGCGCGCGCACCACGCCGTCGATCATCGCCTATGCCGATGACGGCGAAATCCTGGCTGGCGCGCCGGCCAAGCGTCAGTCGGTCACCAACCCGAAGAACACGTTGTATGCCATCAAGCGTTTGATCGGCCGCCGCTTCGAAGAGAAGGAAGTGCAGAAGGACATCGCGCTGATGCCTTACAAGATCGTCAAGGCCGAAAATGGCGACGCCTGGGTGGAAGTGCGCGACAAGAAAACCGCGCCGCCGCAGATTTCCGCCGAAGTGCTGCGCAAGATGAAGAAGACCGCCGAGGATTATTTGGGCGAGGAAGTCACTGAAGCGGTGATTACCGTGCCGGCCTACTTCAACGACAGCCAGCGCCAGGCCACCAAGGACGCCGGTCGTATCGCCGGTCTGGAAGTCAAGCGCATCATCAACGAGCCGACCGCGGCGGCGCTGGCGTTCGGCATGGACAAGCAGGAAGGCGACCGCAAGATCGCCGTGTATGACCTGGGCGGCGGCACCTTCGATATTTCGATCATCGAAATCGCCGAGATCGACGGCGAGCATCAGTTCGAAGTGTTGTCCACCAATGGTGATACCTTCCTCGGCGGCGAGGACTTTGACCAGCGCCTGATCGACTACATCATCGACGAGTTCAAGAAAGAGCAGGGCGTCGATCTGAAGAAGGACGTGCTGTCGCTGCAACGCCTGAAGGAAGCGGCGGAAAAGGCCAAGATCGAGCTGTCGTCCAACACCCAGACCGAAATCAATCTGCCCTACATCACGGCGGACGCGTCCGGTCCGAAGCACTTGGTGATGAAGATCACCCGCGCCAAGTTCGAGAGCCTGGTGGAAGAACTGGTCCAGCGCACCATCGAGCCGTGCAAGATGGCGATCAAGGATGCCGGCGTGAAGGTCTCCGACATCGGCGATGTGATTCTGGTCGGCGGCATGACCCGCATGCCCAAGGTGCAGGAACTGGTCAAGGAGTTCTTCGGCAAGGATCCGCGCCGCGACGTCAACCCGGATGAAGCCGTCGCCGTCGGCGCGGCCATTCAAGGCGGTGTGCTGCAAGGCGAAGTCAAGGATGTGCTGCTGCTCGACGTGACCCCGCTTTCCCTGGGTATCGAAACCCTCGGCAGCGTGATGACCAAGCTGATCCCGAAGAACACCACCATCCCGACCCGCGCCAATCAGGTGTTCTCCACCGCCGACGACAACCAGACGGCGGTAACCATCCACGTGCTGCAGGGCGAGCGTGAAATTGCTTCCGGCAACAAGAGCCTGGGCCAGTTCAACCTGACCGATATTCCGCCGGCCGCGCGTGGTATGCCGCAGATCGAAGTCACTTTCGACATCGACGCCAACGGCATCCTGCACGTTTCCGCCAAGGACAAGGGCACCGGCAAGGAAGCCAAGATCACCATCAAGGCCAACTCCGGCTTGAGCGAGGCGGAAATCCAGAAGATGGTGCAGGACGCCGAAGCCAACGCCGCCGAAGACCACAAGGCGTTCGAATTGGCCACCGCGCGCAACCAGGCCGACGGCATGGTGCATTCGGTGAAGAAAGCGCTGAAAGACTTTGGCGACAAGGTTGGCGCTGACGAAAAAGCCAAGATCGAAGCCGCCATCAGCGAGACCGAAGCCGCCATCAAGTCCGGCGACAAGGCCGACATCGAAGCCAAGACGCAAGCCTTGGCCGAAGCCAGCCACAAGCTGTCCGAGCAGATGTATGCCAAGGATCAAGCGGCGGCTGGCGAATCAGGCGCGGACGGCGGCGCCGGCAAGAAGGACGACGATGTGGTCGATGCGGAGTTCGAGGAAGTGAAGGAAAAGTAAGCGTTACGCTCTCCTTAACCGTCATTCCCGCGTAGGCGGGAATCCAGTTCGTTGATCTGATTGCCGTTGACGCCGGTGAACAACGCACTGGATTCCCGCTTGCGCGGGAATGACGTATCTAACGTCTCACGGAACACACATGTCCAAGCGGGATTACTACGAAGTCCTCGGCGTCGCCAAAGGCGCCTCCGACGAAGAAATCAAGAAGGCCTTCAAGAAACTGGCCATGAAGCACCACCCTGATCGAAATCAGGGTGACAAGGCTTCGGAAGAGAAATTCAAGGAAGCCAAAGAGGCTTACGAGGTGCTTTCCGACGGCAACAAACGCGCCGCCTATGATCAGTACGGCCATGCCGGCGTCGATGCGTCGATGGGCGGCGGCGCCGGCGGATCGGGCAATTTCCGCGACTTCGCGGATGCCTTCTCGGACATCTTCGGCGACGTGTTCGGCGGTGGCCGGGGCGGACGTTCGCATGTCTATCGCGGCGCCGACCTGCGCTACAACCTGGAAATCACCCTGGAAGAAGCCGCGCGCGGCACCGAGACCAAGATCCGCGTGCCGGTGCTGGCCGAATGCGAACATTGCCACGGCACTGGCGCCAAGCCCGGCACCGAGCCGACTACCTGTCCGACCTGCGGCGGTCATGGTCAGGTACGCATGCAGCAGGGCTTCTTTTCGGTGCAGCAGGCTTGTCCGCGTTGTCACGGCAGCGGCAAGATCATCGCCGACCCGTGTTCGCACTGCCACGGCGAAGGCCGCATCAAGAAACACAAGACACTGTCGGTGCGGATTCCTTCCGGTGTCGACGAGGGCGATCGCATCCGTCTGTCGGGCGAGGGCGAAGCCGGCATCAACGGCGGTCCGCCGGGCGATCTGTATGTGCAGATCCATTTGAAAGCGCATCAGGTATTCCAGCGCGATCACGACGATCTGCATTGCGAGATGCCGATCTCCTTCGCCACAGCGGCACTCGGCGGCGAAATCGAGATTCCCACGCTGGACGGCCACGCGACGATCAAGATTCCCGCCGAAACGCAATCCGGCAAGGTGTTCCGTCTGCGCGGCAAGGGCATCAAGGGCGTGCGCAGCCAGCATCCAGGCGACTTGATGGCGCATGTGGTGGTGGAAACGCCGGTCAATCTGACCGATCGTCAGAAAGAACTGTTACGTGAATTCGATACCTGTTGCAGCGGTCACGAGGGCAAGCACAACCCACGCGCCAAGGGGTTCATGGACAAGGTCAAGGCGTTCTTCGCGCAGTAAGCCGGTTCAGTAGGCCGGCGCCGACGGTTCGGCGCCGCCGAACTCCACCTTGGGCGGGGCGCTGATCGCCTGTTCGTTTTCCACCGCGAAATTCGCCTTGGTCTGATGTCCGAACAACTTCGCGGTCAGATTGCTGGGGAATGAGCGTACCGTCACGTTGTAATCCTGCACGGTCTTGATGTAGCGATTGCGGGCGACGGTAATGCGGTTTTCGGTGCCTTCCAGTTGCGCCTGCAGGTCTCGGAATCCGGCATCGGCTTTCAGTTGCGGATAGTTTTCCGCGACCACCAGCAGCCGGCTCAGCGCGCCGGTCAGTTCGCCCTGCGCGGCTTGGAATTTCTGCAGCGCGGCCGGATCGTTGACCAGTTCCGGCGTTACGGCGATCTGGCCGACGCGGGCGCGGGCGGCGGTGACTTCGGTCAGCACCCGGGCTTCGTGCGCGGCATAACCCTTTACCGTGTTGACCAGATTCGGTACCAGATCGGCGCGCCGCTGATACTGGTTGAGCACTTCCGACCAGCCAGCCTTGATCGCTTCGTCCTGGGTCTGCAAGGTGTTGTAACCGCAGCCGGACAGGCTCAGAAATGCTATGGAGATGACCAGGGTAAGCAGAAATTTGCGCATGATTTTTCCTTGGTTGAAGTGCGTGGTTTATGGCTACCTGGCGTTCAGCGTGTCGCGCGCCAGCAGCAGATCTTCCCAGACCTTGGCCTTGTCGAGCGGATTGCGCAGCAGATAGGCGGGATGGTAGGTGACGACCAGCGGCACACCGCGATACCGATGCACCTGGCCGCGCAGCTTGCCGATCGGCGTGTCGCTGGCCAGCAGGTTTTGCGCGGCGAAGCGGCCCAGCGCGACGATCAATTTAGGTTGTATCAGTTCGATCTGGCGTTGCAGATAGGGCAGGCAGGCGGCCACTTCATCCGGTTTCGGGTCGCGGTTGCCGGGTGGGCGAGATTTCAGCACATTGGCGATGTACACGTTGTCGCCACGCGCCAGACCGATGGCGGCGAGCATCGCGTCGAGCAGTTTGCCGGCATCGCCGACGAACGGTTCGCCGAGGCGGTCTTCATGGGCGCCGGGTGCTTCGCCGACGAACAGCCATTCGGCATGCCGGTCGCCGACACCGGGGACCGCTTGGGTGCGCGATTTGGCCAATTCGCAGCGGTTGCAGGAATGGATCGCGGCTTCCAGCGCCGGCCAGTCCAGGGTCTGGAGCGGGCTGGCGATGGCCGGTGTCGGTGAGGCTACATCCTGGGTGGAGGCAAGTGACGGCGTTGCAACCGCCATGACCGGCGGCGGCTCCGCTTCGGCTTCGGGCGCGACTGCAACGGCGCTCTCGACCGCATTTTCCGGCGCGGCCGGCGCGCGCAACCGCCAGGCCGGCCACAGTCCCAATGCGTGCAGGCGATCCTGGCGCGACAAACTCATGGCTGAAGTCGCATGCGCATCACCAGCGCGTCTTCGGCGCCCTGGTCGGCGGGGTAGTAGCCGCGCCGCAGTGCGATGGTTTCGAAACCCAGGCGTTGGTAGAGGAACACCGCGGCGGTATTCGACGGGCGGACTTCCAAAAACAGCACATCGGTGTGATGGCCGCGCGCGGTTTCGATCAGATGCTCGACCAGCAGCCGGCCGAAGCCGCGGCCTTGCCAGGCGGGCGCCACGCAGCAATTGAGGATATGGCCTTCATCCGCCGCCAGCATCATGATCCAGTAGCCGGCCGGCTTGCCGTCGATTTCCGCCAGCCAGCAGGCATAGCCTGAGGCGAGACTGTCCCGGAAGTTGCCGAGGGTCCAGGGGTATGGGTAGGCGGTGCGTTCGATGCCGATCACCGCGTCGAGATCGGCATCGCTCATCGGCCGAAAACTGAAATCCAGGGGTTTGAGGACGGCGTTCATGGGTTTAGCGTTCGCAAATCTTCAGCGCGACCTTGTCGCGGATGTACAACGGTTCGGCGTGCTCCGCCGGTAAACCTTCGCCGCGCAGCAGGCGCGGCGCGGCCAGACGCGCCATGGCGCGGGCATGCGGAATGCATTGAGCATCGATGCGGGCAAGTCGCGCGCCGGCGAGGTTCGGGTAAGCCAGGAAACCCGAACCGACGCCGATAAATCCCGCGTCATCGGGGAGCGGCACCGCCTCGGGCGGACACACCAGCGGGCCGCTCAGGCAGCGCCAGCCGTCGGCATCGCGCTGATACAGCGCCGCGTAGACTTCCTTCATGCGCGCATCCAGGCAGGCCAGCACGCGATCCTCGCCGGCTTCCTCGGCCAGTGTTTCCAGCGTCGAGATGCCCAGTACCGGCAGGTCGGCGCCCAATCCCAGGCCTTGCGCCACGCCGCAAGCGATGCGCAGGCCGGTGAACGAGCCGGGGCCCATGCCATACGCCAGGCCATCGAGTTGCCGCAGTTCGAGACCGGCTTCAGCCAGCAGGTCCATCAGCATCGGCAGCAACAGATCGGAATGCTGCTGGCCGGCATGCGCATCGCGAATTGTGCAGACGCCATCAACCCACAGCGCGGCGCTGCACCATTCGGTGGCGGTGTCAAAAGCGAGGAATTTCAAGATTGATCGGCAGTCTGCAAAAAAGTGGATTTTAGCGGTCCCACCGGCGATTAGCGCTCATCGTCTTGCACGACATGCAATTCCATCAACACACGCTTCCAGGGATCGCGGCTGTTCTGCAAATGCAGGATGCGGCCCTCGATGCGTATGCCGCGATCCATCAGGCGCGCCAGATCGACGTTTTCGGCGCGCGGCGCATAGCCGATCTGCACGCCGCGCCAGGCCACGCGCACGGCTTGCGGGTCATGTGGATTGGCCGGCTCGCGGCGCAAGGTCAGCGGATCGCCGACCCGCATCAGCGGAAACAGCACGCCGCCGGCGTAATGCTGAAACCCGGCCAGCGGCGAGGTTTGCAAAATCAGCCGCTGCTCGGTGCCGGCCATCGCGGGCAGCGCGATCAGCCAGTACAGCGCGCACAGCCAGCCAGAACTAAGCCGATGGCGTATCGGTATCGCCATCGGTATCGCCTACCTGGCCGGCAAAAAACGCCACCGCCTCGTCGCGTTTGCGGCTGCGTTTCATCGGCGGCAGCGCCTGCCAGATGCGCCGGCCATAGGGTTTGTCGACCAGTCGCGGATCGCAGATCATCAATACGCCGCGATCGCTTTCGCGGCGGATCAGCCGGCCGGCACCCTGTTTCAGATTGATCACCGCGTGCGGCAATTGATAATCGACGAACGGGTTTTTGCCGGCGCGCTTCATCGCTTCCATGCGCGCCGCCAGCACCGGGTCGTCCGGCGGCTGAAACGGCAGGCGGTCAATGACCACCAGCGACAGCGCATCGCCGGCGACGTCCACGCCTTCCCAGAAGCTCTGGCTGCCGAGCAGCACGGCGTTGCCGAGGCTACGGAAATCGTCGAGCAAGTCAGTGCGGCTCTTGTCGCCCTGCAACAGCAGCGGGTAGCGCGCGTCGCTTTCCGTCATGCGCGCTTGCAGCAGACGATGGGCTTCGTTCATTGCCCGCAGCGACGTGAACAGCATGAAGGCGCCGCCGCCGCTGGCTTCGAGGATCGGCCAGGCGGCGGCGACCACGGCTTCGGTGTAGCCGGGCGAATTCGGGTCCGGCATGCCTTCCGGCACATACAGCAGGGCTTGTTTGTCGTAGTCGAACGGGCTTTCCCAGACGGCGGTTTCGGCTTCCTTGAGGCCGATTTCGTGCAGGTAATGCGAGAAATCCTTGCGCACCGACAGCGTCGCGGAGGTGAAGATCCAGGCGCGCGCATCGTCCTCGATCTGCCGCGCGAACAGTTCGCCGGCATTCAGCGGCGTGGCGTGGAACAGCACGGAATGACTGGCGGCTTCCAGCCAGCGCACAATGACGCCATCCAGGTTGTCGCTGGCTTGCGCCGGCGGCGACAGCCAGCGTTCGATGCGTCCCGCCGCCTCGTGGCAGCGCGCGTAAAGCTTTTGCAGATCGTCGGAGCGTTCAGCCTGGCTTTCCAGCAAGGCGTCGAGCTTGGCCAGGGCGCGCACCATCTCGTCCAGCGCGGCGCGGAATTCGCCGCGTTCCAGACCGCGCGCCGCCGGCATGCGCGCCTGTGCCGGCCCCAGGCCGAGGCGCACCTGTTTGGCGGCAATCTCCAGATCGCCGACGGTTTGCGGCAGTTCGGCGAAATCGGCGGCGTTGATGGCGGCTTCGACGCGCACGTCGCGGCATAGGTCGAGCAGCATGCCGGTAGTCACGGTTTCGCCGAAGAACAGGCTGGCGGTGGCCGGCAACTGGTGCGCTTCGTCGAAAATCACCGCATTGCTGGCCGGCAGCAGTTCGCCGGCGCCCTCGTCCTTGAGCCAGACATCGGCGAAGAACAGATGATGGTTGACCACCACCAGATCGGCTTCCAGCGCTTTCTTGCGCGCCTTCAGCACAAAGCAGGCCTTGTGCTGCGGGCAATCGCCGCCCAGGCAGTTGTCGCGTGTCGAGGTCGCCCAGGCCCAGGCCGGCGCGTCTTCCGGCACGGCGCCGCAGGCCATGCGATCGCCCGAGTCGGAAATCGCCACGAAACGGGCGATGGCTTGCAGATGCTGGGCATCTTCGCGGCTTTTGAAGCGGCCCTCGGACAGCGCGCGTTCCAGGTGATACGGGCAGACGTAATTGCCGCGGCCCTTCAGCAAGGCGACGCTGATCGGTCGCGCCAAGGCTTTGCGCACGGCGGGTATGTCGCGGTGAAACAATTGGTCTTGCAGAGTTTTGGTGCCGGTGGAAACGATGACTTTGCCGCCGAACATCAAGGTCGGCACCAGATAGGCCAGCGTCTTGCCGGTACCGGTGCCGGCTTCCGCCACCAGGCGCGCGCGGCGCTCCAGCGCCGAAAAAATCGTCCGCGTCATCTCAAGTTGCTGCGGACGCGGTCGATAGTGGGCAAGCACGTTGTTGAACGGCCCGGTGGCGGAGAATATGTCGTCCAGATTCATGCGCCGAGTTTATCCGAGGGGCAGTCCATACGAGGGGCGTACCGATGCGATGTGGAATATTTCTGGTGTTGGCGGGGTTGGCGATGCAAGCCATCGCCGAACCGGCTGAACTGGTTCTTCCCAATAAAGTAGTGGCCAGAGCGGAATTCCGCAACGGCGAAGCCGGCAAACCAGCGGTGCTGTTGCTGCACGGGTTTTTGCAGACCCATGAATTTCCCACCATCCATCGACTGGTCGACGGATTGGCCAGCGAGGGTTACAGCGTGCTGGCGCCGACCCTGACGCTGGGGGTCACGCACCGCAAACAAAGCCAGGCTTGCGAAGCGATCAACGTTCACAGCATGCAGGACGCGACCATGGAGGTCGGGCTGTGGGTGGATTGGCTGAAAGCCCGCAAGATGTCTTCCGTGGTCCTGCTCGGGCATAGTTTCGGCAGCGTCGTCACCTTGGCGTATCTGAGCAGCCAGCGGCAGAACTCGGTGGACAAACTGATCGGCGTCAGCGCGGCGGAGGGGCGGCTGAAAAACGACCGCGTCGAACGCGACAAGCAGATCGACAAGGCGCGGGCGCTGGTCAAGGCGAAAAGCCGAAGCCTGATGACCGAGCAACTGTCGTTCTGCCAGAAATATCGCGCCACGCCGGCGGGCATGCTGTCCTATCTGGAATGGACGCCGGAGCGGATACTGCGAGAAGCGCGACGACTGCCGACCCCGACCACGTTCATCATGGGCAGTCGCGACGATCGACTGGGACCGGGCTGGATCGAGCAATTGAAGCAGACACGAGCCAAGGTGCATGTCATCGAAGGCGCGAATCACTTCATGGACGGAGATTATGAATTCGATATGCTGGATACCGTGCTGGCGGAACTGAAAAACCCATGAGTCGATCGGCCGAGTGCTGACAAGCAATCCGCAGAGGATCCAATGTTGAAACCCTTCAGCATCGGGCGCCTGTCGTTCTTGTTCATTCTTGCCGCGAGCCTGCTGGTGGTCGGTCTGGGCGGCTATCTATGGCTGGAGATACGTCAGGCGACGCAGGCCGTGCAGGCCAGCGAACAAGCCAGCGCGCGGCGTGAAGTCGCCCAGGCGCTGGAAGCTGTCGAGCACAGCATGCGCGCCACTTTGCAGGGGGTGGCGCAATGGGAGGAAACCCGGCAGCAGTTGGTGTTTCCCGAGTATTACCCGGTCTGGCGCGATAACCGCCTGCGCGATGCGGGCATGATACCGACCAGCGTGTTGTCGGCGGCGTTGTACGACAAGATCGGCTTGATCCTGTCTCGACCGAACGGCGCGCATGTCTTGCCGGCGCGCCTGCCCGCGAAACCGCCGCTTGTCGTGTATGTGCTTGAAGGTGCCCGGCATCAGCTCGATGCCTACATGCCGATTTATGCCGATCCGGCCGCCGAAGTCCTGCTCGGCTACCTGGGTCTGAAGTTCGATCTTTCGGCTGAACTGAATCGTGTGCATACCTTTCGCTATGCCGACTTGAGCAATCTGCGGGTCGAAGTCGCCAGCAACACGCCGGTTGATCTCAAAAATAGCCTCGAATTGCTGCGCTTCGACGTATTTCGTAATGACAATCTGCTGGCCTACCAACGTTTGTTCCAGGATGCGCAGATTCGATTGACCCTGCTGGTTCTGGCCTCGCTGTTGACCGCCGCCTGGCTGCTGCGCCGTTTGATGGTCTTGCCGTTGCGCAGTTTTTCGCGCGAAATCAATGCGATGCAGACGATCGACAATAATTTTCCGGAAGGCCGCTTGTTCGATACGCCGCTGTTCATCGCCGAGCTGGAAAACGTGCGCAAGGCATTCGGCAACTATCGAGAGCGGCTGTTCGCGTTGCATGAAAACCTTGAACAGAACAGCCGCGATTTCTTCGATCAAGCACGCCACGATGCGCTCACCGGTGTGTTCAATCGCCGCGCCTACGACGAGGATTGGCGCAATCTCGGCGAGGATCGTCGCCTGGGCAAGGTCGCCCTGTTGCTGTTCGATTGCGATCACTTCAAGGCGATCAACGATACCTATGGTCATCAGGTAGGCGATGCGGTCATCAAGGCCATTGCCACTTGTCTGCAATCGGCCTTGCGCGCCGGCGATCGGCTGTATCGACTGGGCGGCGACGAGTTTGCAACGGTGCTGATCGACGCCGATCCGCCACGCGCCGAAGTCGTCGCCGCGCGTTGCCTGCAACAGATCGGGGCGCATGACTTTCGCCAATATGGCATGAGCGAGCCGGCCACCATCAGTATCGGACTGGCCTATTCGTATCAGGGCGAGTTGCATCTGGGCGAATTGCAGAAACGCGCCGATCTGGCGATGTATGCCGCCAAACGTCCGTCCAGCCCGAAGATGGTCATTTACAGCGAGGGCATGGGCGATCTCGGCGCGCTGGTGGCCAATCATGCGATCAACGCGGTATTCGAGGCGATCCGCGATTTCACGCTGATCGAAATGAGTTATCAGGCGGTGATGCGCTTGCCGATGGTGAGCAAGGAATATGTCGAGGCTTTGGCGCGCATCCGGCTGAAGGGTGAATTGATCCGGCCGGATGCCATTTTCCCCATCGTCCAGGCACGCAAGCTGGATGCCGAATTCGATCTGGCCGTATTGCGGGCGGTCAAGCGCGATCTGGACAGCGGTCGATTGACGGAACGACAGGGCGTGTCGATCAATCTGTCGGCGCCGAGCATCGTCAATGCCAACGTCGTCGATGCAATGCTGGCGCTGGTATTGAGCCAGCCGCAACGCAAAGTCGTCATCGAAATCACCGAAACCGCGTTGATCACGCAGATGGAAACGGCATCCGCCAATATCGGTAAATTGCGCCAGGCTGGCGCGCTGGTGGCGCTGGATGACTTCGGCAGCGGCTATTCGTCGTTGCGCTATCTGGCCTCGATGCCGGTGGATCTGGTCAAGTTCGACATCAGCATGATTCGCCTGCTCGAACAGGGCGAGCCGCGGCAGAAACTGATTCTGGAAGAGATCGCCGGCATGGTGATTACCGCCGGCTATGAATTGGTCGCGGAGGGCATTGAAACCCGCGCGCAACTGGACAAGATCAT
>JAGUXX010000093.1 GCA_020061585.1 Betaproteobacteria bacterium | reverse complement strand
CTGCTGGCGCGCGCCTCCGGCTCGCGCGGCATGGCCGGCGGCCAGGCGGTGGATCTGGCGGCCACTGGCCAGACCCTGGAACTGGCGGAACTGGAATTCATGCACATCCACAAGACCGGCGCGCTGATTCAGGCCGCGGTGCTGCTCGGCGGCATGAGCGGCGGCGCGCTGAGCGCCGAAGCTCGCGCCGCGCTGGAACGCTACGCGCATTGTGTGGGCCTGGCGTTTCAGGTCATGGACGATGTGCTGGATGCGGAAACCGACACCGCCACGCTGGGCAAGACCGCCGGCAAGGATGCCGCCCAAGGCAAGGCCACCTATCTCACCCTGATGAATCCAAAACACGCCCGCGTCTATGCCGGCGAACTGATCGACGACGCATTGTCCGCCATCGCCCTGTTCGGCGCCGCCGGCCAGCGTCTGGCCGACATCGCCCGGTTCATCATCGAACGCCGTTATTAAGTTCAAGCCGCTCACACCCCGGACCGCGCCCCATGTCTTTGCTCGAATCCATCGCCTCGCCCGCCGACCTTAAATCCCTGGATCGAGCCCTGCTGAAACAACTCTGCGGCGAATTGCGCGACTTCATCGTCGACAGCGTTTCACGCACCGGCGGACATCTCGCCTCCAATCTCGGCGTTGTGGAACTCAGCATTGCCCTGCACAGCGTGTTCGACACCCCGGAAGACCGCATCGTCTGGGATGTCGGCCATCAGACCTACGCCCACAAGATCCTCACCGGCCGGCGTGAACGCATGCACACGCTGCGCCAGACCGACGGTCTGTCCGGCTTCACCAAGCGCGAGGAAAGCGAGTACGACGCCTTCATCGCCGGCCATTCCAGCACTTCGATCTCCGCCGCGCTGGGCATGGCGGTGGCGGCCAAACTCAAGGGTGAAGAACGCCGCGTGGTGGCGGTGATCGGCGATGGCGCGATGACCGCCGGCATGGCCTTCGAGGCGCTCAACAACGCCGGCGCGATGGACGCCAATCTGCTGGTGATCCTGAACGACAACGACATGTCGATTTCCGCCAACGTCGGCGCCCTCAACAGCTACCTGACCCGGTTGTTGTCCGGGCGTTTCTACAACAAACTGCGCAGCCGCGGCGAACGCCTGCTGGCCACCTTGCCGCCGATCCACGAACTGGCCAAGCGCGCCGAAGAACATATCAAGGGCATGGTCACGCCCAGTACGCTGTTCGAGGAATTCGGCTTCAACTATCTCGGCCCGATCGACGGCCACGATCTCGATGCCTTGATCCCGACGCTGCTCAACATCCGTCAGCTCAAGGGCCCGCAATTTCTGCACATCGTCACCCGCAAGGGCAAGGGCTACGAGCTTGCCGAAGCGAATCCCTGCCTGTATCACGGCGTCGGAAAATTTCAGGTCGAGCAGGGGCTCAGCGCAAAAGTCTCGACCCGCCCGACCTATACCGAGGTATTCAGCCAATGGTTGAGCGACATGGCCGCCGCCGACTCGCGCCTGGTCGGCATCACCCCGGCAATGTGCGAGGGCTCCGGCCTGAACGATTTCGCGGAACGCTTTCCCGAGCGCTATTTCGATGTCGGCATCGCCGAACAGCATGCCCTGACCTTCGCCGCCGGCCTGGCCTGCGAAGGCTGCAAACCGGTGGTGGCGATCTACTCGACCTTCCTGCAGCGCGCCTACGACCAGTTGATCCATGACGTCGCTTTGCAGAATCTGCCGGTGCTGCTGGCCATCGACCGCGCCGGCCTGGTCGGCGCCGACGGTCCGACGCATGCCGGCGCGTTCGACCTTTCGTTCCTGCGCTGCATCCCCAATATGCTGATCGCCACGCCGTCGGATGAAAACGAATGCCGTTTGCTGCTGACCACGGCATTTCATTTCGATGGCCCCAGCGCCGTGCGCTATCCGCGCGGAACCGGTCCGGGCGCCGAAATCCTGCCGGCGTTGGACAGTTTGCCGATCGGCAAGGGCATCGTCCGACGCAACGGCCAGCGGCTGGCCATACTCGCCTTCGGCAGCGTGGTGAGCGCATCGCTCAAAGTTGCGGAAACCCTGGATGCGACGCTGGCCGACATGCGCTTCGTCAAGCCGCTGGACCGCGAACTGGTACGGCTGCTGGCCGAAACCCACGACTATCTGGTCACCATCGAGGAAAACGTGGTCATGGGCGGCGCCGGTTCGGCGGTCGCGGAACTCCTGGCTGAACTGGACATCCGCCAGCCGATGCTGCATCTGGGCTTGCCGGACCGCTTTGTCGAACATGGCGACCCCGCCGTGCTGCTGGCCCGATGTGGCCTGGATGTCGACGGCATCCTGACCAGCCTGAAAAAATTCTTACCCGAGTAATTTACTCAAGCATTAGCGTCGGCTTATACTTCGGCCTGACACGCTATTAGGAAATTCGCCATGAGCACCTGCGAAGCAGTTTGTGAAACCGTCGCCCCTTGCCCGAAAGATCAGCCGATCGCCGATGTGCAGAACTACGCCGATTCACGCAACATCGCCATCGACAAGGTCGGTATCAAGGCCATTCGACATCCGGTCAAGGTGCTCGACAAGACCGGCGGCGCGCAGCACACCATCGCCACCTTCGGCATGTACGTCTATCTGCCGCACCATTTCAAGGGGACGCACATGTCGCGTTTCATCGAAATTCTGAACGGCAACCAGCGCGAGTTTTCGGTCGAATCGTTCGAACAGATGCTGCGCCTGATGGTGGTCAAGCTGGAAGCCGAATCCGGTCATGTCGAAATGAACTTCCCCTACTTCGTCAACAAGAAGGCGCCGGTGTCCGGTGTCGAAAGCCTGATGGACTACGACGTCACCTTCATCGGCGAAATCAAGGACGGCGAGTACCTGCAAACCATGAAGGTGCTGGTACCGTGCACCAGCCTGTGCCCCTGCTCGAAGAAGATTTCCCAGTATGGCGCGCACAACCAGCGTTCCCACGTGACCATCACGGCGCGCACCAACAGCTTCGTCTGGATCGAGGACATCATCAACATCGCCGAAGCCAACGCCTCCAGCCAGCTTTACGGTCTGCTCAAGCGGCCGGATGAAAAGCTGGTTACCGAAAGAGCCTACGAAAACCCCAAATTCGTCGAGGATCTGGTGCGTGACGTGGCCGCCGCGCTGAACCAGGATCCGCGCATCGATGCTTATGTGGTGGAAGCGGAGAACTTCGAATCGATCCACAACCACAGCGCCTATGCGCTGATCGAACTGGACAAGCTGGCCGGCGTCAAGGCAGGCTGACGAACGGCAAGGCTTCAATAACGCTGGCTCAAGGTCAGCCGGCCATCCTGATTGTTCATGTTGGTGCGTTTCAGAAAGCTCATGCCCAGCAGCGGCGTTTTCAACTGGTTGTCCTCCAAGACCAAGGCCTCGACCAGATTGGCGCCGATCGGGCCGACCCGCACCGCATTCAGCAGCACCCGGCTGGCGCGCGTCCGTCCATTGGCCGTCGCCACGCTCACCTGGCGGGCATTGTGCAGCGCCACGTCGGCGCCGAGGGCGATGCTGCGCGGCAGGACCACGACGCTGGCGCCGGTATCGACGAGGAAGCGCACCGGGTGATTGTTGACCAAACCGTCGACAAAATACTGGCCTTGACCATCCGCGACGATCACCGCCACCGCCGCGGACTCGGCAACGCCGCCAGGAGCCAAACCCAAACCCACTTCCAGATGACGGCGTTGGCCGTTTTCCTCGATCACCACGCCGTCTCCGCGCACCGCCAGCAAGCGAATACCGTCCAGCGTCTGGCCGACCGACATCACCCTGGCCGGACGCGAGCCGATCGCGATCAAGGCCTTCTCGCCGAATACGCCGTTGACCGTAACACCACTTGCGGCGGCCCCCCAAGGGCTGAACACTAGCAGGCATAATGCCAGCCATGCAGCTAACCCTCTAGAGGATGGATAGATGAAACCGATTGCCATTTTTCGACACGCTCCCAGCGAAGGCGCGGGTCATTTTGCCAGCTTTCTCGACGCGCGTTCGCGCCCCTGGACTCTGATTACCGTCGACGCGGGCGCGCCGGTGCCGGCCCGCCCGGAAAGTTATGCCGGCCTGGTATTCATGGGCGGGCCGATGAGCGTGAATGATGATCTGCCGTGGATCGAACCGACCCTGAACCTGATCCGCCAGGCGGTGGCGGCGGATATTCCGGTGCTCGGCCATTGTCTGGGTGGACAACTGATCGCCAAGGCGATGGGCGGCGTCGTCGGCCCCAACCCGGTCAAGGAAATCGGCTGGGGCGAAGCGCGTCCAGCGGACTCGCCGGCGGCCCGCGACTGGTTCGGCGACATCGCTGGCTTCCAGGCCTTCCATTGGCATGGTGAAACGTTCAGCCTGCCGCCCGGGGCGGAACGAATACTGTCCAGCGCGCACTGCCTGGAACAGGCTTTCGTGTTCGGCCCGGACAACCGCCATCTGGGTATGCAATGCCATGTCGAAATGACCCGCGACATGATCGAAACCTGGTGCGCCATCGGCGGCGATGAAATACAGGCCGCCCGCGACAGCCCCGGCGTCCAGTCGGTCGCGGAAATTCTGGCGCGCGCCGATACGCTGCTGGCGCCGTTGAATCAGGTTGCGGAAGTCCTCTACAGCCGTTGGCTGAAAGGTGTCTCCGCTTGAGCGAGCCGGCCGCCGACGCGCGCATCAGCCTGCCGCATTTGCGCAGTCTGATCGGCCTGCGCGTCAGCCACCAGGGTACGCCATGCCGGGTCGTCGAAGTGCTGGAGTCGCCGCCATCGCTGGTGCTGGAGCCGCTGATCGATCCGAGTGCCGCGAGCAACAGCGCCAGCCACATCATGGCCAATGTGCATGGTCAGCCGGGCGAATACGCTGTTGAATCGCGCATTGTGCTGATCCTCAGCGACGACCAGACCGGCCTGAACGACGCCTTGCTGGAACTTGAGATTATTGATCAATCGTAGCCTGTCATCGCCGAGGCAAGCCAGCATGAAACAACCCTCATCCGCCCTGGTTCCCGTGATCGCCGGCTTCAGCGTCATGCTGCTGTTGCTGCTCGCGGTGACGGCGATCGGCGTAACCCACATCCGGTTGTTGAGCAATCAACTGACCGCGATCGTGGCCGAACGCAATCAGAAATCCGAGTACGCGGCCACCATGCGCGGCCTGCACGAAGCCCGCTTTCAATCCATGCTGCTGGCCAGCAGCATGGATGACGTCTTCGCCCGTGACGCGGAAATCATGCGCTTTGGCGAGATGGCGCGCGAATTCATTCAGGTGCGCGACCAGTTTCTGGCGTTGCCGCTCGACAGCGCCGAACGGGCGCTTTGGGAAGATCTGCGCGGCGAAGTCAGGCAAGTCGAAATCCTGGCATTCCAGGTGTTCGAAATGCTGCAGTCGAATCAGTTGCCGCAAGCCCATAAATTCATCAAACAAGTTCTGAGTCCGCATCAGGAACGCATGATGCGCGGCTGGCTCGAAATGCTTGAACAACAACGCGCAAAAAACCATGCCGCGCTGGCTCAAGCGAACGCCGCGCGTGATCGCGCGCAGCGGCTGGCCATCGGCCTGGCAATTGCCGCGATGATCGTCGGCGCCTTGATCGCGGTGTTTGTGGTGCGTTTGAGCCGGCGCCTCGAAAAAGATCTGTTCGAGGAAAAGGAGCGCGCCCAGATTACCCTGCATGCCATCGGCGATGCGGTGTTGCGTATCGATGCGCAACAGTTGACCTGTTATCTCAATCCGGTCGCCGAGCATCTGGTCGGCTTCTCCTCTCGCGAAGCGGCCGGCAGGCCGATCAAGGATGTACTGAAACTGTTCGACAAGGAAAACCAGCGGGAAATCACCCATCGCATCAGCCAGGACGCGCTGCGCGGAGCGCCTTGTTCGTTGCCGCCGGGGACTGGCCTGTTCTCCGCGCAGGGCATGGAATTCGAGGTCGAAGGCGTGTGTTCGCCGATCCATACCCCGGAAGGCGAGACCATCGGAGCGGTACTGGTGCTGCGCGACGTAACCGAAACCCGCGAGATGCAACGCAAGATTCAATGGCAAGCCAACCACGACGCGCTCACCGGACTGACCAACCGCCGAGCCTTCGAGGAGCGCGTCACCCGCACGCTGGGCAGCAAACGCGCCGCCGAATTCCCGTTGTCTATCCTGTTCATCGATCTCGACCGCTTCAAACAGGTCAACGACAGCGCCGGCCACGCCGCCGGCGACGAACTGTTGCGGCAACTGGGCCGGCTGATGTACACCCGAGTGCGTGAGGGCGATCTGCTGGGACGACTCGGCGGCGACGAATTCGGCGTCATGCTGACCACCTGTCCGCCAGAGAATGCCGAAAAGATCGCGCATCAGATCAAGGATGCCATCTGCAATTTCAGTTTTCGTTGGGAAGAAGCCGTGTATCAGGTTGGCGCCAGCATCGGCGTCGTGCATGTGTCGGCGCATACATCCTGCCTCGATGATTGTCTGGCGGCGGCCGACGCCGCCTGTTACCAGGCGAAACAGAATGGCCGCAATTCAATAGTGGTCTACGGGCAATGAGAATGCGAATATG
>JAGUXX010000253.1 GCA_020061585.1 Betaproteobacteria bacterium | reverse complement strand
CGTCTGGCGGCGTTGCTCCGCCTCGCCATGCCTCGGCATGACTCGTTGTCGCGCCTTGCCAGCCGACTTCTCCACCCCGCCCTCGGACGGGTTCAACTGCTGTTTCAAGGTTTATGAAACCCACCCTCGTATTGGTCGGCCGACCGAATGTCGGCAAATCCACGTTGTTCAATCGTCTGACCAAGACGCGGGATGCGCTGGTTCATGATCTGCCGGGTCTGACCCGCGATCGTCACTACGGCCATGGCCGGATCGGCGCAAAGCCCTATCTGGTGGTCGATACCGGCGGTTTCGAACCGGTTGCCGAGAGCGGCATCCTGGCGGAAATGGCCAAACAGACCATGCAGGCGGTGGCCGAGGGCGATGCGGTGATCTTCCTGGTCGACGGACGTTCCGGCATCACCCCGCAGGACATGATCATCGCCGAGAAGCTGCGGCGCAGCGGCCGGCCGGTGTTGCTGGCGGTGAACAAGACCGAGGGCATGAACGCCGGCGTGGTCACCGCCGAATTTCACGAACTCGGTCTCGGTCAGCCGGTCGCCGTGTCCGGCGCGCATGGCGAAGGCGTGCGCGAACTGATCGAACTGGTGATGGAGGATTTCCCCGACGCCGAGGAAGACGAGGCGGAAGATCAGCATCCGAAAATCGCCATCGTCGGCCGCCCGAACGTCGGCAAATCGACGCTGGTCAATACCTTCGTCGGCGAACAGCGGGTGATCGCCTTCGACCAGCCCGGCACCACGCGCGATTCGATCTATGTCGATTTCGAGCGCAACGGCAAACCCTATACCCTGATCGATACCGCCGGGGTGCGGCGCAAGGGCCGCGTCACCGAGGCGATCGAAAAATTCTCGGTGATCAAGACCCTGCAAGCGGTCGAAGACGCCAACGTGGTGGTGCTGGTGCTCGACGCGCAACAGGAAATCTCTGATCAGGACGCGCATCTGGCCGGTTTCGTGCTGGAGGCTGGCCGGGCGCTGGTGGTGGCGGTGAACAAATGGGATGGCATGGACAGTTACGACCGCGAGCAGATCAAGCGCGAACTGACCCGGCGCATGGAGTTTCTGTCGTTCGCACGCTTCCATTTCATTTCCGCGTTGCGCGGTCAGGGCATCACCGAAGTATTGAAGTCGGTCGACGAGGCTTACGCCGCCGCGATGGCGAAACTCGCCACACCGCGTCTGACCCGGGTGCTGCTCGATGCGGTCGCGCAACACACGCCGCCGAAGTCCGGGCTGTTCCGGCCGAAGCCGAAATACGCCCATCAGGGCGGCAGCAATCCGCCGATCATCATCATCCACGGCAACCATCTGGAAGGCATCTCCAACAGCTACAAGCGTTATCTGGAGAACATCTTCCGCACCACCTTCAATCTGCAAGGCACGCCGCTGCGGGTGGAGTTCAAGTCCGGCCACAATCCGTTCGAAGCGCGCGATGTCAAACCGCTGACCCCGCGCCAGGAACGTACCGCGCAACGCGACCAGAAGCGCCAGCCGCGCCACCTGCGGCGCGGTTCAAAGTAGTTTGATCAGCGCCACCGCGCCAAGTATCAGCGTCACCACGCCAACCGCGCCACGCAACGTCGTTTCTGAGGTGCGGCTGACGGTCAGCGTCGCCATCGGCACCGACAGCAACGCGCCAAGCGCCAGCGGAAAAGCCAGTTCCCAGGCGATGCTGCGGCCCAGCGCCAGATAGCCCAGCACACCGATCAAGCAGGTCAGGGATTCGGCGACCGAAGTCACCGCCACCGCGTGTTTGGCCGGCAGACCGGAAACCACCTGGCCGGCAGTGACCAGCGGGCCGTAACCGCCGCCGGACAAGCCCTTGTTGAATGCCGCCACGGCGCCGACCGCGACGATGCCGCCAGCCCGGTAGGCCACCCGGCGATTGCGCGTCAGCAGGATGATCACGCCCATCGCCAGGATGATCGCGGCGATCAACAGGCCGAGCCAGAACCGGGAAATGCTCACCGCCAGCCAAACCGCCAGCAAGGCGCCGACGCCGCTCAGGCTGCCGAGCAGCAAGGTGGTTTTGCGGGCGCGGGCGTCGCGCAGGAAATCGACATTGCCGTCGCGTTGATGCAACAAGCCGGCGGCAAGCCCGGTCATCAACTCGCTCAACAGCACCGCCGGCACGATCGCCAGCGGCTCGAAGCCGGCCAGCAGCAGCACCGGCGTCAGTGTCGTGCCGTAACCCATGCCGAGACTGGAATCCATGAACTCGCAGGCCAGTGCGGCAAGAAAAATCGCCAGTACCGTGAACGCCGGCAAACCCAGGGCGGCCTCGGAGGGAACTTGCCAGCCGGGCAGGAAATGCAGCGTGGTCAGACCGATGACCACGCCGCCGACCAGGAACAGCCACAGGCGGGTGCGACGACTGCTCAACGGCGGCAGGGCGGTCAACGACAGGGCGGGCATGATGGACTCCTTCAGGGTTGTGATACCTACACGTCGCATAACGCGTGCCAAATACATTTCTGCCTGTTAATCAGGCTTTATTGGCCTAGACTGGTTTATCACACGGAAAAACCAGGAAATGAAATGGATCATGATGAAATAAAACAGCTTTCAGGGGTCATCACTAAGCTGGAACAGCTTGCCGCGCAAACCGCCGGCAGCGAAGCCGGTATCGAGGTGTTCTTGACCGAACTGGCCGACAGCCTCGGTCCGGCGGCTCGCCAGATCGTCAAGCGCTTGCTGGAAGATCGCCAAGCCTCGCGGATCAAGCGGGGCGGCTTGAACGAAGTCATCGTCGGCGCCGATGCCGGGCTGCGCGAAGTGATGGCGGCGGTGCGGCAGGTGGCTCGCGCCGATGTGCCGGTGCTGATCCTGGGCGAGACCGGCAGCGGCAAGGAGGTCGTGGCGCGGGCGGTGCATGCGCAATCGCGGCGCGCCAACGGCCCGATCCTGCGCGTCAATTGCGGGGCGATTCCGCCGGAGTTGATCGACTCGGAACTGTTCGGTCATGAACGCGGCAGCTTTACCGGCTCGATCGGCGCGCGCAAGGGCTGGTTCGAACGCGCCGATGGCGGCACCTTGTTCCTCGATGAAATCGGCGAACTGCCGCTGGCGGCGCAAGTGCGTTTGTTGCGGGTGTTGCAGGACGGCAGTTTTCAGCGTGTCGGCGGCGAGCGCAGCCTGAATGTCGATGTGCGGCTGGTTGCCGCGACGCACCGCGATTTGCGCCAGGCGGTGCGCGACGGCGCGTTTCGCGAGGATCTCTGGTTTCGTATCGCGGTGTTCCCGATTCCGCTGCCGCCACTGCGCGAAAGATTGCTGGATATTCCGGCGCTGGCCGCGCATTTTTCACTGCGCGCCGCCGAGCGGCTGGGGTTGCCGCCGCGCATGCCGGATGCCGAGGATCTGGCCTTGCTGACCGGCTATGCCTGGCCGGGCAACATCCGCGAACTGGCCTCGGTGATCGATCGTGCTGCGATACTCGGCGACGGCCGGCGCCTGGAAGTGGCGCGTGCGCTGGGGGTGATGCCTGCGACGCCGATGGTCAGGCCGCGCCCCCGGGATTCCGCCGAGCCAACCGCAAGCCGGCTCGATGACGCCATCCGGCGACAGATCGAAGCTGCGCTCAGGCAATGCCATGGCCGCGTCGATGGCCCGTTCGGCGCAGCGCGCTTGCTGGCCATTAATCCGCATACCTTGCGCTCGAAAATGCGCAAGTTGCAGCTCAGCGCAAAACCGTTCAAAACGCAGCAGTAGGGCGCCCACCTACTTCAGCACCAGTACCCGAATATGGATGCGCCGGTTGTTGCCATTGCCGGCATCGAGCGGCTTGTTGGCGCCGTAGGAGAGGGTCGACATGCGGTTGAGGGAGATGCCGCGCTGTTCGTGCAGATAGCGTTTGACGACTTCGGCGCGCGCCTTGCCGAGGTTGTAGTTGTTGTCCTCGGTGCTGTTGTTCGCGGTATGGCCTTGAATGTCCAGGTGATATTCCTGATCCAACTGGTTCAGGCGCAGGCTCAGATCGTCAAGTTTCGCGGCATCCTTGCGTTCCAGATTCGGATCGTTCTGCGGATACAGCACCTTGTCCTCGGTGAGCGTCACGCTGAACGCTTCCCGGCCATTGGCCAGGAAAATCTCCTTGGCGGCCAGCGCCAGCGCTTCCTGCACCAGGCCGGAGACGGTCGCCAGTTTGTCCTCCGCTTGTCGCAGACGTTGATTGGTCGCGTCCCGCGCGCTGTTCGCCGCGCGTTCGGCGGTATCCTGGCGCGCCTGCAATGCGGCGGCTTGATTCGCCAGCGCCTGTGCTGTGGCCTGGTTGAGGCGGTTAAGCTCGTCGATTCGGCGATCGATATCGGTCAACTTCCGCGCTATTTTTTCGGCTGTACTGGCTGCCATGTTCTCCGCCAGCGCCGCGACTTGCGCGGTCTCCTGTTGCCGGTTGGCGCGCAATTCGTCGTACTTTTGCGCATTCGCCCGAGCCAGCGCGAGGGTCTCGGCAAGTTGCCGTTCCTGGCTGCCGGCGCGCGTTTCCAGCGCCGTATCACGGGCGTCCAGACGTTGCAGGGCGCTGCCAAGCGCTGATTCGCTTACCTTGATGCGATTGCGCAATCCGGCCAGTTCGACCTCAACTTCGGCCAGTTGCTTTTCCAGCACACTCTGCCGCGCCGCCAGATGCGCGGTGCGGGCTTCGGCGTCGCGCAGGCCAGCCGCATTCGACGTGGCGATCTGCCGCTCGACGCTGTCGATGCGCTCGCGCAAGGGTTGGGTCTCGGTCAGCAAGGCCTGTTCGCTGGCGCAACCGCCGATCAACAGACTGCACAGCGCCAGACTGGCGACAGGGGGGAAACGGCGGGTACGGATGGTCATGGTGTTGGGCGCTGGTTACGGGTTGTTGGCAATGATGCAGCCTATGCGAGGGTTTGGTAGCTGTCCGGGTTGCTTGACAAGGTTACAGCGTATTTAACCCCAAACCAGTCACCCATAATGCTCGAATCCCACCTCCAGGTCAGGCGCAAACCTGGCCGTTCATTGCGAAGCGAACCCACCACTCGGGCGGGTTCGGATATTCGCGGATCGGGGTGGCTCAGGCCGTGTCCTTCAGGCGTGTTCTCAATTTGCGCTTCGGTTCCCCTCATCAGTTCAGCGATGCGCCCCATTCCACCAGTCGACCGGGTTCGCATTCGCCACAGGGTGGCGCAAGAGCCTCTGCGCTGCCCATGAACTCCAATAAGTCAATATGGCTGATGGTATTCAGCGCCAATTTCTCTGTCCAAACAATCGGGGCCACCTCTCGGCCTTCAATCGATGATCCTGCCCCAGTTCCAGGATTCAACCACGCCGTATTGCGAGCAGGCACCTGTGCCTTTGGCGTAGATGCGCTTGCCGGTGACCTTGGCACTCAACACCAAAGCATAGACTGCCTTACCGCCCGCCGTTGCGATATCGAAGGACAAGGCTTGTGGATAAGTGGATGCGCACTCTGCGGGCGTATTGCTTAACGCGGTCGTGAATTGCACAAACCCAAAGCCCGACTTATCGGCCCGGACGTAATCGACTAAAAGGTTATTGGCGAATCCTTCGCCAAAACTGGATAGTGGAACCCAACCCAAGGCGACTGCGATCAATATAACCAGCTTGTTCATTTCTTGCTCCTTTGCATTTAAATGTTTAAGTGTTGCCCTGAACATTCAATTTCGAATTACGAATAAACAACTATTGTTGTTCTCTACCACCAATACGATGGTCCGAACAGACAGAATTAATAAAATAAACAGCACTTGGCCCCGTAACTACTAGGAGCCCGACTGCAACCTTCCCGCCTATATACACTTCTATTCTGTGAAAACCTTTTACCCCCTATTGTTGATGAAGTTGCTCATGGTTAATTCATTGGGTTAATTCGTTGGGTTATATCATTCGGCGAAGGCGCGATAAGGCCGCATTTCCGCCCTACGCGGGCTTGCGGCCGAGGGCGTCGTAGCTGTAACGGTGGCCATGAACAGGACGATGCCAGCCGCACGCCGGGCGGGCGTGAGGGAGTCTGTTTCTTCGTTGGCGTTGGTCAGGCCGATCACGTCGCCGCGCTGGGTCAGCGTCGATTCGCTGCGATAGCCGGTGGCATCTTCTACTGCCGTGCGCCGGTTCATTTCGTCGTATTCGAAGCGGGTGGTGTGGCCTTCGGCATCCAGCACGGCGATGACGTTGCCGGCAGGGTCGTAGGTGTAGGTGGTGGCGTTGCCTTCGGCGTCGGTCTCGGTCTTGATCCGGTCGGTGGCGTCGTAGGTTCTTGTGACGATGTCGCGTTCGTCGTAGCCGTAGAGATGGCCATGAACAGGGCGATGCCAGCCGCACGCCGGGCGGGCGTGGAGGTGTTTGCGGCATGGCTGGCGGGTTATGAAGGTGTTCATGGTTATTGCATTGGGTTATTTCATTCGGCGGAAGGCGCGATAAGGCCGCTTTTCCGCCCTACTCGGCTGATTTTTTGCACCATTTACTTGGTGGACATCAACCTTCCGTCCGTGTCGGCATAAAACCTGCCGCTATTGCAGCATTATTTGTTAATAAATCACAATAATCTCGAAATGTTGTTTCATCATTCATTGCTTCATACATTTTTTCTGCTTTGCTTTGTCTTCGAAACTCGCATTCAATTCTTGTTTGATTTGGCTCAACCCCCATGTCCGCATATTTTGCAGCAGTTGCGCCAAATATTTCTATAAGATGTTCCATAGCCTGCCGGGCAAACTGCATATCACCTAGCAAGCCCCTAATAATTGACCTGGCCCAAGCTTTCTGGAAGTCTTCATTTAGTTGTGGCTCTTTGCCTATTACATTCAGCATTGTTTGCAAATCAATTTCAATAGCATAATCAGGCTCTAACTGGTCGCAAATCAAGGCCGCCATTCTCGGTAGGTCGTCGAAACGCTGATCCCAATCAAACAGAGCTTCCTTGGGCGTCGAAAAATGATTGAAAAACGGCACAGCTGATAGTTTGGATTTCTGTTCTTTTAAGGTTGTAAGCGTGACATTCAAATTGTCTTGCAATATTAACGCCAACAACCGGTTGAATAAATACACGCGGAACGGTCCAAATGAAAGCCTAAACAAAGAAAATCCCTGGACGAAATATCCACTTCGCCGCTGTAGTGTGTTATTTGGCCCCACAATCCATTCTGAACCGAAAAAGGAAGCCACTTCATTTTTAAGGAATGCTTGTAGATCGTGTTTTTTTATGGCGCGGGTCATCATATTTACTTTGAATACACAGATTGCATCATATTCGTGTTGTTTTTATTTGGATACAGTAGAAATCCCCCATTGGCAAAACTGTCGCTGACCCCATAGTCACTGAGAACAAATAAATTCGGCAGATTACACTGCACTCAATACCCCCATCCGTTTTAATGCTGAATGGATATCAGCCAACTCCTCTCCGGGTAGTCCTTGCGCAAATTCGTATTCTTTTCCTCGGAAGGCGAATACCAAACTAACCCCTAAATCCCCAGATTTAAGGTCAAGACCGGTGATTTCAGCCAAGTTGCCATTAAAACGTATACGCTTTGGCATGAATTGTTGTGGCATAGAGAAAGGACTTGTTTTCGCCTTGAGGAAACCAAGCGGATGCCGTATGCCCTCGTAATAGCCCGCGATGTATCCAAGCAAGTCCGCCGGTTTTCTGCCGCTATCGAGTTCAAACAATGAACCCCTGACCATGAAGCTACCCGAAACCGGTGGCCTGACCAAAATTAAGAACAACCCAGCAGATAAGACCATTCCAGCAACGTTAAGCCATAGGCTCGTCTCATCCAACCAACCATACAACTGACTATTTAATGTTGCGTCTGAGGGCGCAAAAACGTCTGAGGCAACGTCAATACTAAGGCCAATAAATGCTGCTAATGCTATTAAAACAAAGACCCATCGAGCCGGGGATTCTGGATAAATCCAAATCAAACTATTTGTCTCGGAACTGTAGGAGTGAGGCATAAGATTAGTATTACTTCTGGTACACAGACCGCATCATATTGAGGTTGGTTTTATTCGGATAAAGCACAAACCCACCGGCTGCCACACCACCATAACTCGATGAAGACAAATCCGAGAACGATGGACCCATGAGATTTGAAGAAGCGCCATTTGTAGAATGAGAAACACTGTTGGCCGGTAGAGTTGCCGCCATTGCTGAACCAAACACACCCTGTGTATTATCGAGAGCAGGGAAAACAACGTCTTTGTAGAAATCGCCAACACTATAAGTCCCTGTGTGCGACAACTCGCCAGCAACGCGGTACTGTGGCCCAATATTCACTTGGGCACCTGCAATCATTGGCCCTTGACCTGAACCTGCATTCACCGTAAATCCACCTGGCCACACACCTGCACCGACGCTTACGCCAGTTCCGCTCAGCGTGGATCGACCACCCCATTCGTATCCTACGTCTATCGTCCCCTTAAAGAAGCTAATACCACCAGGCGGGTCAGGATATTGCTTATTGACAGCCCGGATTGCGTGATTCCAGGGAAAGCCAGCAGCCGTAACACTTCCATACACCCCAACGTCGAAACTTTCCTTTTTTATTCCTGGGAACGTAACAAATGCGCCGCCGCTTCCGCCAATACCAAGAATATTGAGACTTCCGCCAAGAGTGATTGCATCCAATCCACTCGGATCATTCGCATTAACCGGATTATTCCCCACATACGCATAGAAATTAATCCCCGCCCCAAACCCCAGAGGGTCTTCGCTGATGAAGCGGCCTATTGCCGGGTCGTAGTATCTGGCCCGGTAGTAGTACAGCCCGCTGCCATCGTCCTCCCGGCCGGTGTATTTGAGCCGGTTCGGGCTGGCGCCGGTGCTGGTCTGGGTCGGGCCGAAGGCTTGGTAGGTGAGGCTTTGCAGGGTGCCGCCG
>JAGUXX010000121.1 GCA_020061585.1 Betaproteobacteria bacterium | reverse complement strand
GTTACCGCGGCCGGGGCCGGCGGCGTGGCGGCGCCGGTTTTGCGTTGCACCGACTTGCCGGCCAGCGCCGCTTCCAGGCTGTCGATCAAGGCCGGATCGGCGGCATCCGGCTGGGTCGCCTGAGACAGCGCCGCGAACATGTTTCGCACCACCCCGGTGGCATCCATGATGACGTCCATCAGCCCGGTGGACAGCGTCAACTCGCCATTACGCAGCTTGTCGAACAGATTTTCGGTGCGATGGCACAGTGAAACCAGATTCTCGGCGTTGAGAAACCCCGCGCCGCCCTTGATGGTATGGAAGCCGCGAAAAATGTCGTTGAGCAATTCACGGTCATCGGGACGCTTTTCCAGTTCGACCAGTTTGTTGTCGACCTGCGACAACAACTCCCCGGCTTCCATCAGGAAATCCTGCAACAGCTCTTCCATTCCAGCGAAATCACTCATTTTCTTCTCCTGTCGGCCGCCAGTGTTGCAGCCGCCATCTAGAAACCAAGACTATCCAGCAAGTCGTCGACTTGCTCCTGGCTGGTCACCACATCGCTGCGCCCGGCCGCATTGATCACCGGCCCGTTGAGCAGACTTTGCTCCACCGCCTGGCGCTTGACTTCCGGTGTCGTCTCGATCAGCAGGGAAAGCAACTGGGCTTCCAGGTTCTGCGCGGCTTCGAGTATTTTCTTGATCACTTGCCCGGTCAGATCCTGGAAATCCTGGGCCATGATGATTTCCATCAATTGCGCGTTGGTCGCCTCGGTGCGCTGCGGCACCTGCTTCAGGTAAGCGCGGGTATCGCGCACCAGATCCTTGAATTCCGCCACGCCGAGTTGCTTGTCGAACAGTTTGTCCCAGTTGCCGGCCAGATGCGCGGCCGATTCGCCAAGCTGGTTCTGCAACGGCTGCGCGGCTTCCGCCGCATTCAGGGTGCGCTCCGCCGCTTGCGCGGTCATCGCGGCGATGTAGTTCAGACGGTCGCGGTTGTCGGGCATCTCGCTGGCGACCTTTTCCAGGGTTTTGTCATAGCCCAGTTCGCGCAACAGGTTGTGCAAACCGCGTGTCATCTGTCCCAGTTGCGAGAACACACGCTCGGGGCACTCGCCCTCGCCGCCGGTGTTTTCATGCGTCACCGCATGCGAAATACTGTCGAACAAACTCTCAAGCTCCGGGGTTTCGTCAAGTTCGGCCTTGACCACAACTTTCTCCGGAGTCGGCGCGGCGCTGGAGGCTATGCTGTCGAACAGGGCTTCAAGGTCTGGAGAATCGCCACTCATCTTGTTTCCTTGGTGTAATTGACCGGGAGTCGGATCGAACCAACCCGACTCACATACCGAACTTCTCGAAGATCTTGTTCAGCTTTTCTTCGAGCGTACCGGCGGTAAAGGGCTTGACGATGTAACCCGAGGCGCCGCTCTGCGCGGCTTCGATGATGTTTTCCTTCTTCGCCTCGGCGGTGATCATCAGTACCGGCAAATGCTTCAAGGTCGCATCGGCGCGTATCGCCTTGAGCAGCTCGATGCCGGTCATGTTGGGCATATTCCAGTCGGTCACCACAAACTGAAAATTCGCCCCTTTCAGCTTCTGCAACGCGGCAACGCCGTCCTCGGCTTCGTCGACATTGGTATATCCCAATTCCTTGAGCAGATTGCGCACGATCCGGCGCATGGTGGAAAAGTCGTCCACCACGAGTATTTTCAGGTTCTTGTCGGCCATTGTCTTTACCTTATCTATTCCGTAATCGCGGCATTGTAAACATGCGCGTCAGCGTCTCAGGAAAGCGAGCAAGGTGTCGGCCAGCACGGCGGGATCGAATTTCGCGACGTATGCATCGACGCCGACCTGCTGCCCCATGGTGCGATTGGCATCGGAAGACAGAGACGAATGCATGACCACCGGGATGCCCGCGAAACGACCATCCGACTTGATGTTGCGGGTCAGCACATAACCGTCCATTTCCGGCATTTCCGCGTCGACCAGTATCAGTTGCAGCAGATTTTTCAATGGCGTGCGCTCCGCGGCGGCCCGGTTAGCCATGCCGGTGAGCTTGTTCCAGGCTTCCAGACCATCATTGGCCTGAATGAATTTCATGCCCAGCTTGTCCAGCACCGACACGATTTCCTTGCGCGCCACCGCCGAGTCGTCGGCAAAAAACACCGTCGCCTCGCGGCCCGGCTCGATGGTCGGCAAAGTCGGCATGGGTTTTTCGCCCAGCACCTCGACCAGCACGCGCTCCACATCGAGTATGGAAATCAGCCGCCCGTCATCGAGTTCGGTGATGGCGGTGATCATGCCGTCCTGGCCGGCCAGCATGTTCTCCGGCGGTTTCACCTTGTCCCAATCGACGCGAATTATGCGGTCGACATCCTGCACCAGAAAACCCTGGGTATGGCGCGAAAACTCGGTGACGATCATCGTCTCGCCAATGCCTCGCGGGGCATCTTCCAGCTTGATGAAGTAGGCCAGTGAAATCACCGGAATGATGCTGCCGCGCAGTGAAATCACACCTTCGACACCAACCGGCATATTCGGCGTCATGGTGATCGGCGGGGTCGGCGAAACCTCGCGCACCTTGAACACATTGATGCCGAATGTCTCGTTTGTGCCCAGCGAAAACAACAACAATTCCATCTTGTTGGAACCGGCCAGTTTGGTGCGGCCATCAACCGCATCCAGCAATTTATTGGCTTCCAGCGAATTCATGGTCGGGGGGCTCCCTTATTTGAGCAGGCGATTCAAAACTTCGGCCAATCGATGCGGCTCGAATTTCGGCACATATTCATCCACACCGACCGAAAAACCCAACTGCTTGTTGGCATCCGAGGACAAGGAGGAATGCATCAGTACCGGAATGCCGACAAAGCGAGGGTCTGACTTGACGTTTTTGGTCAAGACATAGCCATCCATTTCCGGCATTTCCACGTCGGTCAGCACCAGTTGCACAAAATCGGAAACCGGACGCCCGGCAATTTCGGCCTGGCTGGCGATTTTCTGCAGTTCGTCCCATCCCTGCCGCCCGTTGATGGCGCTGATGCCGTTGACATTCAGCGCCTCCAGCGTGCGCTCGATCTGATTGCGCGCGACCGATGAATCGTCGGCATAGAACACCGTCCGATTCGCCTTGTCCAGCGGCTTCAAGCTGGCGAACAGGTGGCTGTCATCGATCTGCGAGGTGTCGGCAAGAATTTTTTCGACATCCAGCATCATCACCAGACGGCCATCCTTCAACTCGGTCACCGCCGTGACCAGGCCGCCCATGCGCGCGGTCAGCATACTCGGCGGCACCTTCATTTCCGACCAGTCGAGACGCAGTATGGTATCCACCTCACCGACCAGGAACCCCTGGGTATGACCGTTATATTCGGTGACGATCATGATCGCCGGCGGAATATCGGTGGCAATCCCGATGTATTTGGCCAGATCGACCACCGGCACCAGCACGCCGCGCAGGCTGACCATACCCTCGACCGCCGCTGGCATGTCCGGCGCCCGGGTGATTTCGGGGATGCGCATGACTTCCCGCACCTTGAAGACATTGATGCCGAACGTCTCCTTGCGGCTGGTGCTGACATCCGTGCCCAGCGTAAAGAGCAGAATCTCCAGCTTGTTCGCCCCCGCGAGCTTGGTGCGCGCATCAATGCGTCTCAGCAAATCGGACATGGTTACCTCTGTTGTTCACGCGGCCGACAGGTTCCAGCCGCCAGGATGGGTCAGCCAAGACATCGGCGCGACCGGGAAAAACTTTAGGGAAACGATGGTTTAATATTCGGCACCGATGCCCCCCTTTTTTTCATGACGTCTCCATCCTCCGAAGACGCGGAACTGCGGCAAGCCTTCGCGTTGTTCAGCGAAACATCCGAAAAGCTGGCCAGCGCCTACCTCGAACTGCAAGGCCAGACCGCTCGCCTGACCAGCGAACTGGCGGCGGCCAATGGCGAATTGGCGCGTCGTGAACGCCTTTCGGCGCTGGGCGAGATGGCCGCCCAGGTGGCGCATCAATTACGCACGCCGCTGGCCACCGCGCTGCTTTACACCGGCCACCTGACACGTCCGCAAATCAACGACAGCGATCGTATCCGGTTTGCCGAGAAGACGCGTTCACGTTTGCTTTATCTGGAGCGACTTATCCAGGACATGCTGTTGTTCGTCAAGGGCGCCCGACTGGCCCCCCAAACATTCACGGTCGGCGGGCTGATCGAAGAAGTCGCGCATACCCTGGAACCGCATGCCGGCGCCAGCAAAGTGACCTTGCGTCTGGCCGAAGCGCCATCCGAACTACTGCTGACCGGAGACCGTCAGGCCATTCTCGGCGCGTTGATCAACCTGTTGGAGAATGCCCTGCAAGCCTCGTCGGCCGGCGACGTGGTGGATCTGACGGTGACCGGCATGGGCAGCCCGTTCGTCGCGTTCGAAGTCAGCGATGCCGGGGCGGGTATTCCTGAGGAAGCCCGCGAGCGGCTGTTCGAACCGTTCTTCACCACCCGCGGCGAGGGCAGCGGACTCGGCCTGGCCATCGTCAGACAGGTTGCCGAAGCCCATGGCGGCTGGGTGGAATGGGCGCCAGCCAACAGCGGCGGCAGCGTGTTCAAGCTGTTCCTGCCTTTCGCCGGACAAGGTCAAGCTCATGTCTGACGCTCCGACCATCCTGGTGGTGGAAGACGACCCGGCGCTGCGCGAGGCGCTCAGCGACACCCTGGAAATCGCCGGCTACCGGGCGCTGACCGCCGGCGACGCCGAGCAGGCGCTGCGCTGTCTGGAACAGCACACCCCGGGTCTGGTGCTGACCGATGTACAGATGCCCGGCATGGATGGACATGCGCTGCTGCGCACGCTGAAGCTGCGGCATCCCGAGATTCCGGTAATCATGATGACCGCCTATGGGCAGATTGAACGCGCCGTGCAGGCGATGCACGACGGCGCGGCGGATTACCTGCCCAAACCATTCGAACCGGACCATCTGCTGGCCAGCGTGGCGCGGCACTTTCGCCTGAGCGGTGACTCGGCCTGCGCCGGTCTGGTCGCCCAGGATCCGGCCAGCCTGGCGCTGCTGGAACTGGCGCGACGGGTTGCCGCCAGCGACGCGGCGATTCTGCTGACCGGCGAATCCGGCGTCGGCAAGGAGGTCTACGCGCGCTATATCCACCAACACTCGCGCCGCGCGAGCAGCCCGTTCGTGGCGCTGAATTGCGCCGCGATTCCAGAAAACCTGCTCGAATCCGTGATGTTCGGCCACGAGAAGGGCGCGTTCACCGGCGCTTCCGCGCCGCAGCCGGGAAAGTTCGAGCAAGCCAACGGCGGCATCCTGTTGCTCGACGAAATCTCGGAAATGCCGCTCAACCTGCAAGCCAAGCTGTTGCGCGTGCTACAGGAACGGGAGGTCGAACGGGTCGGCGGTCGCACCTTGCTGAGCCTCGACGTACGCGTCATCGCCGCCACCAACCGCGACCTGGCAAGCTGGGTTGCGCAAGGCCGTTTTCGTGACGACCTGTATTACCGATTGAATGTATTTCCGCTCGACATCCCGCCCCTGCGCGACCGCCCGGGGGATATTCCCGCACTCGCCGGGCACTTCTTGAAGCGCCACGAACAGATCGTCGGCAGGCGCGGTTTTTCCTTTACTGACGCGGCTTTAGCCGAATTGACTGGGTATGACTGGCCCGGTAACATCCGCGAGCTAGGCAACGTTGTGCAACGCGCCATGATCCTCGCGCCAGGCGCGGATATCGGACCGGAACACCTGATGTTGCCGCGGGCTTCGAATGCGTCGGTGCGCGGGCTCGATCGCGATTCCGCGGCGCCGGCGGAAACCGGCCTGAAGGACATCGAGCGAGACACGATACTCGGCGTCTTGCACAGGATGAAGGGCTCGCGGCGCAAGACGGCGGAAACGTTGGCAATGAGCGAGCGGACATTGCGGCACAAACTGAAGCAATATCGCGAAGCAGGCTTTCTGGATGGAGACGACCTCCTATAATGAGTCGCAGGAGGCAAGACGATGAGCAATATCGATCTGATGGTGAACCAGCTCCGCGCGGTGGCCGCACAAGCCGCGTCCGCGCCCGCTCTGAAAACCGAGGATGCTTCCGCGCGGGACTTCGCCAGCCTGCTCAAATCCGCCATCGAGGAAGTCAACGGCGCACAGATGGATGCCAAACAGATGTCGCGTGCGTTCGCTTCAGAAGACCCTGAAGCCAACCTGCAGGATGTGGTGCTTTCCTTGCAGAAAGCCAGTCTGTCGTTTCAGACCATGGTTCAGGTACGCAACAAGCTGGTGACCGCGTATCAAGAAGTCATGAACATGCCGGTCTGACGAGCACGGTTGACGGATGGCCGCACAGCCTCAGCAGTTTTTTTCCAACTTCGCCATACGCTTCAATCAGCTCCCCGCCACTCGCAAGATGGGCTTGGCGGCGGCGCTGGCGGCGTCGATTGCGCTGTTCGTCGGCCTGCTGCTGTGGTCCAGCGCGCCGGATTACAAGGTGCTGTTTTCCAATCTGTCGGAGAAGGACGCCGGCACCATCACCACCGCGCTGCAACAGATGAATGCGCCCTACAAGACCGGCGCCGGCGGCACGCTGCTGGTGCCGGCCGACCAGGTGTACGACCTGCGCTTCAAACTCGCGGCGCAAGGCCTGCCGAAAGGCGGCGCGGTCGGCTTCGAACTGATGGATACGACGCGGCTGGGCATGACCCAGTTTCAGGAACAAGTCGCATACCAGCGCGGCATGGAGGGCGAACTGGCGCGCACCGTGCAGGCCTTGTCGCCGGTCGAATCGGCGCGCGTGCATCTGGCGATCCCCAAGCCATCGGTGTTCATTCGCGACAAGCAGATGCCGTCCGCCTCGGTGCTGGTCAATCTGCATCCCGGTCGCAGCCTCGATCCGGGCCAGGTGCAATCCATCGTGCACCTGGTTTCCAGCAGCGTCGCGGAAATGTCGCCGAATCATGTCACGGTCGTCGATCAGGCCGGCAATCTGCTGACCAGTCAATCCGACGGCGCTTCGGCGCGCGGCCTGAATGCCAGCCAACTGGATTACATCCGCCAGATGGAAGGTTATTACGCGCAACGCATCGAAGCCATCGTGTCGCCCATCGTCGGCGTCGGCAATGTCAGGGCCGAAGTACGCGCCGACCTGGACTTCTCCGAATCCGAAGCCACCAGCGAATCCTACCGCCCCAATCCAAGCCCGGACGCGCAGGCCGTGCGCAGCCTGCAAACCGTCGAGGATCTGAACAATGCCGGCAATCAGGCGCAAGGCATACCCGGCGCGCTGACCAATCAGCCGCCCGGCCCCGCCACCGCGCCACTCAACGCCCCGCCCGGCGCCAACGCCGGCCCGAATACCGGCGCCGGCCAGGGCGCCGGGGCGACCTCCAGCCGCCGGGAAAACACCACCAACTTCGAACTCGACAAGACCATCCGCCACACCCGCGAGCCACTCGGCCGGATCAAGCGGCTATCGGTCGCGGTGGTGGTGAATTACCGCGCCGGCATCCCCGACGAAAATGGCGTGGCGACCAATCCGGTGCCGCTTCCACCGGCGGAACTGGAACAGATCAACAATCTGGTCCGGGAGTCGATGGGCTACAGCCAGCAGCGCGGCGACACCATCAACGTGGTCAATGCCGCCTTCAGCGAGAGCAAGGCCGAACTGGACATCCCGCTGTGGAAGGACCCGGACAATGTTTCGATGGTCAAGTCGCTGCTGAAGAACCTGTTGATCTTCGGCCTGGCGTTCTATCTGGTTTTTGGCGTCCTGCGACCGATACTGCGAGATATGACCAAACCGCCGGAGCCGCCCCCCCCCAGCAGCGGCCTGGCGGGCGGTGTCGCCGGCGCCTATGGCGCGGGCGGCGCTGACGGACAACAGGGCGCGGCCGACACCTATGGAGAAATACTGGTCAAAGTCCGGGAATTCGCCAAAACCGATCCGAAGGTGACGGCGGACATCGTCAAGGAATGGATGGCCCGGGAATGAGCGACGAAAGCGTCAAGAAATGCGCCATTCTGATGCTGGCGCTGGGGCACGACGAAGCCGCCGAAGTATTCAAGCACCTCGGTCCGAAGGAAGTCCAGAAACTCGGTACCGCCATGGCCTCGGTGGGCAATGTCAGCAAGGAAGGCATCGAGTCCGTGCTGCGCGATTTTCACGATGAAACCGAAGGCCGCATCAGCCTGGCCGACTCGGATGATTACATCCGTTCGGTGCTGAAGAAGGCGCTCGGCGACGACAAGGCCGCGCATCTGATCGACCGCATCCTGCAAGGCAACGAAAGCGCCGGCATCGAAAGCCTGAAATGGCTGGATTCCGCCAGCGTCGCCGAAATGATCCGCAACGAACATCCGCAGATCATCGCCACCATCATGGTGCACCTGGAACGCGACCACGCCAGCGAAATCCTCAATCTGCTGCCGGAGCGGCTGCGCAACGACGTCATGGTGCGCATCGCCACGCTGGAAGGGGTGCAACCGATGGCGATGCGCGAACTCAACGAAGTGCTGACGCAATTGCTGTCCGGCGGAGAAATCACCAAGAAAAGCTCTCTTGGCGGCGTCAAGGCGGCGGCCGACATTCTCAATTTCATGGGCGGCGCGGTGGAAGCCTCGGTGCTGGCCAACATTCGCGAGCACGACGCCGATCTGGCGCAGAAAATCCAGGACCAGATGTTCACCTTCGACAACATCCTTGGCCTCGACGATCGTTCGGTCCAACTGCTGCTGCGCGAAGTCCAGTCGGAGACCCTGATCGTCGCGCTCAAGGGCACCTCGCAGGAACTCAAGGATCTGATCTTCAAGAACATGTCCAGCCGCGCCGCCGAAGCGCTCAAGGAAGATCTGGAAGCCAAGGGCGCGGTACGCTTGTCCGAAGTCGAGGCGGAGCAGAAGGAAATCCTCAAGATCGTGCGCAAACTGGTCGACGAAGGTCAGATCGTGCTGGGTGGCAAGGGCGGCGAGGAAGCGCTGGTCGGTTAAGTGGCTGTCCACTAACTCGCCCCGCAGCAGTCCACACTGCCCTATCATCCGACCATGTCCAAGGTCATCCCCAAAGAACAACTTACCGCTTACCAACGCTGGGAACTCGCCGCGTTCGACGATGCGGCGGATACCCCCGCCCGGCCGCAAACGCATCCGACGCAAGACGAAGCCGACGACAAAGTGGTGTTGCCGACGGCGGAGGAAATCGAACAACTGCATCAGGAAGCCTGGAGCGAAGGCTACCAGTTGGGTTTGGCGGAGGGCCGCAAGGCGGGACTTGCCGCCGGCCAGAACGACATCGAGCAACGCCTGACGGAAATGCGCGCGCTGATCAGCGCGCTGGAGGGCGAACAGATCAGGCAGGATGAGGCGGTCGCGCGTGAAGTGCTGGAACTGGCGCTGGTCATGGCGCGCCAGATCCTGCGCAGCGCGCTGGCGGTGAAGCCGGAACTGATCCTGGACGCCATCAGCGAAGCGCTGAAGACGCTGCCTTCGCTGACCGGACATCACAAGATCATCACCCATCCCGACAGCGCCGAACGGGTCCGTGAATGGCTGGCCCACGAACACGGGCATCTGTCCTGGAAGGTCATCGATGACGCGCAAATGGAACCCGGCAGCTTTCGCCTGGAGGGCACGTTCAATGAACTCGATGGCAGCATCCAGGCGCGCTGGGCCGAATTGACCCGCTGCCTGGGCACCGATACCGAATGGCTGAGCTGACGCCAACCGACGGCGGCGCGGAGCGCCCAGACCGCCCGGATGACCGCGCGACGCCCCTGCTGACCTATCTGCGCGACTGCCAGGACGCCGCCAGTCTGATCAACCCCTGGCGCGCCACCGGGCGCCTGACCCGCGTCGCCGGTCTGATCATGGAAGCCTCCGGCCTGAAACTGGCGACCGGCGCGTCATGCCATATCAACATGCCCAGCGGCCAGCAGGTCGACGCCGAAGTGGTCGGCTTTTCCGGAGATCGGCTGTTTCTGATGCCGGCCACCGACCTGTATGGCCTGGCGCCCGGAGCCACCGTCGAAATGGCCGCCACCTGCGGCTTCGAAGCGCCGCGCATCAACCAACCCTACTACAAACGCCGGCGCATCGAGGACCGCATCCGCCAGGTCGCCGTCGGCCCCGAACTGCTTGGGCGGGTCATCGATGGCGCCGGACGTCCGCTCGACCGCCTCGGCGCGCTCGACGCCTCGCGCCGCGCGCCGCTGTATTCGCGACCGATCAACCCGATGGAGCGCGAACCGATCAAGGACGTGCTCGACGTCGGCGTGCGCGCCATCAACGCGCTGCTGACCGTCGGTCGCGGCCAGCGCATGGGCCTGTTCGCCGGCAGCGGCGTCGGCAAATCCATGCTGCTCGGCATGATGGCGCGTTATACCGCCGCCGATGTCGTGGTGGTCGGGCTGATCGGTGAACGCGGCCGCGAGGTCAAGGATTTCATCGAGAGCATCCTCGGCGAAGAGGGCCTGCGCCGGGCCGCCGTGGATGCTCTCGATGAAATCCTTGACCTC
>JAGUXX010000169.1 GCA_020061585.1 Betaproteobacteria bacterium | reverse complement strand
TTCCCCGACAAACCGGCCAACACCTGGGCCAGAAGGAGTTCGCCTGGTTCGACGACAGCGCGATTGCCGACAGTGAACCAGTAGGTCAGGGGTTCCTGCCGTTCGCCATTGACCGTATGCATACGCATGACCGGAAGCGCGCCACGGCGGGTCGGGATCTCGACATATTCCTGCTCCAGGATTTCCGCGCCGCTGGATTGGTAGCACAGCTCCTGGCGATGCGCGCGGGAGATGCCCATCTGCTGCTGGTTGTAGGCCAACAGCAACATGATTTGCGTGCCATCCGGCCGCGCATAGGTCCTTTGCATAACGGCATCATAAGTACTGCTGATCTGGGCCTGAAGTTCGACATTGGGCAGCAAGAGCTGCAACGATCCGACCTTGCGCCAATCGGCAAAAGTATCCGGAATCAGGGTTTCTAGTTGCGCCTCGCTGAGCGGGAGCGCCAATGTTCCCGGTTTCAATTGCTCGGACAGGACGGCCGCTGAAATCATCATGATGAAAAAAATCCAGGCTGTTGGTTTCATGGCTAGAGCTTGTTTTCCTGTTGCAAGGCAATGTTCTGTTCTAGCAAGCTGATACGCTCGGCTTCGGCGCCGACCAGGTCGGGATGCGCCGTTACCCGTCGCAGAACCGCAAGATATCGCGCCAACACATGGTTTTCGTCGAAACACGCCTGCATCCGCAGCCGGCCTTGGCGGCCCATTTCCCGCCGGGTTTCCGGCGGCATACTCAGCATGCTCAACATGCGGTCGGCAAGGTCGCTTGAATCGCGCGGTTTGCACAGCAAGCCGGTGACGCCATCGACCAGCGCGTCGCGGCAACCGGGGCTGTCCGCCGCGATCACCGGCTTGGCGACGCTGGCCGCCTCCAGCAAGATGCGCGGCATCCCCTCGCGATAAGACGGCAGCACCACGCAGTCGGCGGCGTGCAGAAACGGCAATACGTCATCGGTAGCGCCCAGGTATTCGACCACACCCTCCGCCGTCCAGCTTTCGAGGACCGTCCTGGAAACCGAACCCCCATGTTGACTATCCAGGAATCCAAGCAACTGGAAGCGTGTCGCGGGATGTGTCCGCCTGATGCGCCGCGCTGCCTCGACATACTCGCCTATGCCTTTGTCCCAGAGCAGGCGCGCGGCCATCAAGAAGACGAACGGCAACGCCGAGGCGTCCGCGTGCGGCACACCAGGGGCTGGTATGAAGCGCCGGATATCCACCCCGGAACCGGGCAGGCATTCGATCTTGTCCCGGTTGACCAGACGTTGCCGCACAAACCACGCCATGTCCTCCCGGTTCTGGAAAAACACCCAGGGCAGGCGTCGGAAAGTCAGCCAATAAAGGCCCCGCACCAGCCAGGTCAGCGGACTGTGTCGAATGAAAGCCTGACCGAGACCGGAAACATTGGCGATCACTGGAATATGGCTCTGGCGCGCCGCCAGCGCGGCATAGATATTGCCTTTCGGGGTATAGCTCAACAGCGCATCCAGCCGTTCTGACTTCAAAATACGCCGCAAACTGTTGACGCAGCCGAGTTCGTCCAGCGGATGGGTGCCGGTCTGCTTCACCGACCAGACAACATGGCGGAAACCAGCCGCTTCGATCTGCGACTCGTAACCATCGACTGGGCCGATGGCAATGGCCTGATAGCCCGCATCGCGCAGGGCGCGCAGCAGATTCAAACGGAAATTGAACAGATACCAGGTGGTGTTGGCCAGCACGCCGATACGAACCGTTCGCGAGCCGCCCGCGATGGAACCGCATGCGGCCTTTTCCTGCTTGTTGCGGCTTGCCGGGTCAATTCGCATGCCGATTCTCCAGCCACGCCTGAAACATCAGCACATCCCACAGGTAGTAATGCGCTTCGGCTTGCCCGCGCAAATGCGCCGTCCACAAGGCGCGTATCGGTTCCGGGCGCAGGTAGCCTTGTTGTGCCAGGCGCACCGGATCGAGCAGATGTTCGGCCCAATCGCGCAACGGCCCGCGCAACCAAGCGCCCAAAGGCACGCCGAAACCCATCTTCGGACGTTCCATCAATTCTTGCGGCAGATGCCGATACAGCACCTGGCGCAAGATGCGTTTGCCGACGCCGCCGCCCAGCTTCATCGACAGCGGCAAACGCCAGGCGAACTCCAGCAGGCGGTGGTCGAGGAACGGCGCGCGGGTTTCCAGGCCGGCCGACATGGCGGCACGGTCCACCTTGACCAGAATATCGTCCGGCAAATAGCCCTGGGTGTCCTGCAACATCATCATGTCCGCCATGCCCCAGCGGCGCGCCGCCTCGTCCAGCGCCGCCAACGCCGGCGCCGGCTCGCGGCCGCCCAGGACCAGGCTGGCCGGGTCTTTCCAGTGGGAAATCAGTTCCCGATACAGTTGCGCGGGTGAGGCGGCGAGCGCCAGATCCGCCGCCCGATGAATCTTGTAACCCGGCCGCGCGAAGCGCTTCGATTTGGGCAGCAGCGGTTCCATCAGGGCATAGGCGCGGTCCCAGGACGACTGCGGGAAGGCCTTGGCCGCATGGCCCAGCCCCAGGCGAGCGAAACGCGGGATGGCCGCGCAACGCGACCACAAACTCAAACCCCAGAAGTAGCGTTCATAGCCGCCGAACAACTCATCGCCGCCATCGCCGCTCAACGCCACCGTGACTTGAGCGCGGGTCAGGCGCGAAATCAGCAGGGTGGGAATCTGCGAAGAATCGGAAAAGGGTTCGTCATAGACCCGCGGCAACGCCGGGATAACGTCCATCGCCTCGCGCGCGGTGACGTACCACTCGGTATGTTCCGTCCCCAGCCGTTTGGCCACCGCGCGGGCATGCTCCGCCTCGTCGTAACCCGGTTCATGGAAACCGATGGTGTAAGTGCGCACCGGACGTTCCGATTGCGCCTGCATCAACGCCACCACGGTGGAAGAATCGATGCCGCCGGAAAGAAACGCGCCCAGCGGAACATCCGCCAGCATCTGGCCGCGCACCGAGCGACGCAACAAGCGCTCCAGTTCATCCGCCGCCTCGGACTTGTCACCGGCAAATGGCTGGGCATGTCCGTTTTCCGCCGCCGCCTGCGCCGTCCAGTAGGCCAGCGGCGCGGGCAGCCGACCCGGCGGCCCGCCCGCCTCACAGTCCAGGCTGAGCAAGCAACCCGGCGGCAACTTGGCGATGCCTTGGTAAATGGAAAACGGGCCGGGCACCTGGTTATGGCGCAGAAACAGCGACAAAGCCTCACGATCGACATCGCCCACCCAGGCCGGATGGGCCGCCAGCGCCTTCAGTTCGGAACCGAACAGGAACGCTCCACCTTGCCAGCCGTAGTAAAGCGGTTTCTCGCCGAGGCGGTCGCGCACCAGATGCAGGCGGCGCTGTTCACGGTCCCACAGGGCGAAGGCGAACATCCCGACCGCGCGCGCCAAAGCGTCTTGCAGACCCCAGTGGCTGATCGCCGCCAGCAGCGTCTCGGTATCCGAATGGCCGCGCCAGGCCGAATTCCAGCCAACGGCGGCAAGCTCCGCCCGCATCTCCAGGTGGTTGTAGATTTCACCGTTGTAGGCCAACACAAAACGGGCGCAAGCCGACGCCATCGGTTGCCGGCCGGCGGGCGAGAGCTCCAGGATCGCCAGGCGACGGTGGCCAAGCGCCAGGCCGAGCTGCTCATCCACCCAACTGCCCGCGTCGTCCGGCCCCCGATGCGCCAACCGCTGCGCCATGCGTTCGACGGTCGCCGCCAGGCCGCCGGCGCCCAGGACATGACGCGGCCAGAGAAAGCCGGTAAAGCCGCACATGCTCAGGCCGCCTTCCGCTCGATCAAATCGCGGTAAAGCCGCTGGTAACGCGCCGCCACGGCATCGATGGCGTAGTGCGTCCGCACCCGTTCCCGCGCCGCCGCGCCCAAAGCCGCGCGCCGTTC
>JAGUXX010000073.1 GCA_020061585.1 Betaproteobacteria bacterium | reverse complement strand
GGAGCGCCTGGATGCCGAGGACCAGATCCGGCTGTTCACCCTGATCAACGCGGCCCGCGAAGGCGAGGGCCGGCTGCTGGTCAGCGGCCCGCTGCCGCCGGCGCAACTGCCGCAACTGCCGAGTCTGGCCAATCGCGCGGACCTCGCCACGCGGCTGGCGCAGGGCCTGGTGTTTCGCTTGCAGCCGCTGAGCGATGCCGACAAGCGCGCGGCATTGACGGTACGCGCCGAAGCGCGCGGACTGCGCCTGCCGGACGAGGTATTGCGCTACCTGTTGAGCCATTGTCGACGCGATCTGCCGCATCTGCTGGATCTGGTCGATCAACTCGACAGCCTGTCGCTGAGCCGCAAACGTCCGATTTCCTTGCCGTTGCTGAAGGAAATCCTGCAACCCAGGCTGTTGCCATGAGACTGCTCGCGGCGATCAGCCAGCATGGGCTGGGCCATCTGGCGCAGGCCGCGCCGGTGCTCAACGCGTTGCGCGCGCTGCAACCGAATCTGCAACTGACGATCTGGAGCGGGCTCGACCGCGGCGCATTGCAATCGCGTATCGCCGGCCCGTTCGAGCATCGCGCGGATGCCGCCGATGTCGGCCTGGTGATGCGCGATGCGATGCGCGTCGACACCTCGGCCAGCCATGCCGCCTATCTGGCGTTTCATGCCGACTGGCCAGCGCGGGTAAGCCGCGAAGCCGCCTGGCTGCGCGGCCAGGCGTTCGATCGGGTATTCGCCGATATCGCCTATCTGCCCCTGGCGGCGGCGGCGCAGGCGGGGATTGCCGGTGTGGCAATGTGTTCGCTGAACTGGGCGGACATCGCGCGCGCCTATCTGGCGGACCTGCCGGGCATGACGCAAATCCTCGCCCAGGTCCATGCGGCTTACGCCGCCGCCGATCTGTTCCTGCAACCGCTGCCGGCGATGCCGATGGAAGATCTGCCGCGCCGCCGGCCGATCGCGCCGATTGCCGCGCTGGGGCGCAATCGGCGCGCTGAACTGAATCGCAATCTGGGGCTGCCGGCCGACCGTAAACTGGTGCTGCTTGGCTTTGGCGGCATCGGTTATCAGGGCCGCGGCGGCCTGCCTAAGGTCGATGCCACGCTGTGGCTGACCCCGGACAACTGGCCCGCCGAAGCCCGACCCGATCTGCTTGCATACGGTCGCTGCGGATTGCCGTTCCTGGATTTGCTGGCATCCTGCGACCTGCTGGTCACCAAAGTCGGTTACGGCAGTTTTGTCGAGGCGAACGCGCACGCGCTACCCGTGCTGTATGTGGATCGGCCGGATTGGCCGGAAACACCCTATCTCGCCGGCTGGTTGCGGCAACATGGCAACGCCAAGGCGATAGACGAGGCGTCGCTGTTTTCCGATGCGCTCGGTGAATTGATGCATTCACTCTGGCGGCAACCGCGCAAACCGGCCACGCCGGCCGATGGCGCAGAAATGGCGGCCCGCCACCTGCTGGCGGGCTGAAACAAGCTTCAGGCGTTGCCTTTTTCGGCTTCGGCGGCGATTTCGGCATGCACCTGCGCCATGTCGACTTCTTTGGCGCGCGTGATCAGATCGTCGAAACCGCTGGCCGGCAAGGCGCCCGGCTGGGCATAGATGATGACTTTTTCACGGAAGATCACCAGTGTCGGAATGGAGCGAATCTGGAAATGTCCGGCCAAGCCCTGGTGCTCTTCGGTATTGACCTTGGCGAAGATGATCCCTTCGTGTTTCGCGGCGGCGGCTTCGAAAACCGGTGCGAAGCCCTTGCACGGACCGCACCAGGGCGCCCAGAAGTCGATCACCACAAAATCGTTGTTGAGGATGACTTCTTCGAAATTCTGTTCGTTGAGTTCCAGGACCGCCATAAATAACCCCTGTCGTTAATCCAAAAAAAAGGCCGACTTAACGTCGGCCGCGCCATCTTACCACGCTCGACAAGGCTGGTTTTGCTTGCCGTTCGAGCTCACCCGTTGATTCAGGCCTCAGTGGGCCAGCTCAGTCGCCGTTGCCAGACGAGGACGGGTCTCCGCTTGGCGGCGCCACAGGTTTGGGCTTGATTGCAGGCTTTTCTTCACTTCCGCGCGATTCACCGCCGAAATCAATTCAGTGGCAAGAATTCTCGCCTGGGCGGGGGTCAAAGATAGCGCGGTACAACCTTCCCCCACCAAACTGATGGCAACTCGATCGAAACCATCATCACCAGAAATCAGACTGACATCCATTTTATCTACCTCGTGTTGATCCATTTTATGTACTCCCAATGATCGGAAAAAATCACCATGGGAGACATTTAGCGGGAATCGTGCCAACCACCGGATACCGCCGAACCGGCGTGCGATGCGCATTAAATCAGGGCTATTTGAATTCTTGATGACAAGGCCGCCAGGTATCTCTGGCGGCCTTTCGACAGCACTGTCGGGATTTCGACAGCCACCGAAAATCATGCCTGAACCCGCGGCCGCGCTAGAACCAGAACGGTCCATCCTGGCCAAGAAATTCGTCAAAACGCATATAGTGAGTTCCGTCACAGGAAAAAGTCAGACTCACCATGCCGTTGAAAATATTGATCGAGGACATGCGCAGGTAGATGTTTTCGTCGGACATGCGCAACGAACGCAGGTTGGCCAGAATCCGCGTAATGTCCTGCATCGGTATCGTCGCGTCCGCCGGATACGCCTGAGGCGGATAGACCAGGCAAATGTCGGCATCGCTCAGAGCTTCCTGATCCAGAATGCGATAGCGGTAAGGATCATCCAGCGTCCAGATGGTGGCCTGGCTGCTGGAAAAATGGATCTGACACTGAAACACCCCGCGCTGGGTCAGCAGTTCCTCGAGGATCGCCAGCGCCTGCTCCAGGTTCTGGTCCATCGGACTTTCGATGCGGCACTGCTGAAACACATTGCCGCGGATCGCCGGATCCCCCTTGATCTGCCGCCAATGGCCGGGCTCCTCATAGAGTTGCGAGGAAACCGGCAGATTGCGCAAATCGAAATCGGCGCCCAGGTAACCCAGCGCCTGACCATTTTCGCCGCGCACGATCTGCAAGGCGGTCAACGAAGGCCGACGCTTGGCCAGACTGATATAGGCGTCGGAGAGCAGAAAGCCCCATACTGGCACCGCTTCGTTCATGTAAGGGCGCTGCGAGCGATCGCGGCCGAAATGCTCGGGTGCGAGTCCGTCGGGGCCGACATTGTCGGAAATCTGCACCCCATCGGTGCCCAGGCAGTACAAATAGGTGCAGTGCGGAATGCTCCGCACCCCATCCAGCAGCACTGCATCCAGGTCTTCCCGCCGCCCCCATGCAGGCGCGCAAAGATCGGCCAGCAGCGCCAGCGGTTCATGCAGCAGCAACGCCAACTGCTCGCGCTGCTGATAGATGTTGTCCTTCCACGATTGCTGCATGGGCTTCACCCTGTCTGATCAATATTCCGCGCCAAGCTTAACGCCATCGCGTTGCGCTTACAGCAGGTCAGACAACTCAGGGCATGGCTGGCGTCAGGCAGAAACACGAATGGCCGCTTGCGCGGCCATTCGCGGTATACGACCAGCACGTTCAATCAGCGTAAAGCTTTTCCAGACGCTCATGCTTTTCCTGCGCCTCGATCGACAATTCGGCGGTCGGGCGCGCCAGCAGACGCGGCAAACCGATCGGATCGCCAGTTTCCAGGCAATAACCGTATTCACCCGCTTCGATACGCGACAGGGACGAGTTGATTTTTTTCAACAACTTGCGTTCGCGATCACGCACGCGCTGCTCCAGCAGATTTTCTTCTTCGACGGTGGCGCGATCGTTGGGGTCGGCAAACACCTCGTTTTCCTTCAAGTGCACCCCGGTTTCACGCGCATTTTCCAGAATCTCGTCGCGCATCGCGGTGAGCTTGGCCTTGAAATACGCCAGTTGCGCGTCGTTCATGTAGTCGGACTCCGGCATCGCCAGGAGTTCGGCATCGTTCAACGGCAAGGCGGAGACCTTCTTGGCGGCCTTGGCGGGTTTGGCTGAGCCGGCCTTGGCGGCGGGCTTGGTCACGGCAGTTTTGGTTTCGGCGGTTTTCATGGTCTTGATGGGGTTTTCCGGTTCGACCCGGGATGAGGCGACGACTTCGGTTTTTTTGGCGGCGGGCTTGGCGATCACTGCGGGAGGCTCAACTTTGTCCGCTGACGGCTTGATTTCCACTGGCGCTCGTGGCTTTGCGACAGCCTTGGGCGCTGTCGACATTTTGCCAGGCACGACGGGTTTGGCGTCAGTTTTCCCGACACCGCTCGCCGCGGGCTTGCTGATCGGCTTTTTGGCTGCTGTTGCCACGATCGTTTCCTCCGTCGTTGACACTGCGCTGAAAAATCAGCGGCGCATTGTGCCACACACACGCACCGCTTTGCGCAAGTTCAATTCGAGTAAATCCCCAGAGGATCGTTCGGATCGATGCCATCCATGAACGGTTTGTCGCGTTCGCGATGGGTAACTTGGTACATACAGCCCATCCAGTTGCCGATCACCGCTTCGCCGGTGTCGTGCCAGGTGTTGTCGATATTCGGCGCCACCAGCGCTTCCGGAAATTCCGGCAATGCCGTGCCGCCGGCCGCGGCCCGCGCCAATTGCTCGCGCCATTCGAGCAGGATGGCCTGCTCATGTTGCGCCAGATAATGGTCGGGAAACGGCGGGCTGTGTTTCAGTTTGCCCTGTGCGTGCAGCAGCGCATCGCGCTTGTATTCTTTGAGCAGGGAAATGGTGTCGTACTCCGGATGACCCTGAAAAAACACCATGCGCAGACCGTCATGACTGGTCGCCAGATGCACGCCGACTTCCTCGCTTTCTACCAACACGCGCAAACCAGCCGCTTCGAACTGGGCGCGCGAGACATCGTTCCAGCGCGAATGCGGCACATCGAAGCGGGTGTTCACATCCGCCACCAGCGGGTGCCGCTTGTCCAGCACGCGATGCGAATACACCCCCCAGCGTTTGGCAGGTTGCATGACGCGCGGCTGACCATAGCGGAAATGCATGACCGCGTGGGTGGCCAGGCATGACAACAGCGTCGTGGTGACGTTTTCCCAGGCCCAGGCGATGACCTCTCCCAGCGGCGTCCAGAACGGCTCCTTGGAAAGATCTTCGCCGGTGACATTGGCGCCGGTGATGATCAGCGCATCCAGACCTTCCGCCTTGATCTTGTCGAACGACTCGTAATATTTGGCGATGTGCGCCGCCGCCTTGTCGCCGCGCGGAATCGCATCCAGCGTGAACGGATGCACATAGAACTGCGCAATCGGATTGCTCTCGCCCACCAGCCGGAAGAACTGCCGCTCGGTGGCTTCCAGCGCCGCGTCCGGCATCATGTTGAGCAGGCCGATGTGCAGTTCGCGAATGTCCTGATTGGCGGCGCGCTCGGCCGGCAGCACGATAGTGGTGCCGTCGGAGCGCAGGCGTTGCAGTGTCGGTAGATCGTTGTGGGCGACTATGGGCATGGCAGCTCCGTCGTAGAATCTCGAACAGCATAAATAGGGGCGGGATTATTCCTCAACAAGCCATCGAATTCTGAATTCTCTATCGACTCATCTACCGCACTCATGTCCGCTTCGCTCGCCCTGCTCCAAGAAGTCTTCGGTTATCCCGCGTTTCGCGGGCGTCAAGGCGACATCGTCGATCACGTTACGGCGGGCGGCGATGCGTTGGTGTTGATGCCGACCGGCGGCGGCAAGTCGTTGTGTTACCAGATTCCGGCGTTGCTGCGGCGTGGTGTCGGCATCGTCGTGTCGCCGCTGATCGCGTTGATGCACGATCAGGTCGCGGCGCTGCGCGAGGCCGGGGTCAAGGCGGCGTATCTGAATTCGTCATTGAGCGGCATGGAGGCCGCCGCCATCGAGCGTGGTCTGTTCAATCAGGAATACGACCTGATCTACGTCGCGCCGGAACGGCTGGTGTTGCCGCGTTTCCTGTCGTTGCTGGAAGCGGTGGCGGCCGGTCCCGGGCTGGCGCTGTTCGCCATCGACGAGGCGCATTGCGTGTCGCAATGGGGGCACGATTTCCGGCCGGAATACATTCAGCTTTCGGTACTGCACGAACGCTTCCCCAAAGTGCCGCGCATCGCGCTGACCGCCACGGCGGATGCGGCGACGCAGGCGGAAATCGTGCAGCGTCTGCAACTGGAAAAGGCCCGCATCTTCGTCTCCAGCTTCGACCGGCCCAACATCCGCTATCAGATCGTCGAGAAGGACAACGCGCGCGCGCAGTTGCTCAATTTCATCCGCGCCGAACATGCCGACGACGCCGGCATCGTCTATTGCCTGTCGCGCAAGAAGGTCGAGGAAACCGCCGCCTGGCTAGTCGAACACGGCATCCAGGCGCTGCCCTATCACGCCGGGCTGGAGCAGGCGGTGCGGCGGCGCAATCAGGATGCGTTTCTGCGCGACGACGGCATCGTCATGGTCGCCACCATCGCTTTCGGCATGGGCATCGACAAACCGGACGTGCGCTTCGTCGCGCACCTCGATCTGCCCAAGAGCGTCGAGGGCTATTACCAGGAAACCGGCCGCGCCGGTCGTGATGGCGCGGCCGCCGATGCCTGGCTGGCCTACGGCCTGGCCGACGCCGTGCAGCAACGGCGGATGATCGAGGAAGGCGAGGCCGACGAACAATTCAAGCGCCTCGGCCACGCCAAGCTGGATGCGCTGCTGGCGCTGTGCGAATCCGCCACCTGCCGCCGTCAGCGGCTGCTCAAGTATTTCGGCGAAGACAGCGGGCCGTGCGGCAACTGCGACATCTGCCTCAACCCGCCGCAAACCTGGGATGGCACCGAGGCGGCGCGCAAGGCGCTGTCCTGCGTGTTTCGCACCGAGCAACGCTTCGGCGCGGTGCATGTGGTCGACGTGCTGCTCGGCCGCGACACCGAACGTATCCGCCAGTGGCGGCACAACACGCTGAGCACCTACGGCATCGGCAAGGAACTGTCGGAAAAGGACTGGCGCGCGGTGTTCCGCCAGCTGGTGGCGCTGGGTTATCTGGAGATCGACCACGGCAGCTACGGCGCCTTGAAGCTCAGTTCGGCCAGTCGCGCGGTGTTGAAGGGTGAACAGCAGGTCATGCTGCGCAAGCAGATCGCGAAGAAAGCGGCGCGCGATGCACGCGGCAAGACGCCGGCGGCGATGCTCGATGCCGACGCGCAAGTGCTGTTCGAACGGCTGCGCGCCTGGCGTGGTGAAACCGCCAAGGAACACGGCGTGCCGGCCTACGTCATCTTCCATGACGCCACGCTGGCGGAAATCGCCCAGCTTTGCCCGCGGTCCGAGGCGCAACTGCGGCAGATTTCCGGTATCGGTACGCGCAAGCTGGAGAGTCACGGCGCGGCGATCATCCTGCTTTGCCAACGCCACGCTGAAGAACACGGCCTGCCGCCGCCCATCGCACCGACGCATGTCATGCGCAAAGCGCCGGTCGCCACGCTCCACGAAGGCCTGGGCGACAGCGCCGGCCTGACCCTGAAAAGCCTGCGCGAAGGCGCCACAGTGGAAGAAATCGCCTTGAATCGCGGCCTCAAGCCCACCACCATCTTCGGCCACTGCGCCGAAGCCATAAGTCTGGGACTGCTCGAACCGCACGAAGCATTGCCGCTGCCGGCGGAAGAACTGGAGGCCATCCGCGCCGCCTTCGAAGCACAACGGGTCAACGGCCAACTGCGCATGAAGCCGGTGTTCGAACTGTTTTCCGAGACTTACTCGTATGACCAGTTGCGCTGCGTGGCGGCGGGGATGGAACGCAGCCCCGCGTAATCAATATACTGGTCACGTTAGCAACCCGCCCAAGGAGCCCGCATGGACTACGCCACCGAATCCTTCGAACGCGGTCCGGAGCTGACACGCACTGCTTGCGCGTTGCCGGCCGCCAGCTACAACCTGAGCCGCATCCTGCTGGCGCAAAGCCGGACCGGCAGCGTGTTCGTGCCGATGCGCGGCATGCAGTACCTGGCGGTGATCGATGCGGAGGAAATCATCTTCGTCGACAGTCAATACAAACGCTGGGTGGAAGTGGCCTGGCGCGGCTTCAAACCGCAGGCGCGCGCAGCGCTGGATGAAGCGGTGGCGTATCAGGCGGTGTTCTATACGCCGGAAGGCGCCGACACGCAGCGCCGCATCCAGGGCGAGTTTCATGCCGCCTTGAAGTTGCTGGCCGCGCGCCGCCCGCAGCCTGCCCCGGCGCATCTGCTGACGCTGCCTGAGCGAGCGCCGAAGCGCGATTAACTGCGATATTCCGCGTTGATTTTCACGTAGTCGTAGGAGAAATCGCAGGTCCACACGGTGGCGACGCTGTTGCCGCGCGCCAGATCGACGCGCACATTGATTTCCGGCGCGGCCATCACGCGCGCGCCTTCCTCTTCCCGGTACGATGCCGCGCGGCCACCGTTTTCGGCAACCAGCACATTGCCCAGCCACAGGCGCAGACGATTCACGTCCAGATCAGCAATGCCGGCGTAACCGATAGCGGCGAGGATGCGCCCCAGATTCGGGTCGGAAGCGAAGAACGCGGTTTTGACCAGTGGCGAGCGGCCGATGGCGTAGGCGATCTGCTTGCATTCGGCCTCGTCCTCGCCACCTTCAACGCGGATTTCCATGAACTTGGTCGCCCCCTCGCCGTCGCGCACGATGGCCTTGGCGAGTTCGATCATGACTTCGGTCACCACGGATTGCAGCGAGTCGAAGCGCGAATCGGCGCTGTCCATGATCACCGGCGCGGTGATTGCGCCGGTGGCGATCAGGATGCAGGAATCGTTGGTCGAGGTGTCGCCATCGACGGTGATGCAGTTGAACGACTTGTTCACCGCGTGGCGCAGCATGGCTTCCAGCGCCTCGCACGACACCGGCGCGTCGGTGGCGACGAACGACAGCATGGTCGCCATATTCGGATGAATCATCCCGGAACCCTTGGCGATGCCGGTGACGTTGTATTCGACGCCATTCAGCGCAGCCTTGCGCGAGGTGGCCTTGGCCACGATGTCGGTGGTCATGATCGCCTCGGCGGCGGTCGCCCAATTGTCGGCCTTCAGATCGGCCAGCGCGGCCGGTAGCGCGGCGACGATCTTGTCGTGCGGCAACGGTTCCAGAATCACCCCGGTGGAGAACGGCAGCACCTGTTCCGGCTTGATGTTCAGGTTTTCCGCCACCGCGGCGCAAGTTTCGCGCGCCCGGCGCAGGCCATCCTCGCCGGTGCCGGCATTGGCATTGCCGGTGTTGACCACCAGCGCGCGTATGCCGGATTCCTGATGCAGATGTTCCTTGCAGATCGTGACCGGCGCGGCGCAGAAACGGTTCTGGGTAAACACGCCGACCACTTCGGAATCGGCCGGCAGGGTGATAACCAATACATCGCGACGACCGGGTTTCTTGATGCCGGCGGAAGCAATGCCGAGTTCAACCCCGGCTACGGGACGCAGATTGGCGGGATCGGGAGCGGAGAGATTGACAGGCATGACGGGAACCGTGGAGGAGTAAGAATGCGCCATTGTATGTTGGCTCACTCAGATCAGATGATCTGTACCCCGGCCTTCGCCGGGGTGGCGGCGCTTTTTTACACCCGGCTAATGCACCGATCCGTGGCTGGTGCTGGAAAGTTTGACCAGATCACCCACCTTCAGCCCAAGAAAGGCGGCCGCGTTGGCCCGGTTCGCGGCAATTTCGATCAAACCGGCGCTGTTCTGATACCAGAACAGTTCGCCCTTGCCTGCTTCGGCAAAGACGCGTCGCCAAGGCAAGGTCTTGCCTTTGACCTCAAGCCGCGACGCCGCGTCGGCGAGACCGCCGCGGATACCGGTCCAGGCATTGCCGTAGTGGTCGATGTACAGAATGCGCGGCAGGTCGGCGGCATCGAACTGGATATTCGGCTCGGAGATCAGTTTGAGTTTGTCGGAGGGGAATTTCCCGGCGGCAATCCAGGCGGCGATCGGCGCGAACAGATCGCGGCCGTGAAAGGAATCGGACATTCCCTCTGGTCGCCAATGGATATGCCAGCTTCGATGCTGCCGGGCGCGCGCCGCGACGATCGACAGCAGACCATTGTCGGGACCGACGAACCAACGGCCATCGGCTTCGACCACCAAGGCATCGCGCGCGGCGCCGACGCCGGGATCGACCACGCAGAAGAACACGCTGCCGACCGGAAACGCCGGCGCCAGCGCCGCCAGCAGTTGCGCGCCGGCATGGGCGTTGAAATCCGGCACCGCATGCAGCAGATCAATCACCGCGACACCGGGCGCTTCGGCGGCCATCACCGTTTTTACTTGTCCGACGTAGGGGTCCTGCCAGCCATAATCGGTAAACAGGACCAGTTGCGCCGGCGCCTGCCCGCTATCGGGCGATCCCGCGCTGCCCATGCGCTTAGTCCTTGCTGCCGCAGGCGCAATCACCGGCACGCGGCGTGTCGGAATACTTGTCTTCTTCCAGTTTGTCGCGATTGGCGAGATATTCGGCACGCACCACTTCCGCGCGGGCTTTCAGGCGTTCCATGCGCTGTTCGAATGCGCCATCGCGCTCTTCCAGGAATTTCTCGTTGAACAGCACGTGCTTGAGGAAGTTGTAGCCGAAGTCCATCAGCGCTTCATCGTCGGTCAGCAACACGCTCATGACTTCCACCGGTACGTCATAGGTGCGGTTGAACGATTCGCTGGCGACAAAGGCGCGGAACCGATCGACGTCGTAGCTGGCCATGAAGAACAATTGATTGGAAATTTCCGGCGGCTTGCCGATGCCGGGGCCGGCGGATTTGCGCTTCAGCACCATCTGCCGCCAGCCGCGTCCTTTTTCGTCGTAGACATCGACGCCTTGTTCCTGGCGGTATTCGTCGATGGTCAGCGAACGCGGCTCCTGGTGGCCCAGGCAATGCTTTTCTTCCACCAGCGCATAGGACGTGCGGTCGACGAACTCTTCCTGGTTGCGCATCGACAGCAACGCGACCGGGTAGTAGCGGCAGGCGGTCGGACGGTCTTCGTAGACCCCGCAGCCCTCTGGGCGCATGAACTGGCAGGCGGTGCCGCCTTCGACCGGGCGGAATTTGACGCCGGGCATGCCGTCCTGGTCCATCTCGTAGGGCACGGTATAGGCTTTGAGGAACTCGCCGGACGACATCTCCAGGCGGTTTTTCAAGCGCAGGATGTCATACGGGGTCAAGGTGATGTCGATATTGGCGCAACAGGCATTCCAGCAGCCGACATCCTTGTGGCAGCGAAACTGTATGACCTTGTCGCCGCCCAGCATGTTGGGACTGACCGGGCTGAGCTCGAAGGGGGCCTCATCGGCAAGATTCTTGAATTGGCTTTCGTCCATGATCGACCTCGAAATTTGCGGAACGGAATGAAGGGGGAATATTGGGATGGAATGCAACATTCGCAAGAGCCGACGCTTGCGAATGCGGCCTCGATGACCCGCCGAAAAAAAACCGGGCGCCTTGTGAGCGCCCGGTCAGATCACTTACAGCGCCCGATTAGTGGGGGGCGGCCGCTTTGAACAGCTTGGACTTGTCCACCAGATCGAAGTGCGCGCGCTTGAAGTTGGTCCACTTCTGCGTGGTCTTGTCATAGATGGAGTTGCCGAAACACTTCCAGTTTTCTTCATCGACGAAGTTCTTGTCGGTGCGGTAGTAGAAGCCGGGGTAACGGCTTTCTTCGCGGAACTGGATGTGCTTCATGTGGGCTTCCGCCGTCAGGATACGGTGGTAGTTTTCCCAGGCGCGGAGCAGTTCGTGCAGGTCTTTCGCACGCATCTTCATCGCGTCTTCCTTCAGCATTTCCAGCTTCTGCTCGGCCACTTCCAACATCTTGTCGTTGGTGTTGTAGTAGGTCGCGACGCCGGCAACGTACTCGTCCATGATCTTCTGCAGACGGAACTGCAGCATCTTGGGGGTGATGTAGTTGGGGTTGACGTCGATGGCGGTGGTGTAGTCCTTGAACTCCAGGTAGGTACGCACCGGACGGTAGATGTCCTCAACCAGCTGATCAACAGCGGTGTCGAGTTCAACCTTCATGTCCTTGTTGTCGATGCAGTACTTAACCATCGCCTTGGCGGCCAGACGGCCTTCGGTATGCGAACCGGAGGAGAACTTGTGGCCGGATGCGCCCACGCCGTCGCCGGCGGTGAACAGACCCTTGACGGTGGTCATGCCACGGTAGCCCCAGTTCCAGCCGGACGGCAGGTGAGCCGGGATCTTGTCCTTGTCGGCGTGCAGTTCTTCGGTCGGGGCGCCAACGTCGGTCGGGCCGGAAACCCAGATGCCGCAGCAACCGGAGTGCGAACCCAGCAGGTAGGGCTCGGTCGGCATCAGTTCGGAGTTCTTCTTCTCCGGTTCGACGTTTTCGCCAACCCAGATACCGCACTGACCCACGCACATGTCCAGGAAGTCTTCCCAGGCTTCGGCTTCCAGGTGCTTCACTTCGCGAGCGGACAGCGTCTCACGCAGTTTGCCCAAGGCGGTCACGGTGTCCATCCAGATCGGACCACGGCCTTCCTTCATTTCCTTCAGCATAACGTGGTTACGCAGGCAGGAAGCGGGAACGGCAGCCTGACCGTACGGGGGGTACTGGTCCAGCATGGCCTTGTTCTTGGTCAGATAGTCTTCGCCGTAGCCGTTGGTGGCGCGCGCCTTGAACAGCAGGAACCAGGCGCCGACCGGGCCGTAACCGTCTTTGAAACGGCAGGGCACGAAGCGGTTTTCCATCATGGTCAGCTCAGCGCCGGCTTCCGCGGCCATGGCGTAGGTGGAACCGGCGTTCCACACCGGGTACCAGGCGCGGCCGGTACCTTCACCGACAGAACGCGGACGGAAGATGTTCACGCAACCACCGGCGGCCAGCAGGATGGCCTTGGCTTTGTAAACGTGCAGGGTGTGGTTACGAGTCGAGAAACCAACGGCGCCGGCGATGCGGTTGCTGTCGTTCTTGTCGTTGATCAGCTTGACGATGAAGATACGCTCTTCAACGCGGCCCATACCCAGAGCCTTCTTGGCGGCTTCAGCGACGATCCACTTGTAGGATTCGCCGTTGATCATGATCTGCCACTTGCCGGAACGCACCGGCTTGCCGCCGTCCTTCAGGGAGGGCAGGCCTTCGCCGATGGCGGCGGCGCCGTCATGACGCTCGCCGTTGGCATCGGTTTTCCAGATCGGCAGGCCCCACTCTTCGAACAGGTGCACGGAATCGTCAACGTTGCGGCCCACGTCGTAGGCCAGATCGTCACGGGTGATACCCATCAGGTCGTTGGCGACCATACGGGTGTAGTCGGCGGGGTCCTGCTCGGTGCCGATGTAGGTGTTGATCGCGGACAGACCTTGCGCGACAGCGCCGGAACGGTCCATAGCCGCCTTGTCGACCAGCTTGATCTTCAGATCGATGCCGATTTCAGCCTTTGCAACATCGGCCCAGCGCATCACTTCATACGCGGCGCCGCAACATGCCATACCACCACCAATCATCAGGATGTCGACTTCTTCCTGGATGACGTCCGGATTTCCAAATTCAGCCATATTAATTACCTCTTCTTGATCAATTACTTGCGAATCAGTTCGGCGGGGTTGCCGGCACGGTAACCACCGGTTACGTCACGGGTAAACGAACCGACGGCTTCGATGTCGGCCAGTTTCGGCGTGGGCTTGCCGCCGTAGCAATCGATAGAACCTTCCGGGGTGGTGCGGATCGGGAACTTGAAACGCTTCAGCACGCCATTGCGGAACTTGATGGTCCACATGATGGAGTCGGAGCCGCGCAGGGGCTGGACGGAACCGCCCAACGGCACGACGTCGGCGTAGTGGCGGCACTCGATAGCTTGCTGCGGGCAGATCTTGACGCAGGAATAACATTCCCAGCACTGCTCGGGTTCCTGGTTGAAGGCACGCATGGCGTGGCCGGTTTCGGAACCATCACGGTCCAGTTTCATCAGGTCATGCGGGCAGATGTACATGCAGGCGGTCTTGTCTTGACCCTTGCAGCCGTCGCACTTGTCGGTACGGACGAAGGTTGGCATTCAAACACTCCTTGTTAGCTAACAATCCGCGTTCTTGACGCGGCCCATTCAGAAAATCCGAGCCCGACCTTGGCCGGGGGGCGTATCGCGAATCCGCTTCCGGCGGGCTCAGGTCCTAAATTCTTGTTGCGAGTGGTCCATCGCGAGTGGCGAATCGCCACTCGCAACTCGCCACACGCCAGACTCAAGCAGCCGAATGGCCCTTGAGTTCTATCTTGACGTTTTGTTCCGCGGTGAGGCTGGCGTAATACTTCTGCAGCACCTTGGCCACTTCCGGACGGCTGAATTCAACCGGCAGATCCTGGCCTTCGGAAAGCATGGCGCGAACCTTGGTGCCGGACAGCAGGATGCGATCATCCTTGGTGTGCGGGCAAGTGCGCTGCGAGGCCATACCGCCGCACTTCTTGCACCAGAAGGTCCAGTCGATGTTCATGTTGGTGGTTTCAAGGGATCCGGCGGGGATCTCGTCGAAGATCTTTTGCGCATCGAACGGACCGTAGTAGTCGCCGACGCCGGCGTGGTCGCGACCGACGATCAGGTGCGAGCAGCCATAGTTCTGACGGAACAGCGCGTGCAACAGCGCTTCACGCGGACCGGCATAACGCATGTCCAGCGGGTAGCCGGCCTGGATCACGGTATTGGGGGCGAAGTAGTTTTCGACCAGGGTGCTGATCGCCTCGGAACGCACTTCGGCGGGAATATCGCCCGGCTTCAGGGCGCCCAGCAACGAATGGATCAGCACGCCGTCCATGGTTTCGATGGCGATTTTGGCCAGGTACTCATGCGAACGGTGCATCGGGTTGCGGGTCTGGAAGGCGGCGATCTTGGACCAGCCGGCTTTCTCGAAAGCCGTGCGGGTTTCGGCGGGGGTCATGAACTGATCGCCGTACTCTTCCTTGAAGCTGCCGGTGGACAGCACCTTGACCGGACCGGCCAGGTTGATCGCGCCTTGATCCATGACCATCTTGACGCCGGGGTGAGCGATGTCGGTGGTCTTGTAGACCATCATGCACTCGTGGCCCTTGTCGATGCCGTAGATCTCGGTCACCTTCATGGTGCCCATGATTTCGTCGCTGTCGCAATTCACCAGCGCGACATCCTGACCCAGGCTCAGGGTCTGCGCGATATTGGTATCGGTGGACAGGGTAACCGGGATCGGCCAGAACAGGCCGTTGGCCATCTTGTAACCATCACACACGCCCGCCCAGTCGGCGTGCGTCATGAAGCCTTCCAGCGGGGTGAAGCCGCCGATGCCCATCATGATCAGGTCGCCGGTTTCGCGGGAAGACATCTTGACCTTGGGCAGCGACTGGGCGCGCGCCAGTTCGGCTTCACGCGCGGCGCCTTCAAGCAGAAGAGGCTTGAGTTCGCCACCACCGTGGGGTTTCACGAGACGGGACATGCTGACTCCTATCAATATAAATTAGTAAAGGCTGATAAGCCGAATGGGCCGCGAGAATAGCACCCGTTGCCACCCCCAACTAATCAGACTTATTTTTTTGCAAATAAGTTTTTTTTGGGATAGACCGCGCCGAATACCCAGCCATTTTTCTCCGGTACTCATCCAAGCAATGCCCGCGCGGCCTGACTACAATACCGATATCGACTTGGCCTGGCCCAACAAAGTGCGCGCTCATCCGACAATTTTGCTGCTGTTCTTCCTGCTGATCGGATTACATGGCTGCGCTGGACAGCAAATTCAGCGCAAGGACGGGTCCAAGAGCGCCCGCGCCTTCAACTCCGCCAACCTCGCCAAAAGCGACATCGACATGATGGCCGAGCTGAACCAAAGCGCGGCCATCAACAGTCTGCAGCGCTTGAGCGAAAAGCTGTATCGACGTAATCCGCAGGAATTCCGCAAGTCCGGCCTGGACTCCGCCGAAGCCGCGACCGCCCGGATTTTTTCGCAAATTCCCAACTGGGCCAACGCCAGTCTGCCGCCGCCGGACTGGGAGGCGCAATTCAATCTGGCCTTCCTCGAAGGCTACAGCGGCGACCGGGTGCAGGCGTTCATCACCGCGCTGACCAGCATGTTGATGGCCGCTTACGATTACAAGACGGCGTTGTTCCTGCACGACGATCTGTCCGCCCAGAAGCTTTACAACAGCGCCCGCAATATCGAGGTCGCGGTGTGGAAGCTGTCCAACGCCAAACAAACAAGCGGCGCGAAATTCCTGATCAGCAACAGCATGGACGGCGAGGTCGCCAACCTCAGTTTCGAGCGCGAATTCGGCAAACTGATCGCGTTGCAGGATTTGTTGGCGGTGGTCGTCGAGGATAAAAGCAACCGCTCGATTTCGCGCGTGTTCCAGAATGTGGCCACGTTCATCTTTCTGCCGATCTGAAACCCGCGATGCCATGGTGGAATGATCAGGATTACGCATTCTGCGCCAGCCTGGATCGCGGTGGCTGGGCATGGCAGTTTCTGCGTCGCGAACCGGCTTATCGCGCCGATTATGCGGAATTCATCGCCACCTGGCGCCAACTAGAATCGGCTTACGGCGCGCCGCCGAAGCGCGACTTCTTCCGCTGGAAGCAAGATCCTCGCGCATGGCGGCCGGATGTCGAAATTGCCGGCTGCGACGCCGATGTCTGTCCAGGCGAGAACGATCAGGTCCTGATCGAATGCTGGATGGGGGCCAAGTGGGGGTTGCGCAAATTTCCGCCCGATCCGTCTATACCGTTTCCCGATGATCTGGCCTGGCGAGAAGCGCCGATTCAAGTCGAGGTCATGGTTGGCGTAGATCAGGCCGGATCGCCGCTCCACGAAGCCGAGCTGGCGCTGATTTTCGACTTGGCCCTATCCCTGCCGGCACAACTCGAAGCCGCCAAGATGCAACTGGTCGTCGCCCGTCAGCGGCTTGCATTATCCGGCAAGCTGCCGCCACGCAACGTCCGCGAGGGCGCGGCGACCTGGCGCCGCTGGTTGCGCCTGCTGGATGCGCTGGAAGCGGGCGCGAGCCTGGCGGAAATCGGCCATGCGCTGGACATCACCGATCCCGAGCGGCAAGTCGAAGCCGCCAAGACCCTGCGCGGCGGCGGCTATCGCCGCTTGCTGAACCTTGAACCTTGAACCTTCACCGCGTCGTCACATGCGCGGCTTATCCTCCACCGTTTTATGGATGACTTCGATATGGATCTGATTCTCTGGCGGCATGCCGACGCGCAGGATGGAGACAACGATATGGCAAGAGCGCTGACCTCAAAGGGCCGCAAGCAAGCTGTAACGATGGCGCAATGGCTGCAGTCGCGGTTGCCTGAGAGAAGCCGCATTCTGGTCAGTCCGGCCATTCGCGCACTACAGACCGCCGATGCGCTGGATCTGGACTACGAAGTCATGGCCAATATCGCGCCGGGCGCCATGGGCGAGCAGGCGCTGAGCGTTTCCGGCTGGCCGGATGCGCGCGGCTGCGTGCTGTTGGTGGGACATCAGCCGACACTGGGAGAAGCCGCCAGTCTGTTGCTGTTCGGCGAAACCCGCGCGCTGAACATCAAGAAGGGTGGGCTGTTATGGTTGAGCAACCGGGTGCGCGGCAGTCAGCCGCAAACCATCCTGAAAGCCGCGATCTCTCCCGAGTTGGCTTGATCCTTGATTCGCGCTCAGTCGAGCCCCAGTTGCTCGACCCAGGCCAAAGCCTGCAAATGCGCCTGACTGACCTGCTCGGGTGTGACCATCAAAGACGAAGCCAATAATTCCAGTTGTTCGCTGTCGCCGCTTTCCACCGCTTCGGTCAAGGCCAGAAACGGGCCGTAGATGCCGGTTCGATCGGCCAGCGCATCGATTATTTTCTCGGGTATCACGATGCGTTCCAGCACTTGCTCCATCGGCATTTCGAGGAATGCCGGCAACAGGGAAAACACCCCGACGATGAACAGATTGTCCTGATCGCTCCGGGGCAGACAAGCCTTGCCGATCAATTCACAGAGCCGGCCGCGGGTAATCGCGGTGCGCGCCAGGGTCGGCATGGTTGGCGCGCCCCCGGCGGTGACCAGCAGCAGGGTCAGCCAGCGGTAAAGCGGCTGCATGCCCAGTATGCTCACCGCGTGCCGGATCGATTGCACCTCGCAGGACAGGCCGAAGCCCGCCGAATTGATGTAGCGCAACAGCTTGAAGGTCAGCGCCACATCCTTCTTGAACAATAGTTCCAGTTCTCTGGCATCGGCCTCCTGGCGGACTTTCTCCAGCAACTGAACCACGGTGCCATAGACTGGATTGATGATCTTGGCCGCGAGATTTTCCGGGTGGGCAAAGTAATAGCCCTGGAAGTAGTCGAAACCCAAGGCCTGACAGTGGCGAAACTGTTCCGGCGTTTCCACTTTCTCGGCGATCAGTTCGACCGGATATCCGCGTATCACACCAACGATGCTGGCCAGTTCCGCCGGCGTATGCGCCAACACATCCAGCTTGACGAAACTGGCCAGCGCCAGCAACGGCTTGGACTCGGGCAGGTATTGATAATCATCGAGCGCGAAACGATAGCCCGCCGCCTTCAACTCAGTCAGGCGTTCCAGTATCTCGGGCGTGACCTGAACGGTTTCGAGGATTTCGATGACCACGTTGTCATGCGGCAACAATGTGGAAAAGCTCGACATCAACATCGAAACTTCCATATTGACGAACGCCAGCTTGCCTTTCAGCAACCACTCCGTGCCCATGTTGACCAGGGTGTTGGCGATCACGGTCAGGCCGGCATCAATGTCGCTGTCGATACGGGCGCTATGCGCATGTCGCGAATGACGGAACAACAACTCGTAGGCAAACAGTTGATGTTTGCTGTCGACGATAGGCTGACGAGCGATATAAGCGTTGGAACTCATGGATTGAACGAAAAGATCAGGCGCGGACAAACAGATTCATTGGCGTATCGGCGGTGTTGTTGCCCAGCAGCGCTTCCATGTCCAGTACCAGCACGATGGAGCCATCACCGGAGAGCGTGGCGCCGGCGATGCCTTTCGGCTTGATGTCCGAAAGCGGCTTGATGACCACATCATCCCGCCCGACAAAACCATCCACCGCCATGATGAAGGTGGTGTCGGACGCATGCATCAGCACGCCGAAGGCGGGCGACTTCTTCGCTTCCCAGCCGATCAAGCGCGCCAGACTGCGTATCGGCAGCACCTCGTCGCGCACCACCATGGTGGCACGCCCCGAAACGCGCTGTATTTCATCCGGCTTGATCGGGATGATTTCGCGCACCATGGACAGCGGGATGGCGAACGACTGGTCATTCAGCCGCACCACCAGAACCGGCAGGATGGCCAAGGTCAGCGGCAGCGAAATGGTGAATGTCGAGCCTTGGCCCGGCACCGAAACCACATCGATCTTGCCGTTCAGGCGCGTAATGTTGGTTTTCACCACATCCATGCCGACACCGCGCCCGGAGACACTGGATATCTGATCTTTGGTCGAGAAACCGGGCAGAAACACCAGATGCAGGCTCTGCCTGTCATCCATGCTGTTCGCGGCTTCCGAGTCGATGATGCCTTTTTCCACCGCCTTGGCGCGGATCACGTCGGGACGCATGCCCTTGCCGTCGTCGGAAATCTCGATGTAGATGTGATCGCCGACCTGGCTGGCGGACAGCGTGACGATGGCCTTGGCTGATTTGTGCGACAGCGCGCGTTCCTCGGCGCTCTCGATGCCATGGTCGACCGCGTTGCGCACCAGATGCACCAGCGGGTCGTTGAGATCCTCGATCATGGTCTTGTCGAGCTCGGTCTCCTCGCCGGACAACACCAGTTCGACATCCTTGCCGAGTTGTCGCGCCAGATCGCGCGCCAGTCGCGGGTACTTCTGAAACAGTCGACCGATCGGCTGCATGCGGGTCTTCATCACCGCGTTCTGCAGATCGGATACCAGCAGATCGAGCTGACTGACCGCGATATCCAGCGCCTTCAAGGTTTCCTGATCGTGCTTGCCGTGCAGAATCTGGGTCTTCAGGTTGGCGATGCGATTCTTGGTCAGACCAATTTCGCCGGACAGATTGAGCACCTGATCCAGCCGCGCAGTGTCGATCCGGATTGTGGTTTCCTTCTGCAAACTTTGTTGCGGCGCCGACGAAGAACCGGTCGAACGGGAGGGGGTCGGCAAATCCTGCACCGATAGCGGGACATCACGCTGCGGGGCGGCCGCGGCAACTTCAAGAAACGCCGTCTCCGGCGCCTTCTCGACAGGCGCCGACGGCGGCGCGGCGGGTTGCGGAATCGGCGTCCCGGTCAGCACCGCGTGCAGCACATCCCAATTGATGTCATCCGCGGCGGGCTCGGCGGCAGTGCCGGCCGCTTCCCGCGGCGGCGCCTCG
>JAGUXX010000221.1 GCA_020061585.1 Betaproteobacteria bacterium | reverse complement strand
GGCGCGATGCCGCAGCACGTCGAGCGCGCGCCGCTTGGCGGTGGTGGTCAGCCAGGCCGCGGGATTGTCCGGCACACCTTGTTCCGTCCAGTGCTCCAGTGCCGCGACCAGCGCGTCCTGCGTGCACTCTTCCGCCAGCGCCAGATCGCGCGTCAGCCGGGCGACGGCGGCGACGACCCTGGCCGACTCGATATGCCAGATCGCTTCCAGCGTGGCGGCGACCGCCGTCATCCGGTCAGCTTCCTAGACCATGTGCTGGACGCCGACCGGCCGCACATAACCATCGACATCGGGTAAGTCAGTCTCCATGTCAGTTTTCTTGTTCGGCCTGCGCCTTGAGTGCGGCGAGGCCGGTTTCGAAATCCCGCCCGATCATCTCGTCGATGTTCATGAACAGGCCCATGAGCTTGAACATGAAGGGGCTGGCGCCGGTCATCGCCCAGCCGACGCGGGTGCCGCCCGCGACCGGTTCGAGCGCGAACACGGCTTGGTTGTGCGCTTCGAAGGGCACGGCGAAATCGAGCTTGAAGCGGATTTCAGAAGGCGGCGTCGATGCGACGATTTCCATGCGCCCTTCGCCGACCTCCTTGTTGCCCTTCCAGGCATAGGCCGCGCCGATGCCTGACGCGGGTCCGGCATAGTTGCGCCGCATGGCCGGGTCCTTGCGCTCGTAGGGCGACCAGGCTTGCCAGTTCTGCAAGGTGTCGATCAGCGGGAAGATTTTCTCCGCCGGCTGGGCAACGACAACGCTGCGCTCGACGCGGAAGTCGTCGGGGCGGGTCGCGGCGTAGATCAGCACTAGCGCGATCAGTACAACGACAACGATGAGGATGGTTTTCAGCATGGAGATTTCCTTGTCGATGGGTTGTCAGGATTCACGGGTGCTGCCATTCATCGGCTTCAACCGCCCGCGATGGCGCCAACCACGAGCAGCGGCTCGCGTCCGGCGGCGACTTCATCCGGCAGCAGCGCATCGGCGCCGAGATTCGACTGGTCGTCCTGGCAGGCGAAGAAGCGCACCAGCGGACGCCGCTGGCCGGTGGCGCGGTCGCGTAGCGCACCGGTGAGCATGGGATAGGCCGCTTCGAGGGCGTCGAGCACGGCCGCGAGGGTGACCGGGCCGGCGACGTCGAGTTCGATCTCGGCAGCGCTGCGCGCCAGCGTGTAGAGGGAATAGGGCAGAACAACGCGCACCGTGTTCATGATCAGCGCAGCGTCTGCACGCTGACCGAGAGCACGGCCGGCAGATCGCGCACGATCGCCCGCCAGTGGTCGCCGGCGTCCGGCGAGACGTAGACCTGACCGCCGGTGGTGCCGAAGTACACGCCGCAGGGGTCGAGCGTGTCCACCGCCATGGCGTCGCGCAGCACGTTTACATAGCAATGTTCCTGCGGCAGGCCATCGGTCAGCGCGTCCCAGGCGTTGCCGCCGGCGCGACTGCGATACACGCGCAACTTGCCCTCGGGCGGGTAGTGTTCCGAATCGCTCTGGATCGGCACGACGTAGACGGTGTCGGGTTCGTGCGCATGCACCGCCATGGCGAAGCCGAAATCGCTGGGCAGATTGCCGCTGACTTCGAACCAGGCGTCGCCGGCATCGTCGCTGCGCATCACGTCCCAGTGTTTCTGCATGAACAGCGTGTCCGGCCGCGCCGGATGCATGGCGATGCGGTGCACGCAGTGGCCGACTTCGGCTTCCGGGTCGGGGATGTATTGCGAATGCAGGCCGCGGTTGATCGGCCGCCACGACGCACCGCCGTCATCGCTGCGAAACGCGCCGGCCGCCGAGATCGCCACGTACATCCGCGCCGGGTTCACCGGGTCGAGCAGGATGGTGTGCAGGCACATGCCGCCGGCGCCCGGCATCCATTGCGCGCCTTGTTGTTCGCGCAGCGCGGGCAGTTCATGCCAGCTCATCCCGCCGTCGGTCGAGCGGAACAGCGCGGCGTCCTCGACGCCGGCGTAGACCGTGTCCGGGTCGGTCGGCGACGGCTCCAGGTGCCACACGCGCTTGAACGCCCAGGGCTTGGCCGTGCCGTCGTAATGCAGATGCATGCCCGGGTCGCCGACGTAGCTGAAATCGTTGCCGACTGGGATCCAGCTTGCGCCACCGTCGTCGGAACGCTGGATCACCTGGCCGAACCAGCTGCTGCTCTGCGAGGCATAGAGCCGGTCGGGGTTGGCCGGCGAGCCGGCGATGTGGAAGATTTCCCAGCCGCCGAAATGCGGCCCGCTCACTTGCCAGTCGCGGCGGGCGGCGTCGGATGTGAGGATGAACGCGCCCTTGCGCGTTCCCACCAGGATACGAATATGGGGCATGGTTTGCGCTCCTTGTTCACTGCACGTAGCACGGCGCGCATTCGCGCACCTCGACGCTGGCAAAGCGCGTGGCGGGGCAGCTTTGGGCAATTTCCAGCGCCTCCGCGCGGCTGTCGCACTCAATCAGAAAAAAGCCGCCAACCATTTCGCGCGCCTCGGCGAACGGGCCGTCGATCAGGCTGGCCTGCTCGCCGCGCCGCTGGATGCGCACGCCGTGGCTGTCCGGGCGCAGCGATTCGCTTGCCAGCAACTGCCCGCGCGCGGCGAGCCCCTGGCCGAACTCGACCATTTCGGCGTAGAGCGCCCGGCCCTCGTCCTCGCCGCGGGCTTCGCGCTGACCGCGCGGTTCGACGATGATCAACATGTAACGCATGCTTATCTCCTGAGTTATGAGGTTATCGGCACTGGCCGGCGGCGAGGCGACAAAGTTGCGGTAGTGCGTGCCGCGCGCACCGCTAACGGCAGACGGTGCGCACGGCGCACCCTACAAAATCCATGGGTTGCACTGTATTGCTCAAACCCCCTGGCAACCCAGCTTCGAGGCGGCCTGGATTTCTTCCGGGCTCACGTCGCGGATGTGCGTGGCGATGGACCACGTGTGCCCGAACGGATCGCGCAACTGGCCGTAGCGGTCGCCCCAGAACATGTCGGCGGCGGGCATGGTCAGCGTGGCGCCGGCTTCTACTGCCCGCGCCAGGGCGGCGTCGGCATCCGCGACATAGAGATGCAGCGTCACCGGCGTGCCACCGAGCGCGAGCGGCGAATTCATGCTCCATTCGGGGTTTTCGTCGACCAGCATCAGCCACGAGTCACCGATTTGCATCATGCCGTGCATGAGTTTGCCGTCGGGGCCGGGCAGGCGACCGTGGTCGACGGCACCGAAGGCGCGGATATAGAAGTCCATCGCGGCGTTGGCGTCGCGGCAGACGATATGCGGGGTGAGGCTGTGCATGCCTTCCGGGATGGGCGAAACAGTGGCGTTCATGGCAAGGCTCCTTGAAAGAACGAAAAATGAATGACCGTGCAACTCAGAGAATGTTGCGCATGCGCTCGATCTCCGGCGAAGGCGCGAAGTCGTCGAGCTCGTATAACGGTCGCACCTCGATTTCGGCCGGCTTGCCGCGCCCGGCCGGATTGGGGAAACGTCGCGCCCATTCCATTGCCTCCTCGCGTGATTTCACCTGGATCAGGGTGTAGCCGGCGATCAACTCCTTGGTTTCAGCGAACGGGCCGTCGATCACGCTACGGGTGTCGCCCTCGTAGCGGATGCGCCAGCCCTGAGAACTCGGTTTGAGACCCGAGCCATCGAGCAGCGCGCCAGCCCTGGTCAGTTGTTCATGGTAGTCGGCCATTTCGGCCAGTAAGTCCGCGTCGGCCGAAATCGGCGTGGTTTCGGCCTCCGACTCGCTGGTGGCCTTGACGATGATCATGTAGCGCATGAGCGCCTCCTCTTTATAAATCAACGATGCGAACACCGGCGATTTCCGGCTTCTGTCTCCACGACGAGCCGGCCCCGCCGGAATCGACATGCTTACTGAAAATAGACCGAAATATCCCGGGGTCATCCTGTGCTTGTAAGCGGTTGTCCGCCTACAGCCAGTTATTGCGATGAGTGAAATCGACATGGCAGCCAGGGCCGAGATGAATTCGCATTTCCGAGATGCTCCCGTCCTAGTGTGGTGTTGCACGCTATCCGGCCCATAAAACGGTGGCATTTCCCGACAGGCGCCTAGCCCGACGGGAATATCCATCCGTTTAATTTGCGCCAGAAAATCACGCCGCCGCGCGCGGCGCTTGTTCCGGTTCGCGATGCAGGCGGGCGAGCGGGCTGGGCGAGCGCAAGCCGCGGCGCTC
>JAGUXX010000176.1 GCA_020061585.1 Betaproteobacteria bacterium | reverse complement strand
CGAACTGTTGCGCGCGGAATCGGCCATCCAGCAAGCGCCCCAGCTGGCAACCGCCGCGCAGCCGGCGCGCGCGACGATCCGTTTTGAACACGTCAGCTTTCACTACCCGGCCCGCCCGCAAACCAATGCTCTGGACGACATCTGCCTGGACATCGCCGCCGGCGAGAGCGTCGCCCTGGTCGGCCCGTCCGGCGCCGGCAAGACCAGCCTGTTCCAACTGCTGCTGCGCTATTACGATGTATCGGCTGGCTGCATCCGCATCAATGGCCAGGACATCCGCCAGCTCAGCCTGGATGACCTGAGGCTGGGCATCGCCATCGTGCCGCAGGACCCGGTGATTTTCTCCGCCAACACGCTGGAAAACATTCGTTACGGCCGCGCTGGGGCAAGCGACGCGGAAGTCCGGCAGGCGGCCAAGGCGGCCCTGGTGGACGAATTCATCGAGCGTTTGCCCGAGGGCTACCAGACCTTTCTCGGGGAACGTGGCACCCGCTTGTCCGGCGGCCAGCGCCAGCGCATCGCCATCGCCCGCGCCATCCTGAAAGGCGCGCCGCTGCTGCTGCTCGATGAAGCCACCAGCGCCCTCGACGCGGAATCGGAAGTTCTGGTCCAGCAAGGCCTCAGCGCGGCCATGCAAGGACGCACCACGCTGGTGATCGCGCACCGACTCGCCACCGTCCAACAAGCCGACCGTATCGTCGTGATGGACCAGGGAAAAATCGTCGAAACCGGCACCCCGGCGGATCTGCGCAATCAAGGCGGGCTATACGCGCGGCTGGCGGCGTTGCAGCTCAGTCAGTGAGCGGCGGGGTCGGCGGATGTTGAAAATCACCGTCACCCCGGCGAAGGCCGGGGTCCAGTGCAGTCCAAAGCCACTGATATTTGGCCATCACGTCACATGGACAATGACATAAAGCAAAGGGCGCTCCGGCTTGCCGTTCACGCGCTCAATGGTTGCCGAGACCGCGTGAGAACTCAGCCAGCCGTGGAACTGCGGCAACAAGGCGCGGTTTACGTAGCCGATCTTTTTATCAAGGTGCATGACCGCCAAAGCGTCCTGGTCAATGGGGTTTTCTGACTCAACCTGAAAAGTCACGGGGTCACCCACCCGTATCGCGCTCATGTCCCCAGAAAACACATGCCGAAGCCCCGCGATTTCCAGCACGACATCACAGGGAATGGCATGTGGCGGGAACACAGGCACCAAGCCGAATCCGTCACTGGGAAGACGCGCCCCGGTATATCCAAGCAGGGCCAAATCGGATTGGTTGAAAGGTGTAGGCAGGCGGTACTGAGCCAAATATTCCGCAAAATCCTCGCGCTTGCGAGGCGGCAAACGACGCATCAAAGACTCGATCACACCTTGGCGGGTTTCAGCCTGCTCAGCGGGAAATGCGGGAAAACCCTTGAATCCGGCAGCTTGGGCAGCGGCAAAGTCCGGCGAGTCCTTCAGATAGCGGAAGACGGCCTGTTCGCCACTTTCCATGCGTATTTCGCCGACGATGCGACGGGTGCGGACAGGCGCGTTTTCGTCCGGCGGTTGCCAAGTCAACAACAGCCGTTCGGGTTCCACAATGTGGCGCAACAGATTCATTTGAAAAGCGATCTTAGTAATGCATGCCGACGGTTCAGAAGGCGGAGCATAAAGGTGTGCCGTTCCGAGGACAAACGGACGGGTATGTTCAATGTCATGAGGTCGGCAAAACAGTGGGCAAGTTCCGCTGCCGGAAAATCGAGGCGTTCTTTCGCCACGGAGTAGGTATCTGGCCATTCGGACATCGCCCGTTCAAGCAGAACCAGGTGGCTCCGCAAGGGTACAGCATCATCGAGATTCCACCGGACATGATGAGTACCCTTGGCGATATAACGATTCAGTTCCTGGTCTGACCAATGACCAACCCGATCCGGGAAGCGTTCATGTCCCAGGCTGGTGCCATTGTCGAACAGGGGCGCGGGGCGGCAGCCCTCGGGGTGAAAAATCAAACCCCAGTTGTCCTGATGCCGGTCGGTATTGCCGATCAGTGCATCAAACAGCAGGCTGTCCACCCACCATTGCCGCCAGTTGGTTTGCAGCAACTTGGCCTGAGCCAAGGCCCGCAGGAGCACTGAGTTGTCCTTCATGTTGTGGCGGGTGCCCAGGTCTCGATCAAAATCCGGACGGATCTTGAGCAACAAATCCCCAGCCATCACGAAAGCCTCACGGCCATCCACATAAAACCATTCGATCAGCGCGGCTGAAATACCTGTTTTGCTGTTCCAGGCAACAAAGGCTGGCGGCACCTCGACGCCCAGCAGACAGCCGATGCGGTAGGCGACCACCTCGCCCCAGAACTGGTCGGGGTAGCTGCGTTTGGAACGCTTGAACAAATACCGGTGGCCAGGCAGAAGTACCGTGTCTGGCGGTTGGGCAGGCGCAAACACCGCCTCCTTGGCGCGCGCACCTTGAGGGAAAACACCGAATTCCGCATCCATCTCCCATTCGGCAATGTCGAAGGCCTCAATCTGGATTTTCGGTGGGTTGCGCGTCATGGGGAGCAACGGCTACTCTGCTTCCATAACACTTGACGCCGTTCCAACTCCTGCACTGCGGCCTTCATACGCCATCAAGATCAAGGTCTTTGCCGCATCAAGGTCTATCTGGCTCGCCAGCGCCAACTCCAGGTCGCCTGTGCCCCAATGGCCTTGCTGGCGCATGTCTCGTCCGTTGGGCGGCAACGATGCCAACTGGTCGGGGTTCACGTGTAGATAGAGCAATAGCCTGTTCTTCTGCGCCACAACGGTGGCGAAGTTCTTCAAACGCTTGAACGCCAAGTAGAGCCTCAGCTCCTTGCGCAGCACGTCATCTCCCAGCGAGAAGATGTAGTCTTCCAGTGATAAAAGTAGCTCGGTCAGGTGCGGCGCCAACAAAGGCAACCACTCGGAAAAGGAACGGTCGCGCGGGGCTGATTTGGTCGCCTCCATATCTGTCCTTGAGGCTTTGGTGGTTTTGCTGGCAACGGCCTTTCCACCGTTTGCATTCGTGGCGTTTGCGAGTTCCAGCAACAACAGCTCCGCGCCGAAGCGGCGGTAGCGAATCAGCTCGATATTGCGATTGATCTGCTGCACCGCATGCCCGTCGTACTTGGTGAAATCCGCCGCAATGCACACCAGGCGTGGCGCACTCCAGTCGATGGCATCGGCGGCGGGCTTGCCGAGCTTGTCCATCACCAGCAGCTTGAATTCGGCCTGGTGGTCCATTAGCCAGTCCAGATAAAACAGACCCTGGTTGATGACGTTCTCGCCTATGGAACGCTTGTATTCCAGGATCACCGGGCAGTGGTTCTCGTCCAACCCAAGAGAATCGATGCGCCCGCCATGGGTCTTGCCGGTGGAGTATTCAGAGGCGAGGAAGCGGATGCCGAGCAGGGGTTCGAGGTTGGCCTCGATCAGGGTTTGCAGCGGTTTTTCCAGATCGGAGGCATCGCCTTGGAGTTCTGTGGCTTTGCCGTCCGTCAGGCGGAAGAGTTTGATATCGCTCATGGCGCCTATGTCTCCGGCAACGCCAGCAACTGGCTTTCCATTCGTCGAATGCCCTTGATGAAGTTCTTGAAACTGGCGGAGCGCTCGCTGTTCGGGTCGAGGAATTGCCCGATGGAACGCGACCCGCTGACCTTTTGATACGCGCCGGAAGTCAGCGTCTCCAGCTCCTTGCTGGGACTGCCGAGACGATCCGGGTTGCGGAACTTGGCGGAGCCTTGCTGTCGTTGCAGATTCTTGAGTTCATACGCCTGCTCGACAGCACGCAGATCGGCCAGATAGAAAGCTTCCAGCTCCTTGCAGGCAATGCGCACCACGCTCGCCGCTTCCCGTCCGGCCTGGCGGCAACGCTCGACCAGCCCCGCCTTCACGGCCATGCAGTCCGGTGCATTGTCTTGATCACGCAGCACGATGAAGCGCGCCACCGGGTTGAGATAACCGCGCAGGCGTTTGAGCATCTGCCGTTCAAGGTCCTGCTTGCCCTCGAAAGGGATGTAGCGTGGCCGAATTTCGGGATGCAGGATGCGTGGCAACAAACTCTCCAGCATGGCCTGCGCGGACGCTTCTTCCAGCAGAAAAACCAGTTCCTTCATTCCGGATCGGCTCCCTCGAAGAAACCCTGTTTCCAGAGCAAGCCCATCTGATCGCCCTCGGCCATATAGGCGGCGATCTGCGCATCGTCGCGAGCCCGGCGGATTTCGGTGCAGCCATCGCGCTTGACCAGCCAGCACACCTCTTCGAGCCGGGTCGCGTTGAGGAAATCCGGCGAATGAGTCGACACCAGCACTTGCCCGCCCCGATTGGCATAGAGCCGGAACTCCTCGGCCAACTCGCCCATCAGGCGGGGATACAGTTGATTCTCCGGCTCTTCCACACACAGCAGCGGGTGCGGCTTGGGATCGTGCAACAGCACGAGATAGGCAAACATCTTGATCGTGCCATCCGAGACATAGCGATCCAGAAACGGCGTCTTGAACGAGCCATCCTGGAAGCGCAAGGTCAGATAACCATCGTCCATCAGGCGCGGTTCCACCGAGGCCACGCCCGGTACGCGTCGCGCCATGGTGTCGAGGATGCGCTGGAAGGTTTGCGAATGCTGCTCGAACAGGTATTGCGCAACCCTGGGCAGGTTGTCGCCGGTCTCCGACAGGTGTTCCGAATCCCCCGCCGCCTCCTTGCGACCGCGCGCGGCGCTGATATGGAAGTCCGACACATGCCAGGACTCGATCAACTGGCGGAAGGCATTCGCCGCCTTGAACCGCTCGAACTGACCCAGCCCTTTGATTGCCAGGCTGTCCGCGCTGACCTTCTGCGGCTCGCGTTCCAAGTCTTCGTCAGCCTTGTTGAAATCTTCCTCATTGGTAATGGCGTAGCCCTCACCATTCGCGAAATCCAGAAAATGGAACGGACTGCCGTAGCGCCCGCGCTTGTAACGCAGCAATTCACGCCGCACGACGGGCGAACCGCCTTGTTCTCCGATCTCGATGGAGTAAGTCACCAAGCGCTCCACGCCGGTAATCAACATGCGGTACTGGATTTCGATCAGGATGTTGTCGCTATCGGCATCGCGGCTCAACACCTCGCGAAAACGGCCGCGCTTGTCCAAGGCCTGGCGCACCGTGCCCTTGAGGCAATCGTGCAGGAAGCCGAACACATCGAACAGCGTCGACTTGCCCGAACCATTGGCGCCGACCACCACCAGGAAAGACGGAATGTCTTTCAGATGCACGTCACGAAATACCTTGTAGTTCTTCAAGCGTATGGATTCGATTTTCATGGTGAGATCCTGTCTGGCATCGGCAAGCGATTCATAGGGTATTCGCTTTTCGTACCCGCTTGGTCGGGCGTGGTGCGGCGGCATGCTGGCAGCGGATGCGTTCCAGCAACGCACTGGCGGGTTCGTCGTTGGGGTCTTGCGGCACCAGCTCGCCGCGAAAGGCCTTGGCCAGCAGGGCGGGGGTGAGTTTTTCCACCTGGGCGCGGGCGGTTTGGTAGCGGGCTTCCAGGCGGTCGGCGTAGGCGAAGAGGGATTCGACTCTGCGGACGATTTCGGTTTGTTCTTCTACGGATGGCTTGAGCAGAACAAATTCTTTGATTCTGAATAAACCAAGTTTGTCTTGTGTCGTCGCAATTTTCTTGGCGTTCATCTGATCTTGTAACGTGGGTGAGGCCAACTGATACATCAAGAATCTTGGGACAAAGTCATTGCGAATCACAATGCGCGCCGCGTTCTCAGTCAGATTGCTTCCGGAGAGTTGTTGAGGCACTTGTCCAACCAATCCTATCGAGCCAGCAATGCTGATGTAGATGTCATCACTTTTGATGATGTAACGCTGTATCGAGGGCGCCGCTTCTATAGGGATGAACTTTAATTGCCCCACCTTCACTGAAAAGGCGGCGAAATCTGTCACCCGAACGTACGGAAACCCAGTGTCTTCTACCGTCAATTCAAAGCCTTTAGGCAGCCGCTTTCCGCCGAGCACATCACAGTGGTCACCAAGCAGCACCGAAACTGGATCGGATAATTGTTGCGTTCCGTAGCCCGGATGCAGCGCAGCGGAATCCGGGGTGGGGGTGACTTGATAGTGGAGTTCGGCGGCATCGCGGGCGACGTTCCCGGATTCCGCCTGCGGCTGCATCCGGGCTACCTGGTCGGCGCGCCAGTCTTCGGTGAGTTTGCCGGAAGTGGCGGCGGCGAGGACGGACTGGCGGAAGCGCTTGAGGATGCCGGGTACCCGGTCGAGGCGGTCGCGGCAGGCATCCACCCGCGCCAGCACCGCGTCGAGTTTGTCGGCGATGCGGGTTTGTTCGGGGAGGGGGGCGAGAGGTGCCACAAATCCGCGAACGTCTTTCGAGCGCACTGCAGGATAGAGAGCGCCTTGCACCAGATCCGTCATTGCCTCCACAAAGCTGGCGGATCTAACCAAATAGAATGGCCAGCGAGTGTCAATGTCTGGCGCTCTGAGGACATCGAACCCTGTTGATGCAATTTGCCCATCGAGATCATCGGTCACGTAAGCAACTGCATTTAGGTTAGGCCGTGTCATTGAGACAAGCACGTCGCCAGCCCGCACATGCTTTCGAGCGCGACTCGGGGCATCTTTTCCCAGCAGCACTTGGGGGTTCGTGATTTTCTTGGTTTCGCGGTCGATAGAGCCAATGTCGATGTACTTGAATTCTTCCGTATCGCTCGGGATGCGTTGGTCACTGTCGATCGTGAAGTCACCTACAGGCGCAGCGATCCAAGAAGTTGGCAGCTTGCTCATGCCTCATCCTCTGTGGACGCCGGGTAAAGCCCCCCTAGCCCCCCTTTTTCAAAGGGGGGGATGGATGCGGTGGGTGTGGTGGATGGATCAGGCTGCGGGGTGGCTCCCCCCTTTGAAAAAGGGGGGTTGGGGGGGATTTCGACCGCCGCGATCATGGCCACCACGGCATCCGTCTCCTGCAAGGCTTGCCGGTTGTCGAACCGCAATACTCGCAACCCCAGGCCGGCAAGATAGGCATCACGTTTATGGTCCGCCGCCTGGTGCTCGGGTTCGAAGTGCTGGCCGCCGTCCAGTTCCACCACCAGCCGCGCGGCGGGGCAGTAGAAATCGACGATGTACGAGCCCAGCGGCTTCTGGCGGTAGAACTGCCAGCCGTTGATCTGCTTGCGCCGCAAGCGGTACCAAAGTTTCTGTTCGGCTTCGGTAAAGTTGCCTCGCAGGGCGCGGGCATTGGCTTTCAACCTGGGGGCATAGCCAAGCATCACACCGCTTCCTCTTCGCCCAACTCCGCCAATATCCCGCGCAATTCCTCCAGCGCGCCCTCCAGTTCATCGATGGCTTCCTGGGCCAGCACTGCGGGTTCCGGCAGGTCCGCGGCGGTTTCGGCGTTGTCGTCCTTGAGCCAGGCGATGTCCAGGCTGTCGCCGCGTTCGGCGATCTGCTGGCGGGTGTAGGGGCGGAAGCGGGCGGTTTCGCTAAAGGCTCCCTCTCCCCCGGCCCCTCTCCCGCTTGCGGGAGAGGGGAGAAGGGCGTGACGGTACTCGCTGTTGTCGCCTTGCGGGTCGGGGCCGTAGAAGGTCAGGAATTCGGCGAAATGTTCGGGGCCGAGTTGGGTGCGCTTGCCGAATTGGGGCATGTTGGCGCGCAGGTCGTAGATCCAGACTTCCTGGGTGTTGCCCTTGTCTGTACGGCCACGGGTGAAGAACAGGACATTGGTCTTGACCCCCTGGGCATAGAAGATGCCAGTGGGCAATCTGAGGATGGTGTGCAGGTTGCACTTGTCCATCAGGTCGCGGCGGATGTCGGCACCGACGTTGCTTTCGAACAGGACGTTGTCGGGCAGCACCACGGCGGCGCGGCCACCCGGTTTCAGGCCCCGGTAGATGTGTTGCAGGAAGGCGAACTGCTTGTTGCTGGTGGGGTAGGTGAAGTCGTCCCGGCTGGGCAGGCCGCCGCCTTTCTTGGTGCCGAAGGGCGGGTTGGTGAGGATCAGCGTGGCGCGCGGCAGGGCCTGGCCTTCCGGGCTGAGGGTGTCGCCGTAGTGGATGCCGCCGGCCTCAGGGTCGGAGTCGATGCCGTGCAGCATCAAATTCATCAGCGCCAGGCGGTGGGTGTCCTGAACGTGTTCCATGCCGTAAAAGGTGGCGCGCCGGAGTTGGCGTTGCCGCGCTTCGGTGAGACTGTCGAAGTCGTTGTGGGCTTTCAGGTAGTGGTGGGCGGCGATGAGGAAGCCGCCGGTGCCGGCGGCCGGGTCTTGAATGATGTCGTCGAGGTTGGGTTGGCTGACGGCGACCATGGCGTCGATGAGGATGCGCGGGGTGAAGTACTGGCCGGCGCCGGATTTCTTTTCGTTGGCGTTTTTTTCCAGCAGGCCTTCGTAGAGGTCGCCCAGACCTTCCTGGCGGGCGCTGTACCAGTCGATCTTGTCGATCTCGCTGACCAGGGTAGAGAGGGTGGCGGGCTTTTTGATGAAGCTGCTGGCGTTGGCGAAGATTTCCCGCACCAGTTGCGAGCCGTGGCCGCCCAGGTGGATCAGCAGCACCTTGTAGAACGCCAGCCGGTCCGGGGCGGATTGGGCTTCCAGGTCGTTCCAGCGGTAGCCGGCGGGGAGCTGGTTTTGCTGGCCGGTTTCTTCAGCCATCTTGAGGAACAGCAGGTAGGTGAGTTCGGTGACGTACTGGTGGTAGGTGACGCCGTCGTCCTTGAGGACGTTGCACAGGTTCCAGAGCTTGCCGACGATGTCGTGGGTGGTCATGAGTTGAGGGTCTTCAGGAAGTTCTCGGCGGTGACGATGGGACAGGCGATCTGGCCGGAGAGGTCGAGCAAATCCAGATCGCCGCTGACCAGGTAGTCGGCCTGTGCGGCGACGGCGAGCAGCAAAAACGGTTGGTCATAAACATCGCGACAGACCGGTGTGGCGGGCGGCGGGCTGGGGATGCGCACGGTTTCGCACCAGGGCAGATAGTCGGCCAACAACTCGCCCTGTTTATCCGCATCCAGCTTGAACTTGGGATAGGTCAGTACCCGGATCAGTTCGGCGGTGGTGACCTTGGATACGAGCGGAACAATGCGGGCTTCCTGCCAGGCCTGGCGCAGGACGGCGAGGCGGCCTTGGGCGAACACCAGGGCGGAGAGCACCAGATTGGTGTCCAGCACCACGCGCGGTGGCTGGCTCATTGCTTCTGGTTGTCCGCAGGTTGGCGCGCCCAGGCGACGGCATCGGCGATGTCCTGCTCTTGCAGGTCGAGTTCGGCCAACTTGGCGCGCACCGCGTCGGCACGCTGGATGCGTACCGGGGTGAGGATGATCTGGCCGTCGCGGGTCTGCACGTCGAAGTAATCGGTGGGGCCAAGGGCGTTGGTGACGCTCTTGGGCAGGGTGAGCTGATTCTTGGCGGTCATCTTGGCGAGCATGGCGCTTCTCGATGTAAAAAGTAAGGAATCCTTACTTTAGTGCTATTGCCAGCGAAGCTCAAGCCGCCGTCGGCTGCCAGAGCGCTTCGTTGAAGGCTGCCAGGGTTTGCAGCAGTTGGCCGTCGAACAGTTTGTCCAGCCGTTTGAAGCCGCCGCCCTGGGTCTTGAACAGCAGGTCCGGGTCGTCCAGGGCGTCGCGATCCACCAGGGTGTTGGCCTTGGTCTGGGCGGCGATGCGCTTCAGCCAGTCGCGCTGCGGGGTGGTCCAGGCGCGCGAGGCCAGCAGTTTTTGCAGGGCGTGGTCAACCCGTTCGGTATAGGGAATGAGGGCGTCGCCGATGGCGGCCTGGCGGATGTAGCCGACGATGCGGGCGGCGATGTCCTGGTTGGTCATTTCGCGCCAGGCGGTGCCGAGGCCGGTTTCGGTGTAGCCAGCTTGGTCGAGTTCCAGCACCAGTTCGCGCAGTTGCTTGCGGGTGAGGTCGCGCGGCCGGGTGAGCACGGTCAGCAGCGCCGGGATGGTGTTGCTGTGGCTGTTGATGTAGGCGGTGAATTCGGCCAGGTAGTCTTCCGGACGCTTGGCTGGTCCGTAGCCGCGCGCTACCGACTTGAGTTGGTCGTCGTGCTCGGAGATGAACACGGGCTGGCGCGGGCCGTCGCCTTTGCGGTCGAGAATTTCGCCCAGGTCAGGGTTCTGGGTGAACCAGTTGGCGACCTCGGTCAGCGACATGGCGCGCAATTGCCGGATGAATTGTTCCGGGCTCATGCCGACCTGGGTTTCAAAGTCGCGCGCGCCGCGTTCGCCCAGGTGGCGTTTCTTGCGCTGCAACTTGGCCAGGAACTGGTCGCGGGCCAGGGCGCGGGCTGCGTCGTCGGCCACCGTGGCAAGCTCGCTGACCAGTTGGGTAAAACTGATCTTGGGGTCCACGACCACCGGCTGCATGGCGGTCATGTTTTGCAGCGCGTCGAAAATCTGCACGGCGTCGAAGACCCGGAAGGCTTCCTTGTCACCGTCTTCGTCGATGTTCGGGCACAACCGTGTAGCGCGGCCGAGCATCTGGTCGAACAGGATGCGGCTGTTCACCCGGCGCAGAAACACCAGGTTGCAGATTTCCGGCACGTCGATGCCGGTGGTGAGCAAATCCACGGTGACGGCGACGTTGGGCAGTTGCTCGTTCTTGTAGCGGCGGATCAGTTGTAAAGGCTTGTCGGCGGCGCCGGTAATCTTGATCACGGCGTCGTCTTCCACCGCGCCGTATTGGGCGGCAAAAGCTTGTTTCAACAGATGCACCACCAGGTCGGCGTGGGCGTCGGTGGCGCAGAAGATCAGCGTCTTGCGCCGGCTGTTCGGGTCCAGTTCCCGCGCCAGGTATTCGCACACCACACGGTTGAAGTTCTCGGTGATGACCTTGCGGTTGAAGGCATCGACATCCAGCTTGATCTCGTCCGGTGTGTTGTACAGCTCGATCTGGGCGCGTTTGACGTCGTAGATTTTGACCGCGTCGCCCGCTTTCCACTGGATGCCGTGGGCGGAGAGCTCGGTGGTGATCTGGATCGGCGGTTCGTAGTCCACCAGATAGCCATCGATGACCGCATCGCGGTAGCCGTAGGTGTAGATCGGGGCGCCGAAGATCTGGCTGGTGTGCAGCGCCGGGGTGGCGGTGAGGCCGATCTTTACCGCATCGAACCAGTCCAGCACGCGGCGGTATTTGGAGATGTAATCCTCGTAGGTGCGGAAGCCGAGTTCGGTATCGGAGAGTTCGCGGTCCAGCAGGTAGCCGCGATGACATTCGTCGACGACGATGCAGTCGTACTGATCGACGGCGGGCGGGTGGGTGTCTTCAGCCGCGTACAGCACCCGCTGTACCATGCCCTGCACGGTGGCGATGTGCACCGAGGTGTCGCTATCGGGCGCTGGTTCGTCCAGTTCCTTGATGCCGAAGATATCGGCGAAGGTCTGGAGGTTTTCCATGCGGGTGTCTTTGAAGGCGTTGGCGGCCTGTTCGCCCAGGGCGGAACGATCCACCAGGAACAGGATGCGGCGGAAGCGTTACGCCTTCAGCAGTCGGTAGATCAGCGCGATGCAGGTCTTGGTTTTGCCGGTGCCGGTGGCCATGGCCAGCAATATTTCACGAAGGCCGGCGGCTATCGCCTGTTCTGAAGCACGGATGGCATCCTGCTGGTAGTAGCGCAGCGGGAAGCCGAAGTTGAATGGGGTGTTGGCGAGTTGTTCGTGCGCCTTGGTTTCATCCCGCTTGATCAGGGCGATCAGGCCTTCCGGCGTGTACCAGCCATCAAGGACTTGACCAAGGTTGTCGGCGCGGCGCAGGTCGCAGAACCAGATGCCGCTCTTGGTGGCGAGTTGGCGCAGATAGGGACGTCCGTTGGCGGAGAAGGCGAAGGGCACGCGGTAGGCGTTCCCCTCGCCCCAGTTGGTCTCCGGCAGTTCGGTTTCCGGACTGGGCTGGAAAGTGCGGCTGTAGCGTTTGGCTTGCTGGAGTGCGGCGGAAACGTCGAGGTTTTTGCGTTTGGCTTCCACCACCGCCACCGGGGTGAGGCCGGCGAACAGCACGTAATCGGCCGGCCCGGTTTCGCTCGGCCATTCGGCGATGGCGAGATGCTGGTTCTTCCGCGGCCGCGCGCCTTTGCCATAGGTCAGGTTGACGCTATCCACCGTCCAGCCGGCGGCGGCCAGTTGCGCGTCGATCAGTTTGCGGGTGTCGGCTTCATTGAGCTGGATGGCCGAGACGGCGTTGTTGGCGGCGGTCACCAGTTGCGCGATGGCCGGGGCGGGCTGTGCCGATGCTTCCGCTTGCAGCGCCTCCAAGCGCTGGCCGAGTGCGTGTTTGGCCGTTTCCGCCTGGCTCGCCATGGTCTCCCAGAAAGCGCGCTCTTCCTCGGTTTGCCGAGACTGGGCCAGCGTGGCCGCCAACTGTTGTGCGGCGTCGTGGTGGTTCGCGCGGTATTGATCCAGCTCGACACGCAGCCGCGCGAGTTCCGCCTGAAGTTCGGCGCTTTCGTCGGCGGGTGCGGCGGGCGGCAGGAACGGGCCAGACTGATAGCCGGCGTCCTTGAACGTGCGGTGAAACCACAGACTGAGTTGCCAGGCGAGTCGCAGGCAACTCAGCGCGGTACGGTGGTCGCCATCCAGACGGTGATTGGCGGCATTGCCGGCGCGGCGTACCTGCGTGAACAGGCTTGCCACCTCGCGCGGCAATATGCCGTGGTCCTGCAGCCGACGCAGCAGGTCGACCTGCTTTTCTTCCGCGTCGGCATACAGGCCAACGCGCGAGGCAACCATTTGCGTCAGCAGTTCGGCCAGTTGGCGCAATTTCAGCAGACAGGTATTCGGATCTTCGGCGAAATAGCGTTCCGCCAGCATCCCCAGCCGGACGAGCTGCTCATCGTGTGCCTGGAGATGAGCGAAGTTGGATTGCCGCTGTGCTGCTACAGACATCGCGTGACCGCTGATTCCCTTGTTGTGCTGGTTCGAGTGATAGCGATAAAACCTATCCACGCATGTCGGTTTGTTCGTTTACCGGTAGCGCTGGGGGGATGATAAATCGCCTTTGTCGCTTCGGCTTTACCAACAGCCGATATTGCGACATTTTCAATGCCACTCAATCAGGCGTCTTAAACGGCTCCGGTTCGTGCAGCGCGAAGCCCTGCGCGTAGTCGACGCCCATCTCTTTCAGAATCTCGGCGATCACCGATTTGTGGACGTATTCGGCGATGGTCTTGATGCCATGCACCCGCGCGACTTCCATGATCGAACGCACCACGGCGTAATCGCGCGCATCGGTATGCAGGTTTTTGACGAACAAGGCGTCGATCTTCAGGAAGTCGACCTCCAGCCGGCGCAGATAGGCGAACGACGACAGCCCGGCGCCGAAGTCGTCGAGCGCCACCGTCGCGCCCATGCGGCGCACGCGCTGGAAGAACGACAAGGCGCGATCCAGATTGCCGATGGCGGCGGTTTCGGTGATCTCGAAACAGATCTGCTTTGGATTCACCGCATAGCGGCTGAAACAGCTCGCCACATAGTCGCCCAGATCGTCGGCCGAGACGGTGACGCCGGACAGATTGATGGCGAATACCGTGTCCTT
>JAGUXX010000059.1 GCA_020061585.1 Betaproteobacteria bacterium | reverse complement strand
GGCGCTGAATGAGCCGGACGATCTGGCCTATCCTTTTTCCATTCCGTTGCTGGGCGGGCGTGGGCTTCCCTATGTTGAACCGCTCGCCGTGTGGCGGGCGATGCTGGGTGACCTGCTGCTGAATACGCCGGTTGGGGTGATGTGCGCGCGGTTCCATCGCGGCCTCGCACGGTCTGTTGTGGCCATGGCGCAGCGCCTGACCGCAGACGATGGCCCTGATACTGTGGCCCTGTCTGGCGGCTGTTTCCAGAACGCCACGCTGTTCCGCCTGGTCCATGAAGGATTGGAACAGCTGGGGCTCAACGTCCTCAGCCACTCGAGAGTGCCCGCCAATGATGGCGGTCTGGCTTTGGGGCAGGCCGCTGTGGCCATGGCCCATTTGCACGAAGCGACCGCGGAAACCGAAAATGGGAGAGAAGTATGTGCTTAGGTATTCCGGGGCAGATCGTGGAGATCACCGATGCCGGGCGCAAGCTGGGCGTGGCCAATGTCTCCGGCGTGCGGCGCCCGGTCAACCTCGCCTGCGTTATTGGCGAAGGCAGTGTCGAAGACCTGATCGGCACATGGGTGCTGATCCATGTCGGATTTGCCATGAGCAAGATTGACGAGGATCAGGCGGCCGAAACACTGCGCATCCTGACCGAGCTGGGAGAGGCGCAGCAGGAACTTGCAGCCATGCGCGACGGCGATCGCGCGTTGGGAGACGCGCAGTGGTGACCACTGGCCCTGCCTTGAATGCGCTTTATCCGCATATGCGCAGAGGTGGCGAACAGCTCCGTGCCTCGGCGCAAAGCCTGCGCCATTCGGTTGAAAGCAAGGCTCGGGACCACACTGAGGTGTTCGGCAAGTTTTTTGCAGAACAGGCAGACGAACTGGTCGCCGCCGCGACCACGCTGGCCGCAAGCTATCGCCAGGGCGGACGCCTGCTGGCCATGGGCAATGGCGGATCGAGCTGTGATGCCGCGCATGTCGCGGTGGAGTTTCTCCATCCAGTGACCGCCGGAAGGCCGGCGCTGGGTGCGATCAACCTCGCGGCCGATGTCGCGATGCTGACGGCAGTCGGTAATGATGTCGGACAGGACCATGTGTTCGTGCGTCCGCTGATTGCCCACGGGCGGCACGGTGATTGCCTGATCGGCTTTTCGACCAGCGGCAATTCCGCAAACCTCATCCGGGCTTTTGCCAAGGCGCGGGAGATGGGCATTGCCACGATCGGCCTGGCGGGTGGTGACGGGGGCGAGATGGCCCGCGCCGGACTGGATCATCTGCTGGTGGTCCCAACAGGCTCGATCCACCGGGTGCAGGAATGCCACCTCGCGGCCTATCACATCCTCTGGGACCTGACCCACACGCTGCTAGCCAATGACCGGGCCGCACCGCTGGAGGCAGGCGCATGAAGTATGTCGACGAATTCCGCGATCCGGTTCGCGCCGGTGTCCTGCTCAAGGAAATCGAGGCCCTGACTGCACAGATCATGGCCGGGCGCGATCGCCCGGTCGTCATCATGGAAGTGTGCGGCGGCCACACGCATTCGATCTTCCGATACGGCATCGAGAAGATGCTTCCGCCGGAAATCGAGTTTGCCCATGGGCCGGGCTGTCCGGTTTGCGTGTTGCCGATGGGCCGGGTCGATGATTGCGTGGAACTGGCTATGAAGCCGGAGGTGATCTTCACTACGTTTGGTGATGCCATGCGCGTGCCGGGATCGCGGCTCAGCCTGCTAGGCGCAAAGGCCGAAGGGGCCGATGTGCGGATGGTCTATTCACCACTCGATGCCCTCGCGCTGGCCCGTGCGAACCCGGACCGCGAAGTGGTTTTCTTCGGCCTCGGCTTCGAGACGACGATGCCCTCCACAGCCCTGACAATCCTGCAGGCCCAGGCAGAAGGGATCGGCAATTTCTCGCTGTTCTGCAACCACATCACCATCATCCCCACGATCAAGGCGATCCTCGATTCACCCGATATGGGGATCGATGGCTTTCTCGGGCCGGGCCATGTCTCGATGGTCATCGGCACTGATCCCTATGACTTCATCGCACGCGACTACCACCGTCCGCTGGTGGTCGCCGGCTTCGAACCGCTCGACGTATTGCATTCGGTTTGGATGGTGCTTCGGCAGATGGCCGAAGGCCGGGCGGAGATCGAAAACCAGTATGACCGGATTGTGCCACGCCATGGCAATGAAGCTTCGCTGGCTGCGGTTACGGAAGTATTCGAACTGCGGGAATTCTTCGAATGGCGCGGGCTGGGCTCGATTGACCATTCTGGCGTCCAGATTCGCGAGGCCTATGCGGCCTGGGATGCTGAGCGAAAATTTGCCGTTGCATCGCCTAGCATTCCGGATCCCAAGGCTTGCCAGTGCGGCGAAGTGCTGAAAGGCGCGATCAAGCCATGGCAGTGCAAGCTGTTCGGTCGGTCGTGCACACCGGAAACACCGATGGGTGCCCTGATGGTTTCGTCTGAAGGAGCATGTGCCGCCTATTATCAGTATGGCGGGATCGATGCGGTGCCGGAGCCAGCGCAATGAACGCTGTAACTCCCACTGGCAACGGACGGCTGCGAGCGGAGCGGGTGACGCTGGCGCATGGCGGTGGCGGCAAGGCCATGCGGGATCTGATCGAGGATGTGTTTACCTCGGTTTTCGAACCCGACGGGTTGGAAGACCAGGCGCGGTTGAGCCACGAAATGTTGGCCGTGGAGGGTGCCCGGCTGGCCTTCACCACGGACAGTTTCGTAGTGCAGCCGCTCGAGTTCCCCGGTGGCGATATCGGCAAGATTGCGGTTTGCGGCACAGTTAACGACCTTACCGTCGGCGGCGCGCAACCGCTGTGGCTGTCGGCGGCCTTTATCATTGAGGAAGGCACCGAAGTCGCCTTGCTACGCCGCGTGGCAGCGGCCATGCGTAGGGCGGCCGACGAGGCCGGTGTGCGGATCGTGACCGGCGATACCAAGGTGGTTGAGCGCGGTGCTGCCGATACGCTTTTCGTCACCACTTCCGGAGTGGGAGTCATCCCTGCTGGACGCGAACTTGCCGCGGAGAAAGTTCGCGCGGGCGATGTCGCGCTGGTCAACGGTGTATTGGGTGATCATGGCGCCGCCATTCTGGCCGCGCGTGGAGACATGGCTTTCGAGGCGGATATTCGTTCGGATTGCCGCCCGCTCAATCACCTGATGGAAGCGGTGATCGAAGCCGCACCGGGTGTGCGCTGTGCGCGGGATGCCACCAGAGGAGGCCTGGCCAGCGCACTCAACGAAATATCGCAAGCCTCGGCCATCGGGATCGAGATCGACGAGGCCAGATTGCCAATGAGGGCCGAGGTCAAGGGCGTGTGCGAACTGCTCGGGCTTGATCCACTCTATCTCGCCAATGAAGGGGCGCTGGTGCTGTTCGTTCCAGAGGAGCAGGCGGAAGCTGCGCTGGCAGCCATGCGCTCAACCGAGGCAGGGCGCGATGCAGCCATTATCGGGCGCGCGGCAGAGATGCGCAGCCCGCGCGTGGTCATGCATAGCCTGTTCGGCGGAAGCCGGATCGTCGACATGCTGGTCGGCGAGCAACTGCCGCGTATCTGCTGAGGGAGAAGACCTGCCATGCAACTCTCGTTGATCGCCCTGGGTTTCCTTGCCGGAATGGGCCATGCGCTCGAACCCGATCACCTCGCCGCAGTCGGTGCCATGGCCACGGGACGGAATTCGCGCCGGTCGATGGTGCTGCGGGGTGCTGCGTGGGGGCTAGGGCATACGCTCACCCTGCTCGCGATCTGTTCTGCAGTGATCCTGCTGGGCATGGCATTGACAGGCCGCACGGCAGCCCTTCTGGAGAGCGCCGTTGGCTTCATGCTGATTCTGCTGGGGGGTGATGTACTTTGGCGGATGCGCAAGGCACGGGTGCATTTCCACCTGCACGATCATTCCGATGGCGAACGTCATTTTCATGCTCACAGCCATCTTGGCGAACGGGCGCCCCATGATGCGAGCCGCCACGAACACTCTCACCCCCACAAGTTTCCCTTGAAAGCGCTGGCTGTCGGGCTGGTGCATGGCGCGGCAGGATCGGCTGCCCTGCTTACCCTGGCAGTCGCTTCGGTTGGTGATCCTCTGCTGGCGGTTATCTATGTCCTGCTGTTCGGAGTTGGCTCAATTGCAGGAATGGCTGCGCTCAGCTTTATCGCCTCCTGGCCGCTTGGCTATGCAGAGCGTGTTGCCTTGCGACTTCATCGAGCGCTGAATCTGTCGTTGGCTGTGCTGGCACTTGGCCTGGGATTGCACACGATCTACGCCAACCTGTCTGGCGTGTTGGGGGCGGCCTGATGCACGAGCTGTCTCTTGCCCGGAATATTGTCGCCATTGTTGGTGATCACGCGCAGGGTCGGCGGGTGTCGCGTGTGCGCCTGGCAGTCGGCCCCTATGCCTGCGTAGAGCGCGAGGCGATCCGATTTTCATTCGAGGTGGCGAGCGAAGGTACGCTGCTCGAGAAGGCTGCACTCGAATTTCTGGAAGGCGAGACCGACCAGTTCATCATCAAGGATTTCGATATGGAGGAAATGGCCTGATGTGCGGCACCTGCGGATGCACCGATCCTGACAACGAGATCGCGATGATTGACCCGGAAACCGGAAAGCGAGTGCTGCTTCGCAGCGGCGATGACCATTCCCACGATCATGACCACTCCCACGATCATGACCACTCCCACGATCACACTCATTCACACGATCATGATCATTCACACGGGCACCATCATCACCACCATCATGATCACGGGCATGACCATCACCACCACGGCGAACAAGCGGCGCGTGTATCACTGGAAACCGCCGTGCTTGACCGGAATGATCGCCAGGCGGCTCGCAACCGGGGCTGGTTCGAAGGGCGCGGTGTTGTCGCGCTCAATCTCGTCAGTTCGCCAGGGGCTGGCAAGACGACCTTGCTCGAAACCACGATCCGGGCGCTGGAAGGAAGTCTGCCGATTGCCGTTATCGAGGGTGATCAACAGACGGCCAATGACGCCACGCGCATTCGCGAAGCGGGGGCCCGTGCAATCCAGATCAACACTGGGGCCGGCTGTCACCTCGAAGCCGATATGGTTGCCCGCGCTGTTGAAGAACTCGCACCGAAATCCGGCTCGTTGCTGCTGATCGAGAATGTCGGCAATCTTGTTTGTCCGGCGATGTTCGATCTGGGTGAACGGATGAAGGTCGCCGTTATCTCCACCCCGGAGGGCGAGGACAAGCCACTCAAATACCCGCACATGTTCCGCGCAGCAGAGCTGGTGTTGATCAACAAGATCGACCTCGCCCCGCATGTTGGATTCGACGAGGCCGCATGCCGTGCAAACATCTCCGCAGTAAACCCCAATGCGCTCGTCTTGCTGGTTTCCGCCCGCACCGGTGAAGGGATGGACGCGTGGTACGATTTTCTGCGAGCAATGGCGTCAGCAGCCGCAGATGGCGGGTGCCTCATTTAGGCGGGACTGCCCACGGGATTAAGATCGTCATCTTGCCCTATCGAGGAATGGCGTCTTTCTTTAGTTTTAGCGCACAGACCGGACGGTCCGAAACCGGCCCAGATTCGGCCATTTCGGGTGGCCAGGTTAGGCAGGAAATGAATTTCTCGCTTTATGCAAACTCGAAATCGGCAACGGTCGCCATTGCGGCGGATTCTGAATTCGATTCGCGCGAAATCCGGCACCGGTGGCACAGGAATCCGTCGTCGCATGCGCTCATTCGCGCAAGGCTGGCTCAATATCAGGCCAACGCAGAATAATGTTCAGAACTGAAGCTGGCGATGTCGTTTATCCTACAAAGTCTTTAACCGTCCAGAATCCTTTCAAGTAACTCAAATCGCTAAGGATGCGTCTGAATTTCCGCTCGTTCGACCTCTTGCGTTACGTCGAAAAGTTCTCACTATGTTCCGTAGAGGGGCTGCCAATGTCAAAGTGAGAACGCCCAATGTCCAATACCGAACGCATTATCCGACTGAAGACCGTGCTCGACCGAACCGGTCTCTCCCGCTCCACCATCTATCGCAAGATCGCAGAGGGCACTTTCCCGACGCAGGTGAAAATTAGTGTCCACGGCGCGGGCTGGCATGAGTCTGCTATAAATCGCTGGATCGCCGATCCCGTTCACTACCGCGAAGAAGATCTGGCTGAATGAGCGGTCAACGAACAGTCGAGCCGATCTGCGTCCGGGTCAATGATGCCGCACGCATGATCGGCGTCGGGCGCACAAAGCTCTACGAACTGATCTCCAGTGGCGAGCTCGAAACCATCAAGATTGGCAAGGCAACGCGCATCACGACAGCCAGTTTGCATAGGTTGGTGGAGCGGCATCGGGCATTGAACTGACCAGGCCGCTAACTCGCAATTGGACAGCGTCAGACCGTACCATTATGTTGCGATCAGGCGCAGCACGAACCACCCATTTATTCAGCTTTCCGGTCAAAACGCTGAACAGAACCACCGTTAAATGAACGAAAATGTGGGGGAGAGTGTGGGGGAAGGCCTGCGTTTGTTCCAAGAACAGGATTGATATCAAAAGGTTATTTTTTCGGTTCGATTCAAGCCCTGCCACCACCGCTTTTGACGACGATCCTCACTTGCCGCGTCGCGGCCCCGCGGCAGGATCGGTGTCGAGCAGGTCTTCCAGAAACAGCGACATCAGCATGGCCTGGCTACCGACGCCTGCCTTGGCATAGACCTGGCTGAGCTGCGCGCGCACGGTGCCTGGCGCAGCGCCGCGGAGTCGGGCGATTTCGGCGACGTCGCAGCCCTTGAGCGCGAACAGCGCGACGTCGCTCTCTCCGCGCGTCAGTGACCAGGCATCGAAGCGATGGGCAATATGGTCGGCGAGTGCGCCGCGCGCGCG
>JAGUXX010000257.1 GCA_020061585.1 Betaproteobacteria bacterium | reverse complement strand
GTGAAAGGTGAAAGGTGAAAGGTGAAAGGTGAAAGGTGAAAGGTGAAAGGTGAAAGGTGAAAGGTGAAAGGTGAAAGGTGAAAGGTGAAAGGTGAAAGGGGAAAGGGGAAGGGTGCTGTTTACTCGCGCCAGAATAATCTGGACTGCGCCAATCGGCGCCAGATCGCGGCGGAGATATGGGCGTGGCGGGTTGTCTCGACTTGCAAGGCGCCTTGGATACGGCCCAGGTCGAAGCTCAGCGCGATGCTTTTCCGTGGCAGGGATTGCAGCAGGCGCACACCGACATGGGCGTCGTTGGCCTGGCCCAGCGCATTCTGCAAGTCCGCCAGGGCGGTGATGAAACGCGCGCCGCGTTTGCCATACAGCGCCGCGAAGGCATCCGCCGCATAGCGCAATTTCTTGGCGGCGATACGCGCCATGTGACGTTCCTCCGGACTCAGGCGGGCGAAGCGGCGGCAGCGCTTGCGTAGCGTCAGCCAGCGTTTCTCCAGAATCGCGGCGGCCCATTGCCGGGCGTCGATGTCCGGCGCTGTAGCGTCGAGGGGGGCGTTCGCCGAGGTCAGCAGACTACGGCCCAGATCCAGAACCAGACGGGCGAATACCGCATCGCGCAACGCGGCTTGTGCCAGCAGACGGTGGTGCGCGGCGGACTCGCGTATCAGTTCGAACAAGCTGTCTTCGCCGGGGGCCGGTGCTTGCGCGGGATTTTCGCCCAGCGCGCTCAGTGTTTTCGGCAAGGTCTCATGCAGAAACACATCCCAGTCGCGTGCCGGGTTGAGCTCACGCATCAATCCGCGCATGGCATCGACGCCGCTTTGCGGTTGCGCGTCCAGGCCCGCCACCTTGCCCTTGGCCAGCGCAATACCCGTGCGCAGACGGCGCAGGGCGATGCGTAGTTGATGCAGATATTCGATCTCGTTGCCGCGTTCAAGAAACCCCGGCAGATTGGCGACCAGTTGCGCCAGCGCGGCCTGCATCATGGCATTCCAGACTTCATGGGCCTGCTGTCTGGGGTGGATGTTGGGCCGCACCGTCTTGGTCGGGGCGGGGCGAATCGCGCCGCACAGCGCATAGCCGCGTTCCGCCTTGCTGCGCGGTTCGATGTACAGCGCGGCTTGGGTGAGCAACTCGGTGGCCAGATCGAACAGGAAGTTCGGCGCCCCGGCCTTCAGTTCCAGTTCGACTTCGGAAATCGGCTGGCGTGCCTCGCCGGCCTGGATCTCGCCGATGTCCAGCGCCAGTTCGGCTTGATCGTCGCCGCGCGTCAGTAGCCACGCGGTACGCTGGAATTCGGTCACGAAGGCCGGCGCGATTTGCGTCAGGTCGATGCCGTCAAGCAACGCCAGCGCCGCTTGCGGCAGCACGGCGAAATCCGGGCTGGCGCCGCCGGCCACCGCCATTTCCCATTCCGGCCGGCTGGACATCGCGCCGACCGCGCGCGCTTCCGCTTTCAGCGTCTGCACCCAGTGATAGCCGATGCGCCGCACCCGCAGCGCGACGCCGCGGCGCATCAGATCGAACCCCGGGGTGTCGAAATAAATGCTGTGCAATGTGCGTTTGCTTGGTTTGATCTCCAGCAACAGCGGGTGCCGCCGGATGCGCGTGGCATGGCGCGGCGGCAGGGCAAGCTTGAGTTCAATTTCCATGGTGTCGCTCCGGCGTATTTTTTGTAGACGCGTTTAACCAAACCACGATAGAAGGCCTATGCCCATTGAGGGTAGCATCCACGCACTTTTTTCGTGTTACAAGACTATCGACACCGCCATGAGCTCGCTGCCCGCCCCGGACCATCTGATCAACCGTGAACTCGGCATTCTGGAGTTCAACCGTCGGGTTCTTGCCCAGGCGGAAGACCCGACCACGCCATTGTTGGAGCGCTTGCGATTTCTATGCATTTTCTCCAGCAATATGGACGAGTTCTTCGAAATACGCGGCGCCGGTCTCAAGGAGCAGATCAAGCTCAATCCATTGCATGTCGGCACCGACGGCCTGACCGCGCGCCAGATATACAAGCAGGTGGCCAAGGTTGCGCACGAACTGGTGGCTCGCCAGTACGAATTGTTCAATCAGGATGTGCTGCCGGCGCTGGCGCAGCAGGACATCCGTTTCCTGCGCCGCACCCAGTGGAGCGTCGAGCAGGCGGAATGGATCCGCGATTTCTTCTTCAACGAGTTGATGCCGGTATTGACGCCGATCGGTCTGGATCCGGCGCACCCGTTCCCCAACGTGCTGAACAAGAGTCTGAATTTCGCCGTCGAACTGTCCGGCAAGGATGCTTTCGGCCGTAATTCGGATCGCGCCGTGGTCCAGGCGCCGCGCGCGCTGCCGCGGGTGATCCAGTTGCCGACCGCGATCGCCGGCTGTGAGTTCGGTTTCGTGTTCCTGTCCTCGATCCTGCACGCGCATGTCGGCGAGCTGTTCCCCGGCATGGAGGCGCGCGGCTGTTACCAGTTCCGCGTCACCCGCAATTCCGATCTGTTCGTCGACGACGAGGAGAACAAGAACCTGCGCGAGCAACTGCAGGGCGAGCTGCCGCACCGCCATTACGGCGACGCGGTGCGCCTGGAAGTGGCCGACAACTGCTCGCCGGAAATGACCGATTTCCTGCTGGAACAGTTCAGTCTCGGTCGCGATGACTTGTTCGAGGTGCGCGGCCCGGTCAATCTGGTGCGCATGATGGGCGTGCCGGACAAGGTGGAACGGCCCGATCTCAAGTTCACGCCGTTCACGCCCGGCCTCCCCGGGGCGCTGGTCAAGCAACTGGATATCTTCCAGGCGATCAATGCCGGCGACATCCTGCTGCATCACCCCTATCAATCGTTTCAGCCGGTGATCGACTTCATCCGCCAAGCCGCCGAAGACCCCAACGTGCTGGCGATCCGGCAGACCGTGTATCGCACCGGCACCGATTCCGAACTGATGCGGCAACTGATTTCCGCCGCCCAGCGTGGCAAGGAGGTCACCGCCGTGGTCGAGCTGATGGCGCGGTTCGATGAGGAAGCCAACATCAACTGGGCGGAACAGTTGGAAAAGGCCGGCGCGCATGTGGTGTACGGCGTGGTCGGTTACAAGACGCACGCCAAACTGGCGTTGGTGGTGCGCCGCGAGGGCGGCAAACTCAAGCGCTATGCGCATCTGGGCACTGGCAACTATCACCCGCGTACCGCCCGCATGTACACCGATTTCGGCCTGCTGACCTGCCATCCCGACCTCTGCCAGGACGTCAACGACGTATTCATGCAGCTCACCGGCCTGGGCAAGGCGCACGAACACACGCTGCTGCTGCAATCGCCGTTCTCGATGCACCCGCGCATGATGCAGGCGATACGCAACGAGACCGAAATGGCGCGCAAGGGCGAGAAGGCGGTGATCATCGCCAAGATGAACTCCCTGCTGGAGCCGAAGATCATCGCCGCCTTGTACGAGGCGTCACAGGCCGGCGTACAGGTCGATCTGATCGTGCGCGGCGTCTGCGCGCTGCGGCCGGGGATCGCGGGTTTGTCGGACAACATCCGGGTGCGTTCGCTGATCGGCCGTTTCCTGGAACATCACCGCATTTTCTATTTCCTCAACGGTGGTCAGGAAGATGTCTGGCTGGCCAGCGCCGACTGGATGGACCGCAACTTCTTCCGCCGCATCGAAACCGGTTTTCCCTTGCTCGACCCGAAACTGAAACGCCGGGTCATCAACGAAGGCCTCAAAGCCTGTCTGAAAGACAATCAGCGCGCCTGGGAAATGCAAGCCGACGGTTCCTACCGCCGCCGCGGCCGTCGCGGCAAGGGATTCGATGCGCAAGCGTTTCTGATGAGTTCTCTGGGGGCGAAGGTCTAGTTTGGTGTTGTCCGCTGGCCTGGACGGCGCATGCATCCTTGCACCCGCGCTTGGCGTGGCGCAAGGTTTGCCGTGATTAGTTCAACAAGCCTTTCAGCTTGCGCTTGAGCAGGTCTTCGGAGCTTTCCTTTTTCGCTGGAACCGGCGCGGCAACCGCCGCGGGCGCGGGCGCGGCGGGCGGCGCCGGTGTGACGGCGGGTGGTTGGGTCGTGATCGGCACGGCTTGCGGCTGAACTTGCGTCGGCGCCGGATAGGAAATGACCTTGGCCTTTTCCGCCGCCGCCGCCGCTTTGGCGTTCCAGGGTTGTCCATCAGCGCCCAGCTTGATGGCTTCGATCAGCAGCGTGATATCGACTTCGTTGCCGACCGGGCCGGTGGGGGTGAATTTGCTGATGCCATAGTCGGATCGGTTGATCCGGGTGGTGGCCTTGAAGCCGGCGCGCATGCCGCCCCAGGGGTCGGGGCCGAAACCGAGTATCTGGTATTCCAGCTTGACCGGCTTGGTCACGCCATGCAACGTGAGATCGCCTTGCATCGCGCCTTTGTCGGTGCTGATCGGGGCGAAGCTGGTGGAAACGAACTTCATTTCGGGGTAGTTGCGGGCATCGAGGAATTCATCGGTCAAAGTGTGCACGTCGCGCCGTAGATGGCTGGAGTTCAGGCTGTAAATGCTGATTACCGCATCCACCGAGGAATTGGCGATGTTGCTCGAGTCGAACGTGACCGTGCCCTTGATGTCATGAAACGTGCCGCTGGTGCGCGCCACGATGTGGCGTAATTCCCAGTTGGCAAAGCTGTGCGCGCTGTCGATGCTGAATGTTTCCACTTCCGCGTGTGCCGGTGTCGTTGCGGCCAGCCCGAAGGCGAGACTCAGCGCGATGAGCGAATGGTGGGCGGGATGCAGGTGATGGATGCGTTTCATGGTGTCTCCTTGTCGATCGAATCGGGGGTGCGGGGCAGCCGCCTGGGGTTGGATTTTCAACCCCCGTTTTATAGCACCATGACATTTTGCGAAGTGCGAGGTTCCACAATCGCTTTGGATCATCGCCGCGATCCAGCGTAAATTTCGGCCCGGATACCGCGCCCGGTTCGATTCAGGAGACGGTCCGTGGTCATGCGCCTGCGCCGGGCGTGACCATTGCACGCGCGGTCTGGTGTACGCCGGGTTGTCGTGAATTCGTCGTCAGTGTCGAAAAATCGTCATCCTGGGGCCGCTGTCAGGCTTATCACCTTGTTTCGACAGGGTCTCCGTCAGCGCCACACGGGCCGCTGAAGAGGCCTGCTAATTGCTTGTAATATCGCCCATGATCAAGCTGACCCGCGGATTCACTCTGATTGAACTGGCCATCGTGCTGGTGGTGATCGGCTTGCTGTTGGGCGGCATATTGAAAGGCCAGGAATTGATCGAAAGCGCGCGGGCGCGCAATCTGATTTCCCAGATGGACAGCATCAAGGCGGCCTATTTCACCTTTCAGGACAAATATCGGGCGCTGCCGGGCGATTATCCCGGCGCGCTGGCGCGGGCCAATCTATCCGGCATCGTCAATGATACGGTGGGCGGCAATTCGGATGGCGTGGTGCGCGATACGCCGCAGGCGCGGGAAAGTCTGCTGGTCTGGGTGCATCTGTCGCACGCCAACCTGATTTCCGGAAACTACCGCGCCAGCGGCAGTCAGCCGGACCCGGGGGCGGAATGGCCGCGCAATCCCTATGGCGCCACCTTGAAATTGCATTACGACGCCCTGTTCGCCGATTCCGGCGGCATGCCGCGACTGAATCTGAAGACCGGCAATC
>JAGUXX010000181.1 GCA_020061585.1 Betaproteobacteria bacterium | reverse complement strand
AGGCCAGCATGCGCAGCAGCGTCATGCTGAAGCCGGCGTATTCATCGGGCGCCCACTCCAGATCGCGACGGCCCAGGGTGGCGATCTGGTAATGCAGTTGCACGCTTTCCGGGTCGAACCGCCGCGCCAGTTCGACCACCCGTTCGCGCTCCGGCAGATCCTCGCCGAGCGCTTCCGGAACGCTTTGCGCGAGGGCGATCTGGTGCAGCAGAACGGCCAGATCCTGCAAGGCCGCGTCGAACGAAAAACCGCGCGCCGCCAGTTCAGCGGCTTCCCGCATCAGGCGCGGACCCGCTTGCGCCGCCAGCGCTTCCAGCAGCGGCAGCAGATAGGCCTGGTCGATGACGCCGAGCATGGTGCGGGTTTCGGCTTCCTTCACTTCGCCGCTGCAATAGGCGATGGCCTGATCGGTCAGCGACAGCGCGTCGCGCATGCTGCCGGCGGCGGCGCGCGCCAGCAGGCTGAGGGCGGCGGATTCGAAGGGGATCTGTTCGGCTTCCAGGACGTTCTTCAAATGGCCGGAGATATGCCCCGGCGGCATCTGCTTGAGGTTGAACTGCAGACAGCGCGACAGCACCGTCACCGGCACCTTCTGCGGATCGGTGGTGGCGAGGATGAAGATGACGTGGCCGGGCGGTTCTTCCAGCGTCTTCAACATCGCGTTGAAGGCGTTTTTCGACAGCATGTGCACTTCGTCGATGATGTACACCTTGTAGCGCCCGGCGGTCGGCGCGTACTGCGCGTTGTCGATGACGTCGCGCATGTTGTCGATACCGGTATTCGACGCGGCATCGATTTCGATCAGGTCGATAAACCGGCCGCCGTCGATTTCAGTACAGGCCGGACAGACGCCGCAGGGTTCGGCGCTGGGGTGATCCCGCGCGGTGCAGTTCAGGCATTTGGCCAGAATGCGCGCCAACGTCGTCTTGCCGACGCCGCGCGTGCCGGTAAACAGGTAGGCGTGGTGCAGACGCCCTTGCGCCAGCGCGTTGGACAGCGCCCTGACCACATGCTCCTGCCCGACCAGTTGCGAAAAATTGCGCGGCCGCCATTTGCGGGCGAGGACTTGGTGGCTCATGGCGGCGATTATCGCGGGGTCAGTAGTTGTAGCCGAGGCGGATCAGGTGAAAATTGATGCCATGGTTGGGTTCTTTCAGGCTGCCATTGGACAGATGCTGCAAACGATAACCCAGTTCATAGCGGTCCTTGTCACCAAAATTCCAGCCGAAACCGATGTGGCTGCCGAACTGCAGGCTGGTGCCGAAGTCGCGGTCCGCATTGATGTGGGTTTCGGAAAACAGGTGCGCGCCGATGCCGCCCTCGAGATAGTAGCGACTCAATCCGGAACGCAAGCGAATCACCGGAGTCAAGCCGACCTCCCAGATGTTTCGATGGTTGACGCCGTCGCCTTGCATATAGCCCAGACCGGTCTCCCAGAAACCGCCGGCAATCCAACCGCGGCCGAGACTCCAGCGCCGGTCCCAGTCCCAACGCGCCGAGATTCGGGCGATGTCGGTGTCGTCGTTGCCGTGCCCGAGTTCCACCCCGGCGCCGCTAAGGGCGTGCGCGGCGGAGGTGGCGGCAAGGCCGATCACGAGGGCGATGGCGCGTTGGCAAACGCTGGAGAATAGTGCAGCCTGGTTCATGCTGAGCACCTCGACATTCAGGAATTCGGGAGGTGGCGAGCCTGACCCCCGGCACTGGCATCAGCCGCTGTGGCTGCTTCCTTCCGGACCTGACCAGATTCACGGCTTAGCCATGCGGGGAGGCCCGCCGCCGCGAATTCTAGCCTATCGGCGCAAAGCGCGTCTCAATCGTCTTCGTTGGGCGCCACCAGACGCCGCGCGCGCACCGCTTCGGCGAGCTCGCGCAGCAGCGGCTCGGTGGCATCCCAGCCGATACAGGCATCGGTGACCGAAACCCCGTGCGCCAGCGGTTTGCCCGGCACCAGGTCCTGCCGACCGGGGTTGAGATGGCTTTCGATCATCACCCCGAAAATGCGTTGGTCGCCGGCGGCGAGTTGCCGGGCGACATCCTGGCCGACATCGACCTGGCGTTCGAATTTCTTGCTCGAATTGGCGTGCGAGAAGTCGATCATCACCAATTGCCGCAAATTGGCGTCAGCCAGGTCCTTGCATGCCGAATTGACGCTGGCGGCATCGTAATTGGGCGCTTTGCCGCCACGCAAAATGATGTGGCAATCTTCGTTGCCGGCGGTCTTGAACACCGCGACATGGCCGGATTTGGTGATCGACACGAAGTGATGTCGCGAAATGGCCGCCTTGATCGCGTCGACCGCCATCTTGACCCCGCCGTCGGTGCCGTTCTTGAAGCCGACCGGACACGACAGGCCGGAAGCCAGTTGCCGGTGCGATTGCGATTCGGTGGTGCGCGCGCCGATCGCCCCCCAGGACACCAGATCGGCGATGTACTGCGGCGAAATCAGGTCGAGGAACTCGGTACCGCAGGGCAGCCCCAGTTCGTTGATGTCGAGCAGCAGCTTGCGCGCCAGCCGCATGCCTTCGTTGATGTCGAAGCTCTCGTCCATGTGCGGATCGTTGATCAATCCCTTCCAGCCCACCGTGGTGCGCGGCTTTTCGAAATAGACCCGCATCACCACGATCAGCTCGGCTTGCAGTTCCGTCGCCAACGGTTTCAGCCGGGCGGCGTATTCCAAGGCGGCTACGGTGTCGTGTATCGAACACGGACCGACCACCACGACCAGCCGGTCATCGGCGCCGCGCAACACGTCATGGATCTGCAGGCGGGCCTGATAAGTGGTGTTCAGCGCGGCGTCGCTCGCCTTGAGCTCGCGCATGATCTGCATCGGCGCGAGCAATTCGTCGCTTTGTTCGATGCGGGTGTCGTCGGTGCGGATGTGTGCCATTTTGCTGCTCCAAAGGTGCCAACCCGAAACGAAAAACCGCCAGCGGGCTGGCGGTTTTCAAGGGGGTTATTCGCGCGTTAGCGTCTACACAGTCGTCGTCAAATTATCCCGGCCGCCGGAGGCTGCGGGGTAAATCGATAAAAGTGCCGAGGAATTCTGTACATGGCGGGCATGCTAACAGAGGATGTTGCCCCGCAACAAGCGGACGGATGCGCGGCATCGCGCCGGCTAGGAGCCTGTCGCGCCGATGCCTGCCTGGAAATTCCAATGAAGTTTGCGCACTATTCGGCCCGGCGCGCATCGCCGGTTGCGCTCGCGGCGCCGTTATATTCCCGCCATTCGTCAGGAGTCATCATGCAAAACTCGCTACAGCAATATTCCGATCTAGTCCTGCAATACGCCACCGACGCCGGTTTCAAGGTGCTTGCCGCCATCGTGTTCTGGATCGTCGGTCGCTGGTTGATAAGCTTTACCGGGCGCTTGTTGCAGGGCGCTCTGGGACGGCAGAAAGTCGATCCGACCTTGATGCGCTATATCGGCAGTTTTGTCGCCATCACGCTGAATATCGTGCTGGTCGTCGCCATATTGGGCTATTTCGGTGTCGAGACCACCAGCTTCGCGGCGCTGGTCGCTGGTGTCGGCATCGCCATCGGCGCGGCCTGGGGCGGTTTGCTGTCGAATTTCGCGGCGGGCGCTTTCCTGATCGTGCTCAAACCGTTCAAGGTCGGCGATTTCGTCACCGTCGGCGGCATCACCGGCACGGTCAAGGAAATCGGCCTGTTCGCCAGCGCGCTGGACACGCCGGACAACGTGCTGACCCTGGTCGGCAATGCAAGGATATTCGGCGACACCATCCAGAATTTCAGCGCCAATGCCTACCGTCGAGTGGAACTGAAATGCCAGTTGGCCGGCTCCGCCGACCATGTCGCGGCGATGCTGCTGCTGCGTGAAAAGATCGCCGCGATTCCGAATGTGTTGAAGGAGCCCGCCGTCGAAGTCGAAATCCTCGATTTCAATCTGGTCGGACCGGTGCTGGCGGTGCGCCCGTTCTGCCATACCGATCACTACTGGCAGGTCTATTTCGACGGCAATCGCTGCATTCGCGAGTCGCTCGCCGCCGCCGGATTCCCGGCGCCGATGCCGGGGCAAACGGTGATCGTGCAAAACCCGGTCTGAACCGGTGGCGCGGCTTAGGGGCTGTCCATGAATAAGCTGGACATTCTGGACTGCACTGGTGGGCGCGCTGCCACGTTACCGTCCGCTTGCAGGGAATGACCATGCTGCGCGGCCGGCGCCTTGCATCGCATCCCACCAGCACACCCATAATCGCCCAGCTTATTCATGGACAGCCCCTTAGTGCGCCGCCTCCCAGTTCGCGCCCACGCCGACTTCCGCCTTCAACGGCACCCGCAGTTGCGCCACGCCGCACATTCGTCGCGGCAGTTCGGCGCGCACGCTTGGCAGTTCTGACTCGGGCACTTCCAGCACCAGTTCGTCGTGCACCTGCATGATCAGCCGCGCGCCCAGGCCGTCGGCGTCCAGCCAGCCCTGCACGCTGATCATCGCCAGTTTGATCAGATCGGCGGCGGTGCCCTGCATCGGCGCGTTGATCGCGGCGCGTTCGGCGCCCTGGCGGCGCGGGCCGGCGGCGCGTATATCCGGCAGATACAGGCGGCGGCCGAACAGGGTTTCGACATAACCCAGTTGCCGGGCCTGGTCGCGGGTGCGATTCATGTATTCCAGCACGCCGGGATAGCGCGCGAAATACCGGTCGATATAAAGCTGCGCGGCGCCGCGCTCGATGTTCAGTTGCGCCGCCAGACCGAACGCCGACATGCCGTAGATCAGCCCGAAATTGACCGCCTTCGCCATCCGCCGCATGTCCGGCGTCACCGCTTCCAGCGCCACGCCCTGCACCTCGGCGGCGGTGGCGGCATGGATGTCGGCGTCGGCGGCGAAGGCTTGCAGCAGGCTGGCATCGGCGGACAGATGCGCCATGATGCGCAGCTCGATCTGCGAGTAATCAGCGGAGACGATGACATGCCCCGGTTCGGCGATGAACGCCTCGCGGATCTTGCGTCCCTCGGCGCTGCGCACCGGAATGTTCTGCAGGTTGGGATCGTTGCTGGACAGCCGCCCGGTTACCGCCACGGCTTGCGAGTAGGTGGTATGGATCCGGCCGGTTACCGGGTTGACCAGCGCCGGCAGCTTGTCGGTATAGGTCGATTTCAATTTCGCCAGGCCGCGATAGTCGAGGATCAGTTTCGGCAAGGGGTGATCCAGCGCCAGCTCCTGCAACGCGTCCTCGTTGGTCGAGGGCGCGCCGCCGGGGGTTTTCTTCCTCGGTTGCAGGCCGAGCTGGTTGAACAGGATGTCCCCCAGTTGTTTCGGCGAATTCAGGTTGAACGGCTGGCCGGCGGCCTGATGCGCCTTGGCTTCCAGTTCCAGCATGCCGCGCGCCAGCGTCGCGGAGTGGGCGCGCAGCAGGTCGGCGTCGAGCTTGACGCCGGTGCGCTCGATCTTGGCCAGGATCGGCAGCAAGGGCATTTCGATATCGCGGTACACGCTCGCCAGTCGCGCTTCGGCGCCGAGCGCCGGGAACAGATGCAGATGCAGGCGCAGCGTGATGTCGGCATCCTCCGCCGCGTAGGCGCCGGCGCGCTCGACATCGACCTGGTCGAAGCCGATCTGGCCGGCGCCCTTGCCGCAGACCGCTTCGTACTTGATGGTCGTTTCGCCCAGATGGCGCGCCGCCAGGGTGTCCATGTCGTGCCGCTCGTGGGCTTCCAGCACATAGCTTTGCAACAGCGTGTCATGCGCGATGCCGCGCAGATCGATGCCGTGGTTCATCAGCACATGCCAGTCGTATTTCAGGTTCTGGCCGACCTTGGGCCGGCCGGCGTCTTCGAGCAGCGGCTTGAGCTGGGCCAGGGTTGGCGCCAACGGCAATTGCGCCGGCGCGCCGGCATAGCGATGCGCCAGCGGCAAATAGGCCGCCTCGCCGGCCGCGACGCTGAACGACAGGCCGACCAGTTGCGCCGTCATCGGGTCCAGGCTGGTGGTTTCGCTATCGATGCAGACCAGTTCGGCGGCCAGCAGCTTGTCCATCCAGCGTTCCAACGTCGCTGCATCGAGGATGGTTTCGTAATGGCGCTCGGCGGGATTTACGTAGCCCGGATGCAGCCTGGCGGAATCCGGGGACGCCGCCGCTGACACAATCCCCGGATTCCGCCGCGCTGGATCCGGGCTACTTTCCGTGCCCTGAATCTCCCGCAGCCAGGTGCGGAAGTTGTATTTGGCGAACAGCTCGGCCAGGCTGGCGCGGTCTTCCGGCTTCCAGTCCAGTTGTTCCAGGCGCAGCGGCAACTCGACGGCGCAATCCACGGTGATCAGCCGCCGTCCCATCGGCAGCCAGTCCAGCGCATTGCGCAGGTTCTCGCCGACCGCCCCCTTGATCTCGCCGGCGCGCGCCATCAGCGCATCCAGATCGCCGAATTCCGCCAGCCACTTGACGGCGGTCTTGGGGCCGACCTTGGGCACGCCGGGGACGTTGTCCACCGTGTCGCCGATCAGCGTCAGGTAGTCGACGATGCGCGCCGGCGGCACGCCGAACTTGGCCAGCACGCCGGCTTCGTCGAGCACCTCGTTGGTCATGGTGTTGATCAACGTCACCTGGGGCGTGACCAGTTGCGCCAGATCCTTGTCGCCGGTCGACACCACCGCCCGCATGCCGGCGGCCTCGGCCTGACGGGTCAACGTGCCGATCACATCGTCCGCCTCGACGCCGTCGACCATCAACAGCGGCCAGCCCAGCGCCCGCACCGCGTCATGCAGGGGCGCGATCTGGCTGACCAGATCGTCCGGCATCGACGGGCGATTGGCCTTGTATTCGGGATACCAGTCGTCACGAAAGGTCTTGCCCTTGGCATCGAACACGCAGGCGGCATAGGCGCTCGGGTAGTCGCGACGCAGCTTTTTCAGCATGTTGATGACGCCGTACATCGCGCCGGTCGGCAGGCCTTCCGGGTTGCGCAGATCGGGCAGAGCATGGAATGCGCGGTAGAGATAGCTGGAGCCATCGACGAGCAGCAGGGTGGCGGTCATGGGCGTGGCGGTGAGGTGGATCGCGCCATTGTAGTGCCGCCGAGACCAGGCTCGACAGGCGCGCGAACCAGCGTTAAGAAGACATTTGTCTCTGCAATCGTCGGCGATTTTCGCTATAAATCAATAGCACAGGGAGTGAACGAGCCATGCTCAGCACGCGCGCAGCAAACCGGGGTGACGAGACGCCGCGACTCGGGAAGCGGACATTGATCGGCGCATTGGTCGGCCTGCTGCTGATTTGTCCGCGCGCTTGGGCGAGCGATGTCGTCGATTGGGAAAAACCCGGGTTCAGTCTGCACGGCTTCGGCACGCTGGGCATCAGCCGCACCGATCAAAACGACCGCGCCGAATACGTCCGCGATCTGTCGCAAGCCCGCGGCGCCGGGGCGAACTGGACCGGCAAGGTCGACAGCCTGCTCGGCATCCAGGCCAATTACCGCTTCGGCCCGCGCACCGAAGCGGTGGTGCAGGCGGTCACTCGCGAGCATGGCGAAGACCCCTATGACCCGGAACTGACCTGGGCATTTCTGCGCCACGAGGTGCTGCCGGAGATTGCCCTGCGCGTCGGCCGTCTGGGAACCGAGTTCTACATGCTGGGTGATTCACGCCTGGTCGGCTTCTCCAACATCAGTGTGCGGCCACCACCGGATTTTTATGGTTCCCTGGTGTTTTCCTACATCGACGGGCTGGATCTGAGCGGAACCTGGCCTGTCGCCCAAGGCCTGCTCAACGGCAAACTGTTTGCCGGCCGATCACCGGAACGCGCGCCGTTTTCGCCGGGTCTTGAATGGAATCAACGTGGCACGCTGCTGGCCGGCGGTTTTCTGGATTTTCGCCGAAACGACTGGCAATTCCGCATCAGCCATGCCGGAGTCCGCTTCAATCATGAAACGCCAACCGACTTGCTGTTGCAACAGCTTGGCGATCCGTTGTCGGGCGTGCCCTATCTGACGCTGGTCCCCGAAATGGCCATGCAAGACCGCTGGGCGCGTTTCAGTTCGATCGGCCTGGTCTACGACAGCGGACCGTTGAATCTGCAACTGATGCTCAACCGGATCGCGCAGGACAGTCCGGCCTATGCCGACTCCAGGGCAGGCTACCTGTTGGCGTCCTATCGCCTCGGCAAGCTAACCCCCTATGTCGGGTATTCGCGCAGCCTGACCTCCAGGGATCCTCTGCCGAGCAGCCCGATACCCGGGGTCGACGCAATCACGCTGGCGCTGGTTGCGCAAAGCCATATGGACCAGTTCACCACGACCCTGGGCGGCCGCTGGGATCTGGCCCGCAACCTGGCGCTGAAAGCGCAGGTGGACTGGATACGCGGCGAACCGGACTCGTTGTTCCTGTTCAAGCACGTCCGGCCCGGCTGGGATGGCGACATGACCGTCTACAGCCTGGCATTGGACTTCGTGTTCTGAATCACCATGCATGCGCTGACACTGCCCCTGCTGATCGGCCTGCTTGGCCTGGCCGAATTGGCCAGCGCCGATGCCGTCGTAGTGGTCAACGCGCGCAGCGGCATTGAACGGCTTAGCCGGGACCAAGTCACCAATATCTTTCTCGGCCGCTACCGCGGACTTCCCGGTGGCGGCACCGCCATGCCGATCGACCAGCCGGAGAGCAGCGCATTGCGCGCCGAGTTCTACCGCAAGCTGGTGAACAAGGATTTAACCGAAATCAACGCCTACTGGTCGCGGCTGATCTTTTCCGGCAAAACCACGCCGCCCTGGCGAACCTTCAGTAGCCAGGAAGTCGCCACGCTGTTGGCCGGCAATCCCGACGCCATCGCCTATCTGGAGCGTGGCCAGATCGACAAGCGGTTTCGCATCGTCCTGGAGTTCAGCCCATGAAGTCCGCCGATCTTGTCCCGCTGACTCCGCTGCATAGCCGCGGCTTGCTGATGCGTTCGACGCTGGTGGTCATCCTCGCATCGCTGCTGGCCGGCCTGGCGGCCATCGCCTACACCGCGCGGACAACCAGCCAGCACGCGCACCAGATCACGCAAACCCGTCTCAACGAACTGCTGGACACCGTGGAAAGCACCCTCAGGGTCGCCTGTTTCGCCCGCGATGCCACCCTGGCCGGCGAGCTTGCCGAGGGTTTGCTGAGCAATTCCGATGTGCTGGGGGTGCGGATTTTCGCCGACCCGGAACTGCTCGCCGACCAACGCCGCCATGCCGGCGACGGGCCGCCGGCGCTGCGGCGGGCGATTTTTTCCCCGTTCGACAACCACCAGAAGGTCGGAGAAATCCTGCTGCAGCCCGACCCGCAAGTCATCGCGGCGCGGATCCGGGAAGAAGTCTGGTTCGCGGCGCTGCAATTGGCCTGGCAGTTGGGCATGGTCGCGGTCGCCATGGCGGTGATCATGTTGCTGTACATCGTCCGCCCGATCAAGGCCATCTCCGACCGCCTGCACGCCATGGACCCGACCGCCGGCGAGCGGCTGGCGACGCCGCGCCGGCATGCCGGCAGTGAAATCGGCCAACTGGTGATCGACATCAACGCCTTGTCGGATCGGCTGGTCGGCGCCCTGGCGGCGGAACACCAGTTGCGCGTGCAACGCGAAATCGACGAACGCAAGTACCACGCGATTTTCAACAATGCCGAATCCGGACTGTTCATCGTCGACGGCGCCGGCACGCTGTCGTCCTGGAATCCGGCATTCGCGCGCCTGTTCAAAATCGACCCGCAGAGCGGCGATGACGAATACACCTGGCTGCACATCTCGCTGCTGAACTGGGACAGCCCGGAACGAATGACCGGGATGATCCGCGCCGCGCTACGCGAGAACAGCGCGATGACCGAAGATCTGCTGATCCACGAACGGGATGGCGTGCGGCATTGGATCAACATCGTGCTGAGTCCGGTGGGCGACAACCTGCTGCAAGGCGTGGTGCACAACATCAGCCATCTGAAAGAGGCGGAAGCATCGGCCAGGCAACTGGCGGTGACCGATACGCTGACCGGCCTGGTCAACCGCCTGGGCCTGGAACAACGCCTGCAAACGCTGGTGCGGCAATACGACTACAGCCAATCCGGCGGCTTCAGTCTGTTGTTGCTGAACCTGGATGACTTCCGACGCATCAACGAGGGTATGGGCTTGATGGCCGGCGACAACATACTCCAGACCGTTACCAGCCGCCTGTCCGGCTGCGTCAAAAGCGACGACTGCGTGGCGCGTCTGTCGGCGGACAACTTCGGCATCATCCTCAATGACATCACCCGCGGAGAAGTCGCCGACATGATCGCCAGCCGCATCATGCACGCGCTGCGGCAAACCTATTTCGTCGACGGCGCGCCGGTCAATCTGCACGCCAGCATCGGCATCACCATCTTCCCGCATGACGCCAACAACATCCCGAATCTGTTGCGCCAGGCCGAACTGGCGATGGACAGCGCCAAATCGGCCGGTGGCAATGCGCATGTATTCTTCGATCCTGTCCTGTCCGAATCGGCGGAACAGCGCCGCCAACTGGAAAACGACCTGCGCGGCGCGCTGCGCAACCAGGAGTTCGCGCTGTTCCTGCAACCCATCGTCGACTTGCGCGGCAATTGCCTGAGCGGCGCCGAAGCCTTGTTGCGCTGGAATCATCCGACGCGCGGCCTGACATCGCCGGACAGCTTCATTCCCCTGGCGGAAAAAACCGGCCTGATCGTCGATATCGGCCTGTTCATGCTCGACGCCGCCTGCCGACAGTTGCTTGCCTGGCAACAACAGGGCCTGGATTACACGTTGTCGCTGAACGTCTCCGGGCGGCAGATACCGGACGGCTTGTCGCCGGCCAAACTGCGCGAGGTGACCGAACATTACGGCGTCTCGCCCGGCCGGCTGGCGCTGGAAATCACCGAAGGCGTGATGCTCGGCGACATCGACAAATCGCTGCGCTGGCTGAGCGCGGTGCACGCATCGGGTTTCCGCGTCTATCTCGACGACTTCGGCACCGGCTATTCCTCGTTGTCCTACCTCAAGCAGTTCCCGGTGGACACGCTGAAAATCGACAAGTCCTTCGTGCGCGACATGCGCCAAGGCAACAATGAAAACACCCTGGTCAGCGCGATCATCGCCATGGGCGCAGCCTGGGTCTGGAAATCGTCGCCGAGGGCGTCGAACTGCTCGATCAGGCGCGGGACTTGCGGAATATGGGCTGCCACTACGCGCAAGGCTATTTTTTCTCGCGGCCGGTGCCGGTCGAGGCCTTCCCGGACGCCGCTGGGTTGGTCGCCAAGCGGCTGGCGACGTTGAGCGGCTGAGGAATCAAGGTTCAAGGTTCAAGGTTCAAGGTTCAAGGTTCAGGGTTCAAGGTTCAGGGTTCAAGGTTCAGGGTTCAAGGTTCAGGGTTCAAGGTTCAGGGGGACTGCGGATAGAATCGGCGTGTCTTTCCGTTTCCGCCCCCACCATGAGCAAACCCAAACTGCCGCACCTGTCCGATCCCGGCGGCGGCCACGAAGCCCACCTGTCGGCGCGCGAATCGTGGCGGATGTTCGAGATCATGTCCGAGTTCGTCGAGGCTACCGAGCGACTGGCGCCGATCCGGCCGGCGGTGAGCATCTTCGGCAGCGCCCGCATCGCGCCGGATTCCGCTTACTACATGCTCACCGAGAGCATTTCCCGCAAGTTGTCGGATGCCGGTTTCGCGGTCATCTCCGGCGGCGGCCCCGGCGTCATGGAAGCGGCCAACAAGGGGGCGTTCTTCGGCAAATCGCCCAGCGTCGGCTTGAACATCCAGTTGCCGCACGAGCAGCATGCCAATCCATATCAGGATGTCAGCCAGACCTTCCGCCATTTCTTCGCGCGCAAGGTGATGTTCGTCAAGTTCGCCAGCGCCTATGTGGTGATGCCGGGCGGCTTCGGCACGCTGGACGAGTTGATGGAGGCGCTGACCCTGGTGCAGACCGGCAAGACGCCGCGCATTCCGATCATCCTGGTGCAGTCCAGCTTCTGGGGCGGCCTGGTGGACTGGTTTCGCGATCGGCTGGTCGGCGAAGGCATGATCGGCGCGGCCGACATGGAGCTGATTCAAGTCATCGACGAACCGCAACAGGTGGTCGACGCCATCTTCCAGCATTACGAAACCCGCGGCTTCGAGCCCTCGCCCCAGGAACGCGAGATTCTGCTGAATCTGTAGCGGGCCGGTTCAGGTCTGCTGAACCGCCGGGATCTTGCGCTGCACATGCACTTTGAGGGCGACGCTGGTCTGCTGTTCGACCGCCACCAGTTGATCGATCAGGCGACGCGTCAGCTCGCTGCCGCGCGACAGCAGCACAAAGCCCTTGGGATGCAGCACGTCGCGGGTCAGCGTCATGCCGTCGTGCAGATGCTTGACCTGGACCAGTATTTCGTCGATTTCGAACTTGCCTTCCGCCGACAGGATCGGCTCCAGCGCCTCGATCACGCTCGGGTCGTAGCGTGAGCCGGCGCCTTCCATCAAATACATGCAGCTTTGCTTGGCGGTCATCGGCAACTGCGTCATCGCGCCGCTCTTGAGATCCTCATAATCGCTGATCGGGCCGATGATGCGCGCGCCGAGCGGAATGTTCAGGCCGCTGAGGCCATCCGGAAAGCCCGATCCATCGAACAGTTCATGATGCGCGCGCACCATGCCGGCGATGTCGCTCAAACCGGCGATGCGCGCGATCACATCGGCGCCGTCGGCGGGATGCCGGCGCCAGGCATACAGGCTTTCGCCGCTCAAGCCGCTCAGCGGCTTGTCGAACAGACCATCGGGAAAGCCGATCTTGCCGACATCGTGCAACAGGGCGGCGATGAAGATTTCCTGCGCCTCGCCGGCCGCGCAGCCCAACCGCGCGGCGACCTGGCGAGCGACGCCGGCGACCCGGCGGGCATGCTCGGGAATCGCCGCGCCGCGCAGGCCGGCCAACTGACTGATCGCCATCAGCGTGCCGAAATGGGTTTTCTTCAACGTGTCATGGCTGGATTCGAGTTGTTCCAGCGTCTGCTTCAACGCCAGCGTGCGTTGCGCCACCTGTTTCTCCAGTTCGGTGTTCTGGTCGGCGAGTCTATCCTGGGCCTGTTTCAGCGCCAGATGGGTGCGCACCCGCGCCAGCACCGTGGCCGGCTTGATCGGTTTGGTGATGTAGTCCACCGCGCCGCGCTCGAAACCCTTCTGTTCGTCCTCTTCCGCCGCCAGCGCGGTAATGAAGATCACCGGAATGCCGGCGGTGAGCGGGTTGGCGCGCAGTTTCTCCAGCACCGCGTAGCCATCCAGCTCCGGCATCATCACATCCAGCAGCAGCAGATCCGGCGTCGGCTGCGACACGGCGGCGCGCAAAGCCTGCTCGCCGGAGCGCGCGGCGCGCACCAGATAATGCGGTTGCAACAGGGCGGACAGAACCGCCAGATTTTCCGGCTGATCGTCGACGATCAGCAGTGTGGGTTGCGCCGTCATGTCTTGAAACTCCGTCGGTTCAACGCGGGTTGGGTAATTTGAGCAATTGCAGCGCCTGATCGTAGTCGAAAGCCGCGATCAGGCGTTCCAGTTCATCGACTCGTCCACCCCACACCGGCCGCAGGCGGGGCGCGATATCGCGCAGGATCTGGCCGGCGCGGGTGTCATAGGCGAGCAGGTATTGTTCGATGCGCGCCAGTTCGGCGCGTAATTCATCACTCGGTTCGCCGTCCATCGACGCCGCGACCAATACCGGCGCGATCGTCGCCGCCGGCTCGGCGGCTGGATTGGCCGGCGTCGCGCCCGGCGCCAGATCCAGTTCCAGCCAGAACCGGCTGCCCTTGCCCGGCGCGCTGTCGACTCCGACCCGGCCGCCCAGCTTGTCGGCAAACCGCCGCGCCAGCGCCAGCCCGAGGCCGATACCCTCGAATTGCCGATCCGGGCGGTCGTCGAGTTGGGTAAATGCCTGGAACAGCTTGGCCTGATCGGACTTGGCGATGCCGATGCCGCTGTCTTCCACCGCGAAGCGCAGCCTAACGAGTCGTTCGTCTGTCGCCCCCGCCGGGTCGGGTTCGATGCGTTGGGCGCGCAGCCGGACGCCGCCATGGCGGGTGAACTTGACCGCGTTGTCGGCGAACTGGGCGAGGATGCGCGTGATCAGGTCGGCGGCGCCGAGCAGCGCCGGCGGCAAGCGCGGGTCGACCTCGATCAAGGTTTTCAAACCCTTGTCGGCGGCGACCGCGAAGGCCCGCCGGCTGGCCTCGCGCAGCAGACTTTGCGGCTGGAACGCGGTTTTCCGCGGCGCGGCCTCGCCCTCATCCAGACGTGAAAATTCGACCACGCCGTTGATCAATTCCAGCAGATGGTCCGAGGCGTCGACGATGCGCCGCGCCAGATCGCGCTCGCCGGACGGCAGGCCGGTGTCGCGCAGCATCCGCGAATAGCCCAGGATGGCGTTCATCGGGGTGCGCAATTCATGGCTCATGGTGCCCAGGAAGCGGCTTTTCGCGCGGCTGCCGGCCTCGGCGGCATCGCGCGCCTGACGCAGATCGTCGGCCAGTTGTTCGAGTTGCGCGGTGCGCTGTCGCACCATGCCCTCCAGATTGGCGTTGTGCTGCTGAATCTGCGCGCGGCTGGCATCGAGATCGCGGTTGGTCAACAACAGCTCGCGATTCTGCTGGGTCAGCGTCGTGTAAATATCGACCAGCGCATGGCTCAGCGCCGCCGGCGGCGGGCTGGTCTCGGCGCCGCGCGCCTCGTCGTAGGCCTGCG
>JAGUXX010000333.1 GCA_020061585.1 Betaproteobacteria bacterium | reverse complement strand
GGGGCGCTGCAGGCGCCGGCGCGCGCCGCGCTGGAGGCGAAGCTGGCGGCGTTCGAGCAGGCCAAGGGCAGCCAGATCGCGGTGCTGATCGTCGACAGCACGCAGCCGGAGGACATCGCGCAATTCTCGATACGTGTCGTCGAGGCCTGGCGATTGGGCCGCAAGGACATCGATGATGGTGTGTTGCTGCTGGTGGCGATGCGCGACCGGACGCTGCGCATCGAGGTCGGGCGCGGCCTGGAAGGCGCCATTCCGGATGCCATCGCCAAGCGGGTGATCGCCGAAGTCATCACGCCGCATTTGCAGCGCGGTGATGTCGCCGGCGGCATCGATGCCGGCGTTGATGCGCTGATCGGGCTGGTCGATGGCGAGCCGTTGCCAGCGCCGGCGGCTCAGTCGAAACCACAGCCGGATAGCGCTACCGGCGGCAGCGATGAGAGTTCCCTGGTGCTGTTGCCGGCGTTGTTGAGCGGGTTGCTGTTGCGCAACTTTTTCGGTCGACTGGTCGGCGCCGGCGTGGCTGGCGCGCTGGCTTTCGTCGGTGGCTGGCTGGTTATGGGTACCTTGATCGGGGCGCTGGTGCTGGCGATTATCGCCATGGTGTTTTCGGTCGGCGGCGGTGTTGGTGGCGGCCGTATAGGCGGTGGCGGTGGCGGTTTTGGTGGCGGCCGCGGAGGCGGGTTCGGTGGTGGCGGTGGCGGCTTTGGCGGCGGTGGCGCATCCGGGCGCTGGTAGGAGGTGAACATGCGTATCAAACGGCTATTCAGACATTTGCTCTATCCGCGCTGGTGGGTTGGGCGATGCTTCCCCGACCGCGTGATGGATCGTATCGAGGCCGCGGTGACCGCTTCCGAGGCCGGGCATCGCGGCGAAATCCGCTTCGCCGTGGAGGGCGCGCTGGATGTGTTGCCGCTGCTGCGCGACGTGTCGGCGCGCCAGCGCGCCGTGGCGATGTTCGCCCAACTGGGGGTGTGGGATACCGAGGCCAACAATGGCGTGCTGGTCTATGTGCTGCTGGCCGATCGCGATGTGGAAATCATCGCCGATCGCGGTTTCAACACTTGCGTCAGCGCGGCGCAATGGCGGGCTATCTGTCATGAGATGGAGGTGTTGTTTGCCGGCAATGCGTTCGAGGCCGGCGCGCTGACCGGCATCGAGCGGATCCATGAACTGTTGGTCAGGCATTTTCCGCGGCTGGGCGATGCCGATGACCGCAATGAATTGTCGGATCGGCCAATACGCATCTGAATCGGCCTGTTGCTCAGTCGCGCTGCCCGGTATGACAATCCTGTTTCAACATTGAGGAGCGCGGATCATGAAAATCCCCTTGCGAATTTCCCTGGCGGCGATCGGCCTGTCGTTCGCGCTGTCGGCACTGGCCGAAACCGATTACGACAAGGCGGTGCATGTCTATGGCTGCGCCGATTATCCGAAGGCGTTCAGTCTGTTCAAGCCGCTTGCCGAGCAGGGCGACCCGCTGGCGCAGTTTCAGGTCGGCATGATGATCGAGCAGGGCCAGGGCGCGGAGGTGGATTTCGCGGCGGCCTATCAGTGGTACATGAAAGCCGCCGAGCAGGGCATGGCCGACGCCTATTTCGCCTTGGGCCAGTTGTATAGCCGCGGGCAGGCGGTCGCTCAGGACCCGGTGCGGGCTTATGCCTGGTTCGATCTGGCGGTGCGCGACGGTCATGCGGTGGCCGGCGACTGGCTGAAAATGCAGTCGGAAAAAATGCTGCCGGAGCAGATCAAGGCGGCGCAGAGTGTGTCGAACGACTGGCTGCGCAATCTGAAGAAGTGATGTTGCGAGGGTGCCGAATCAAGCTTGCCGGCCGGCGCCATGCAGTTCGATGTATTCCAGCAGGCTGGCGTGATTGCGCGGTTTCGAGTAGTGGTAACCCTGACCGAACTCGCATTGCATTTCGCGCAGGGCGGCGATGTCGCCGGCATGCTCGATGCCTTCGGCGATGCAGTTCATGCCCAGGTCGCGCGCCAGACCGGCGATTGCCCGGGTGATGCGCATGCTGCCTTCGCTTTCGAGCATCGTGGCGACGAAGGATTGGTCGATTTTCAGGGTGTCGAGCGGGAACATGCTGAGATAGCTGAGCGATGAATAGCCGGTGCCGAAATCGTCGATCGCCAGCAGCACGCCCAGTTCCTTGAGCTGGCGCAAAGCCAGCACGGCGGTTTCGGGATGCTCGATCAAGGCGCTTTCGGTGACTTCCAGCTTGATCCGCGCCGGATCGATGCCGGAGGCGCGGATCAGGGCGGATAGTTCGTCTATTTCGCCGAATTCCTGCAATTGCCGCGCCGATACATTGATGCTCATGAACAGCGGCGCCTGATTTGGATGCAGACGATCCATGGCGCTCTGGAACTGGGTCAGCGCGCTCAGCGCCGTCGACAGCACCCAGCGGCCGATCGGCACGATCAGGCCGCAGTCTTCGGCCACGCCGATGAAGCCGAGCGGCGAGATGAAACCGACATTCGGCTGGTTCCAGCGGATCAAGGCTTCAAAGCCGCCCAGACGTCCGTCGTCGAGATAGACCACCGGTTGGTAATGCAGCTCGAACTCGCTGTTGGTCAGCGCGTCGCTGAGATTTTGCGCGATCTTGATCTGATTGACGGCGTAGTCGCGCAATTTGTGCAGTCCGTCCTCGGAGCGGATTTCGCCGCTTTGCTGAGTCGCGCCCAGCGCCGCGCGGTAGCGATCGACGATGATTTGCAGGATGTGCGACAGCAGCGGATCGGCATGCTTCAGTTTGCTGACCACCAGATCGCGCGAGATGCGGATCAACGTCGCATCCTCGGCGGCTATCGCCGAGGCGGTGCGGGTCATGTTGTCGATCAGCGCGATTTCGCCGAACAGGTCGCCCTGATCGATGGTCGCCAGTATCTTGATTTGCTCACCGCGTTGCGACGTGATGTTGATCTTGCCGTGTTCGATCAGATAGGCGTCCTGACCGATATCGCCTTCATTGAAGATGACCTGTCCGGCGGCGAAATGCTCGCGTACCCAGTGGTTTTTCATGCGGATTCTCTGTTGATGTTCGGCATTGGTATTGCTCGGTCAATGAAGCATAGCCATGCCGGGTATCCGCAACAAGCTCTTGGGAACTTGTCGGCGTCAAAACGCACCCGGTCTCCGCCGCAACGAGTAGGCGCAATGCCATCCAAAATGCCGTAAATTCCACCTTCCTCGGCGAGCAGGCGGGAGACGCAGGCGTAGTCGGATTCGCGGTACTGCACACACGGATTTCGGCCAGGATACTTCAGTGCGGCCTAATCGCTGCCTTTGAACACGGTACGGAACTTCGTCAGGCCGATGCCGTTCAGCTGGTATTCGTTCATCCCCATATCGATGAAACCGGCCATCGAATCGTGGATGT
>JAGUXX010000061.1 GCA_020061585.1 Betaproteobacteria bacterium | reverse complement strand
CGCTGCGGCTGGACAGCGTCGGCGCGGAGGTCACCCCGATGCTGCGGGACGGCGCGCTGCTGTTGCGTGAAGGCGGTCAACAGTTGCAACAGGTCGGGCTGCGCTTCGACGCGTTGGCCGGCGAGGCGGCGTCGGTTCTCGACGCCGCGCGGGGTACCTTGAGCGGCGTGGATAACGGCATGCGGGACATGCAAAGCCGCTTGCGACTGAGTGTCGATCTGGGCGTGCAGGAAATTCAAGCCACGGCGCAGGCGTTGCGCACCTCCAGCGATACGCTGCAAACCTCCAGCATCGAGTTTGCCGATCCGGCACGGCTGCTCTATGGACCGCACAAGGCCGAGCTGGGTCCGGGGGAGCAATGACCATGGGCAAAACAATTTCTTTGCTGGTCTTGTTGCTGGCGCTGGCCGGATGCAGTCTGCCCGGCGCGCGCACTCAGGCGATCAGCTACCATGTTCTGCAGGCGCCGGGCTCGGCATCTGAGGACTCAGGCCAGGCGATTCCGACCGATACACGGCGGCCGCTGCTGTTGCTGCGCGATACCGAAGCCAGCGTGTTCGCGCAAAATCCGCGCCTGGTCTACAGCCGCGCCGCCGGCACGCGGGCGTATTACCAGTATGCGTTGTGGACCGAAGCGCCCCCCAAGCAATTGCAAGCGCTGCTGCGCCAACGCCTGCTGGCCAGCGGACTGTATGCCGGCGTGGTGCCCCTGGCGTCCGGCGTGCGCGGCGATTTCCAGTTGAACTTCCGCTTGCTGGATTTCTTTCACGATGCCACGACGACGCCTGGATTGGCGCGCATCCGGCTGGAGGCCGAACTGGTCGAGCGCGGCGGCGCGCGGTTGATCGCACAACGCGCGTTCGCGGCGCAGGCGCCGCTGGCGAGCGAGGATGCCGCATCGGCGGCGGTCGCCCTGGGACAGGCCAGCGGTCTGGTGCTGGATCAATTGGTGGTCTGGCTGAGCGCGATACAACCGAGTTCGGTCGATGTCGCCCAAGCCCGCTAAAATGCCCGATCCTGTCTTTGCCGATACGTCCCATGCTGCTTTACATCCACGGTTTCAATAGTTCCTCAAGTTCGGGCAAGGCGCGCGATCTGGGCGCTTGGCTCAGCCAGCGCGGTTTGGGCGAAGCCTATGTCTGCCCGGATCTGCCGCATCGGCCGGCGGAGGCGATGCGCTTGCTGGAAGACCTGATCGGCTCCAGCACGGCGCCGGTCAAACTGATCGGCAGTTCACTGGGCGGCTTTTATGCCACCTGGCTGGCGGAACAACACGGACTCAAGGCGATACTGGTCAATCCGTGCGTGGCCTGCCATAGCAAGTTGGCCGGACAGATCGGACAAGCCCAGCAGAATTGGCATAGCGGCGAGCAGTATGTGTTCAGCGCCGAGCATGCGGCGGAATTGAATCGCTACGCGGTCGCCGCGATCAGCCGCCCGGAGCGCTATCTGTTGCTGGCCGAAACCGGCGACGCCGTGCTCGACTACCGCGAGGCGGTGGCCTTTTACGCCGGCGCCGAGCAGATCGTGCTGCAAGGCGGCGATCACGGTTTTACACGCTTCATCGATTACGTTCCCGCCATTCTGGCTTTTTGATTTTCACTTTGATGCAGCCTGAACAAGGGCATGCGGGTAGCCATACATGTTTTTGCTTTACGAAGAAGACGGCGATATCAAGGCCGGCAGCATCCTGGCCGACAACGACAGTTCGTTGCAGATCGAATCCCAGCACGGCAAACGCGGCAAGCTGAAGGCCGCGCATGTGCTGCTGCGCTATGCCGCCCCGGCGCCGGCGCAAGTGATGGACGGCGCGCGGACGCTGCGCGAAGAGCTCGACCTGGATTTTCTGTGGGAGGTGGCCGGCGACGCCGAGTTCGGCTTCGAGACGTTGGCGCGGGACTATTACGGCCACCAGCCGACTGCGCCGGAATCCGCCGCCATCGTCCTGGCCTTGCACCAGTCGCCGATCTATTTCCAGAAGAAGGGCAAGGGACGTTACAAGGCCGCGCCGGCGGAAACCCTGGCCGCCGCCAAGCTGGGCCTGGAGCGCAAGGCGCGCGAGGCGGCGTTGCGCGCCGAGTGGGTGGCGATGCTGGCGCGCGGCGAATTGCCGGAGACGATACGCGCCAAGGCGTTCGAACTGGCGCACAAGCCGGACAAGAACAGTCTTGAATTCAAGGCACTGTCGGATGCCTGCGCGGAAACCAATTTGTCGCCGGTGCGGCTACTGGACAAATGCGGCGCGATTCCTTCCAGTCTGGAATATCACCGCCAGGCTTTTCTGCTGACGCATTTCCCGCGCGGCCTGGCGTTTCCGGCGTTGGCCGCGCCGTTGCCGCCGCCCGACCTGCCGGCCGGCGATGCGCCGGCGTTCAGTATCGACGATGCATCCACCACCGAGATCGACGACGCGTTTTCGGTGATCTTCCGCGCCGACGGCTCGGTGCGGGTCGGCATCCACATCGCCGCGCCGGCGCTGGGCATCACCCCCGGATCGGATCTGGACAAGCTGGCCGCGACGCGGCTGTCGACCATCTATATGCCGGGTGAAAAGATCACCATGCTGCCGGAACAACTGATCGCGCAGTACACGCTGGCCGAAAACCGCGATTGCCCGGCGCTGTCGCTGTACGTCGAAGTCGGGCCGGATTACGCGATCCAGAGCCTGTCGACCAAGGCCGACTCGATCCGCATTGCCGCCAACCTGCGCCATGAAACGCTGGAACCGTTGTTCAACGAGGCGAGCATCGGCCAGGCCGGCCTGGATTATCCGTTCCGCCGTGAGCTTGAGTGGCTGTATGGTTTCGCCCGCCATCTGGAAGTGGTGCGCGGCAAGGCGGACCAGATCCAGCGCAACGATTACGTGTTCAAGATCAGCGGCGAAAAAGACCGCGAGCGGGTGGAGATCAGCACCCGGGTGCGCGGCAACCCGATCGACAAGCTGGTTTCCGAGATGATGATTCTCGCCAACAGCCGCTGGGGTGGCATGTTGGCGGATCGCAACGTGGCCGGCATCTATCGCGCCCAAACCGGTGGCAAGGTGCGCATGACGCTCAAACCGGCGCCGCATGAAGGTCTGGGCGTTGCGCATTACACCTGGAGCACCTCGCCGTTGCGGCGCTATGTCGATTTGTTGAATCAACGCCAGATTCTCGCCGTCGCCGGCGATGCCCTGCCGCCGCATGCCGGCAACGACCCGCTGCTGTTCGCGGCGGTGCGCGATTTCGAACTGGCCTACGACGCCTACAACGAATTCCAGCGTGGCATGGAGCGTTACTGGTGTCTGCGCTGGCTGGTTCAGGAAAATGTGCGGGAGCTCGATGCCACGGTCTGGCGGGAAAATCTGATTCGCTTCGACACTTTGCCGTTTGTCGCCAAAGTCGTCGGCGCGCCGACCCTGAATCCCGGCGAGCGGGTCCGCGTGGCGCTGGACGATATCGATTTGCTCGATGTCGATCTGACCTGTCGGTTTGTGCGGCAGGAACCCGCCGCGAGCACGCCGGACTATGCCTGAAATGCCCGGCGTCCCGATGCTGATCGTGCGTCTCGGGACGGAGGTCAAGGTCTGGCTGGGGTTTTTGGCCACTTCGGTCGCCAGCTTCGGCAATGCGATTCTGGTCTCGGCGATCGTGCATGTGCTGTTCATCTTCGGTCTGTCCTTTACGCCCGCCAACCCGAAGCTGTTCGAGAACAGCTCGCCGCCGATCGACGTCGTGCTGGTCAACGCCAAGACCCAGGCCAAACCCTTGCAGGCGGATGTTTTGGCGCAGGCCAATCTGGATGGCGGCGGCAATGTCGATGAAGACCGCCAGGCGAAATCGCCGCTGCCCGCCGCCGAACAGGACCAGTTCATGAGGGCGGAAGCCGAATTCAACGCGCGTGTACAGGCGCTGGAACAGAAGACCAAGGCGCTGATGCGGCAGATCAACTCGGATTACCAGGTGCCGCTGCGGCAGCCCGCGCCGGAAGCCGAACCGCGACCGCCCAGCCCGAATCCGGCGCCGATGGATCTGGCCGAGCGGAGCCTGGAAATGGCCCGTCTGCAAGCGCGCATCGATCAGCAGCGCGAGGAATACCAGAAACGGCCGCGGCGGATGTTCGTCGGCGCGCGGGCGCAGGAATTCACCTTCGCCCAGTATGTCGAGGACTGGCGGATCAAGGTCGAGCGGGTCGGCAACCTGAATTACCCGGAAGCCGCCAAGCGCAACAGCCTGTACGGCACCTTGATGCTGACGGTGAATATTTTCGACACCGGCGAGATCGAGTCGATCCAGATCGAGCGCTCCTCCGGCTCGAAAGTGCTGGATGCGGCGGCGGTCAAGATCGTCGAAATGGCGGCGCCGTTCCCGCGCTTTCCGGAAGAGATCCGCAAGAAGGTGGATATTCTCGGCATTACCCGAAGCTGGACTTTCACCCGGTCCGATCAACTGACTTCCGAATAAAAAATTTTGCTGTGCCGATAAAGTCAGTAAATCGGTAAAATCACGCCTTCAAAAATTTCCCAAGGGTCTCTACATGCATACCGGCACCACGCTTACCCAATTCATCATCGAAGAACAACGCCACATCGCCGGCGCCACCGGCGAGTTCACCGCGCTGCTGAACGATGTCGTCACCGCCATCAAGACCATCTCCAACGCCGTCAACAAAGGCGCGCTGATCGGCGTCATGGGCGCGCTGGAAACCGAGAACGTGCAGGGCGAAACGCAGAAGAAGCTGGACGTGATCACCAACGAAATGATGATCCGCAACAACGAATGGGCCGGACACCTGGCCGGTATGGCTTCGGAAGAAATGGACGAGGTCTACCCGATCCCGGCCCAGTACCCGCTCGGCAAGTACCTGATGGTGTTCGATCCCCTGGATGGCTCCAGCAACGTCGACATCAACATTTCCGTCGGCACCATTTTCTCCATCCTGCGCGCGCCGGTGCCCAACCGCGCCGCCACGGCGGCCGATTTCCTGCAACCCGGCGTCAAGCAGGTCTGCGCCGGCTACGCGCTGTACGGTTCCTCCACCATGCTGGTGCTGACCACCGGCCACGGCGTCAACGGCTTCACCCTGGACCGCGATATCGGCGAGTTCATCCTGACCCATCCGGGCATGAAAATCCCCGCCGACACCAAGGAATTCGCCATCAACGCCTCCAACCAGCGTTTCTGGGAAGCCCCGGTGCAGCGTTACGTGGCCGAATGTCTGGAAGGCAGCACCGGCCCGCGCGGCCGTGATTTCAACATGCGCTGGGTCGCCTCGATGGTCGCCGAAGTGCATCGCATCCTGACTCGCGGCGGCATCTTCATGTACCCGCGCGACACCAAGGACCCGGGCAAGGCCGGCAAACTGCGTCTGCTTTATGAAGCCAATCCGATGAGCTTCATCGTCGAACAGGCTGGCGGCGTGTCGTCAACCGGCTACGAACGCATCCTCGACATGACCCCGGAAAATCTGCATCAACGGGTGCCGGTGATACTCGGATCGAAGAATGAAGTTGAAGTGGTACTGGGGTATCACAAGCAGGCTTGAGTTTGCTCGCATCCCAAAAAGGCGGCTTTGGTCGCCTTTTTTCTTTGCGTACCTGAAAGGTACAAACAAAAAACCCAGCTAAAACCAGGCTGGGTTTTTTGCGAATCAGCGAATAGCCAATATTCGCCAGTCAATTACGCATCATCCTGTCACCAGGCAGTTGTTTCGCCTGTCAGGAACTTGAAATAACTGACGACTTGATCGCGAGTCAGGGTTGTCTTGGGATTAATCGAATCCGGGTAGGAATAACTGGTCTGATTAAAAGCGGAACTGAACATGTTTTTAATTTGATCCAGCGTCAGCGGATAGTCGGCTCCCTTGTCTACCCAGCCGACATAGACGGCAATTGCCAAGCGGCCTAGTTCAACGTCATGCGGCGGGTTGCCGGAATCGGTTCCATCAATGGTAATCACATCGTTAAAGGTGGCGGCAACAGGAAATACACCTGGGCCCGAGATTGGGGGAGACAACGGTTTATTCCGGAGATTTCCATCGCTGTCCTTCCAATAAACATCCGTGAAGACGCTTCTGAACTCGGCGGTCTTGTTTACGCTTCCCCAACCAGCGCCACCCTTGAGATCAGCGACAGTAGGACCCAGATCACAAGAATCGATAGTCGAGTGAGTTGAACCCCCGGATAGCTTCCCGGAGATGGTGCAGTGGTAGGCGGGCGCCGCCAAAGCATTCTTGCTGGCAAGCGTTGCCAGAACGATAGGGGCCGCCAAACCACTTTTAGTCAGTCGGCGACGGCTGATGTCGATAGGTTTGTTTTCGGTCTCGTTGTTCATGGTTGTAGCGCTCATGGTGAATACAGTATGGTGGACTGCAAAGCAAGAATGATGCCCGGGTTACATTTTCTATTGAAATCAGCGGACTAGGACAATGACTCAGGAGGCGGTGTCGGGCACTGTAAAAAATATCGACAAGCCTGTCATGGCAGCGCCAGACCCGCTTCAAGCTTTTTGAGATAGGGAGTCGGATTGGCCCTTTTTGTTCCCGCTCATCGCTTTATGCGCCAGGTGAGGCACGAGCAGTCGCAGTGGCATGCGCAGCCAATGGCTGCGGACATACAGCAGCAACTGGGCCAGTCCAGTGCCGGGGCGGCGCATGCTGGGGTGCGCGGAGGCCATGCCGTTGACGAATACGCTATCCATCAGTTTTCCGCGCAGACCGCCGGAGTTGCCAAATCGCGCGATCGTTTCAGGCATTGGCGTGCTCAGTAGCGCCCGGGTATGACTCAGGGCATGGCCGAGCGGACCCGTCAGATTGAGTTCGCGGGCGCGCGCGATCAGGTCATGCCAGAAATTCGGCTGGCTGGAATAGGCCCGAAGCAGGCAGTCGAGGTCTGAAAGATCGCGCAGGCCATGTTCCCACTCGCCCTCGTGGTAAAGGTGGGTGGCTGAATGCAATACCTGGTCGACTGAACTGGGGATGTAAATATTGGGAAACCCTGGTAGAGGCTGGGAAGCCGCCAGAATCAGGTCGGGGCGAGTCTGGATGCGCGCGGTTTCGGGCAATATGTTGTGGTGTAGATCGAGGTTCGTGCCACGCCTGAGATGCGTCATTGGCGGCAGTTCATGCATCCATTTTCGGTAGTAGCGTTGGTCGTACTCGTCCAGCTTTTCGCTGACCCAGCCTGACAGCATCAAGTATTTTTCTATCTCCGGCAGCGCGGCTTTAGGGGCCATGATGTCGATGTCCGAGAATGTGCGACCGGCCGCCGGCGCCAGCCCCGCGGCGGCATAAGCCGCGCCTTTGAGCAGCAGAATGGGGGCGTCGACCTCGATCAATCCACGCGAGAGTTGCTTGACCTCCCAAAGCACGGCCCGCCGTTGCTTGTCGGCAATGCTGAGCATGGCCCGCATGTGCCGCCACGCGGGTACAGGAATTGCAGCTTGGATGTCATGCTCGATGACTCTGGCGCCCAAGCGGCCGAGCAGGCCGGCGGCACGGCCCTGGCGAACCAGCAAGGTCCATTCTTCTTGGCTGAGCTGGCGCATGCTGAGCGGATCACGCAATACCGCCAGCAGGGTTGAATCGACCAGTTTCATTGCATCAGTTCCGAAAATACGCGTATCGCATCGGACAGCTTCGAGTATTCAAAATCGTGGCACTCGCTGGCTTCGATCAGGTTGGCGTTGAGGTCGTAACCCAGGCTGCCCAGCAGTTCGTAGTTGAATGAATGTCTTGCCGCATGGATGAAAGCATCCGCCTTCGAGTGATGCGTCAGTCTCGCTGCGCTATCCGCTTTCCAGCGCGGAAAGACAATAAAAGCGGGTTTGGCCTTTTCGTTCGATCTGCGCACACTTTCAGCAGGGGGTTTGAGGTGCGAGACAGTGCCTTTGTGCGTGTCGTGTGCGGCATCGCCCAAGACGGCTTGAGAGGAAAAATCACGGATGATGTCGATCGACGAATTTTTCAGACTGACGGGTCTCGCAAGCGGTACCAGCAGCCCGTCATCACGATCTATCAGTGTCAATTCGTCCGATAACAGCCGGAATCCGGATAAGGTGAGGGCGGCGGTCAGCGTGCTTTTACCGGCGCCTGGATCACCGGGCAAGATCACGGCGCGCCCGTTCTTCTCCAGCACGGCGGCATGCAACATCAGGTAGTGATGGGCATGGCCGGCGATGCACCAGTTCAATCCCCATTCCAGTGAAGCAAACGCGTGATCGGCGGGTAGAGGGGTAAAGGGTTCGATGCCGTCAAAATTGAAGGTGATCTGCGGGTGAAAAAAGCGCCGCGGTCCGCGTACACGGTCAACCTTGACATGAAAGTCATAAAAGCCATCGGCATGCACGGTGAAGTCACTATAAAGCAGCGATAGTCCGGCAATGACTTCCGGGGCATGGGAAAAAATCCGGGTTCTGAATGGTCCGGTCTCAAGAATCAGCCCATCCCGCAGCCTTTTGGCGAGTGCCGCGCGGTCGAGTTCACCCAGTTTCATTGGTCAACTTGCGTGATGCCCAGACCGGCAAGTTCATGCAGCGCGTTTTTCACATCATCCTCGTGCAGATCTATGGATTCGGACAGCGTGGTTATGGATGCGGCGGAGTGCATGAGCTGCTCCAACATTTGGCCGATCAGTTCGGGCAAGCGATGCGTATTGCCGGAAGCGCCGTGATACAGCACGCATTCATCGTCCCAATAACGAAGTTGCAGTTGCGCATCATCGGCGATGCGCCAAACGATGGAGTCTGTGTTGATGTTTTCCGAAGCGATCATTGCCAGGTTCGATTCGATGGCGTATCGGGTGGGGAGGCGCCAAGTGTTGACGAAAATCCGGCGCCTATGGCGACTCTTCGCACGCCGGCAAGGTCGGACAGCGATAGCGTATCGCGATACCCCGCATTAGCGAGCAAGGTTTGTACCGATTGGCTTTGGTCCCATCCATGTTCCAGCATCAACAGACCCCCAGGCGCGAGAAACGCCTCCGCTTGCGCGATGATGCGGCGGATGGCATCCAGTCCATCCGGTCCGGATGCAAGCGCGGCGCGTGGTTCTCGGGGCAGATCGCCGCGCCGTAAATGCGCGTCGTTCGCGGCGATATAAGGCGGGTTGCTGATGATCAGATCGTACTTTTGGGGAGGCAGGGCGGTGAACCAGTTGCTCCGCAGAAATTCGACTTGCGCGCCGAGTTCAGCCGCGTTGTCCGCCGCGACATCGAGTGCCGCGGGGTTGATGTCGACCGCCGTGATTCGCCACGCCGGCGCTTCCAGCGCCAGCGTGATGGCGATGCAGCCGCTGCCGGTGCCCAGATCGAGGATGCGGGCGATGCGATCTGTCGGCAGTCGATGCAGCGCCGCCTCGACCAGCAATTCAGTCTCCGGACGGGGAATCAGTACATCGGGTGTAACTTTGAAGCGGCGACCATAAAACTCGCGCCAGCCGAGGATGTAGGCGATCGGCTCGCCACCCGCGCGGCGTTCGATCAGGCTTTCGATGGCGTCGCGTTGCGCGCCGGCGGGTATATCGCGGTCATGCGCGATCAGCCAGGCGAGATCGACCTGGAGCGCATGCGCCAGCAGCACGCGGGCCTCGATGCGCGCTTCGCGTTTGTCCAGCGCCAAATGGGTCGCCAGCCGCGTGGTCGCGTCAGCCAGCAGCTTGGCGACAGTGGCGGCGGTGGTGACGGAAGTGCTCATTCTTCGCCGGACAACTGCGCCAGTAGTTCGGTCTGGTGCTCGGTGGTCAGCGCGGCGATCAGTTCATCGAGGCCGCCTTCCATGATCGCGTCGATCTTGTACAGCGTCAGGTTGATGCGATGGTCGGTGACCCGGCCTTGCGGGAAGTTGTAGGTGCGAATGCGGTCGGAGCGGTCGCCGCTGCCGATCAGGCTCTTGCGGGTGCTGGCTTCCTTGGCGTGCTGTTCGCGGTCCTGCTGGTCTTTCAGGCGCGCCGCCAATACCGACAACGCCTGCGCCTTGTTCTTGTGCTGCGAGCGATCGTCCTGGCATTCCACCACCAGACCGGACGGCAAATGGGTAATGCGGATCGCCGAGTCGGTCTTGTTGATATGCTGGCCGCCGGCGCCGGAGGCGCGGAAGGTATCGATGCGCAGGTCGGCCGGATTGATGCTGATTTCCGCCGCCGCGTCGGCTTCCGGCATCACCGCCACGGTACAGGCGGAAGTGTGGATGCGACCCTGGGTTTCGGTATCCGGTACGCGTTGCACGCGATGGCCGCCTGACTCGAACTTCAGTTTTGAATAAGCGCCATTGCCGATGATTCTGGCGATGACTTCCTTGTAGCCGCCCACCTCACCGTCACTGGCCGAAACCACCTCCACCTTCCAGCGCTGGCGTTCGGCATAGCGGGCGTACATGCGGAACAGGTCGCCGGCGAACAGCGCCGATTCGTTGCCGCCGGTGCCGGCGCGGATTTCCAGGAAGATATTGCGTTCGTCGTTGGGGTCGCGCGGCAGCAGCAGGATCTGCAATTCGGCATCGAGTTCGAGCAAGCGCTGCTTGGCGGCTTCGATTTCGTCCTGGGCGTATGCCTTCATTTCGGGATCGGACAGCAGACCTTCCGCCGTGGCCAGGTCGGCCCGCGCCTGCTGCCAGTCGTGGTAATGCTTGACCACCGGCGTCAGCTCGCTGTGCTCCTGGTTCAGCTTGCGGTACTGCGCCATGTCCGCCGTGGCGTTCTGCTCAGCCAGCAGGCCGCTGATCTCGTCCAGGCGATAGGCGAGCTGCTGAAGCTTGTTTTGCAGGCTGGGTTTCATGTGCGGCGTGAGGCGTGAGGCGTGAGGCGTGAGGTGTGAGGCGTGAAAAGTGAAAAGTGAAAAGTGAAAAGTGAAAAGTGAAAAGTGTGATGCGGCGCTTCGCGCCTACTGTGAAAGGTGACACCCGCGCTGTTGACCCTCACCTTTCACCAAGCCGCGCAGCGGCGAGTCACTTTTCACGTTTCACGCATCCCCGTGCAGGTTGTACAGATGCGAAACCAGGCGGGCGAGTTCTTCGCGTTCATTGACGCCGGCCTGATTCAGCGCGTGGCTGGGTTCGTGCAGCAATTTGTTCATCAGACAACGGCTCATGGCTTCCAGCACCGCGGCAGGATTTTCGCCGCGGGCCAGGGCTTTCTGCGCCTTCTCCATTTCATGCCGACGCAGGCGTTCGCCGTGGTCGCGCAGCGAGCGGATCACCGGCACCGCCTGGCGCGTGTCCATCCAGTGCATGAATTCGTTGACCCGCGCCTGGATGATCGCCTCGGCCTGGGTCACCGCCGATTGGCGGCTGTCCTGGCCGGCGCGCACGACTTCGCCGAGGTTGTCGACGGTGTACAGGAACACGTCGTTGAGTTGGCTGACTTCGGCTTCGATGTCGCGCGGCACCGCCAGATCGACCATGAACATCGGCCGATGTTTGCGCTGCTTGATGGCGCGCTCGACCATGCCGAGACCGACGATGGGCAGCGGGCTGGCGGTGGAGGTGACGACGATGTCGAATTCGGCCAGCAGCTCGGGCAGGTTGTTCAGCGCCGCCGCTTCGCCACCGAACTTGTTGGCCAGATCGCGCGCGCGCTCGATGGTGCGGTTGATCACCATCAGCCGGCGCGGGTTGCGCGCGGCGAAGTGGGTGGCGACCAGATCGATCATTTCACCGGCGCCGATGAACAATATGGCCTGACCGGAAATAGACGGGAAAATGCGCTCCGCCAGGGTCACCGCGGCGGCCGACATCGACACCGTGCTGGAGCCGATCTCGGTGGCGGTGCGGACTTCCTTGGCCACCGAGAACGTGCGCTGGAACAGTTTGTTGAGCAGCAGGCCCAGGGTGCCGGCATCGTGCGCCTTGTCCGCCGCCTGTTTCATCTGGCCGAGTATCTGGGTTTCGCCCAACACCATCGAATCCAGCCCGGAGGCGACACGGAAGGCATGATTCGCGGCTTGCTGCTGTGGCAGCAGATACAGATACGGCTTCACGTCGCGCGGCGGCAGGCCGTGGAAGTTGGCCAGCCATTCCGCCACATTTTCCGGTTCCTGCGTGTTGCAGTAGATCTCGGTGCGGTTGCAGGTCGAAAGAATCGCCGCTTCCCGCGCAATACGCCGCGTCCCGGTCACATCGGACAGGGCTTTAGGCAGGATGTCGGGCGGAAAGGCCACCCGCTCACGAATCGAGACCGGAGCGGTATGGTGGTTGACGCCGCAGGCGAAAAGCTGCATTTCTCTAATAAATCAATGCGCTAGGGGCGCGCATTGTACGCTCACATTGGTTCCACGGAGTATTCCACGGTCATCCGATGCGTTTCGCCGGCGGCGACAGTCACCACGTTCTCCAGCGCATTGACCGATTCCACACACACCATCTGGCGCCAGCCGTCTGGGCCGAAGTCGCCCATCCTGTCGGCTTTTTCCTCCCACGGCGTCCACACCACGGTGGAGCGCGAACCGGTCTTGGCGATCTTGATGCGGCGCTCATAGGCCGGATCAACGATAGTGCAGGTGGTTTCGGTATCGACATAGACCCGGTCGACTTCACCGCTGAAGCTGATCGCGCCACTTTGTTCGCGGCGCGTTGGCTCGCCGACCTTGTCGAGGTAGGTGGTGTTTTCCAGGCCGGTTATCTGCACCGCTTCGATATCGCTGATCTGGAAATAGGTGTGCAGCGCTTCGCCGATCTGGATAGGCGTATCGCCCAGATTGCTGGTGTTGAGGCTGGCTTTCAGGCTGTGACCGACGCTGACGTTGAGTTCGACGCGGGTCTTGTGCGGCCATTGAGCGCGGGTCTGGTCGGTTTCCAGCAAGGCCAGGGTGATTTCGGTTTCGCCGGTCGGCAACGCCGCGCTATGCGTGACTTCCCACATCACCGTGCGGGCGAAACCGTGGCCGGGGAGGCTGGCATCGCTGGCATGCGCGCCGAACCAGGGCCAACACACCGGCGCGCCGCCACGGATCGATTTGCCCGGCGCGAATTTGGCGAACTTGGACACCCAGATCACCGGTTCGGCCTGATCCTTGGGGCGGAAGGTGGTGATGTGCGCGCCTTGCAGGCAGATGTAGGACGTGCCGAGGGCGTTGTCGATCTCGGCAAACACCAGGCCATTTGGGCCTTCGATGAATTTGAGTTGGTCGGCAATGCCGAAACGGGCGTTGAGGTCGGCGAGGGGCATGCGGGGGCTCCGGTTGAGTGAGTTTGATGTGGTTGAATGGATGTCAGGCGGTGATCAGCATGATCCAGTTGGCGCCGATCATGAACACGCTGAGCAGCGCATAGATCGGGCCGCCGGTCTGGTTGTTGGCGGCACTGGCCTTGCCCAGCTTGATCATGAACACCAGATAGAGCGCGGTGGCGATGGCATTGAACGGCAGCCAGACCAGTACCTTGAACCAGATCGCCACGCCGGTATCGCCCATGTTGTTCAACATGCCATAGGTGAACAACAGGTTGACCGCCACGGCGGCGGCCATGAACCCGCGCCAGTTACGAAATCGTTGTAGCGGGTCATCCGCTTGCTGATCGGGCTCGTCGGGTTGCGCTTCCGGCGCATTGAAAATTCGCATGCGTTCAGTACTCGGGTTGCGGCAGACGCGCGGCGAGTTCATCCCATTGGATGGTGACGCCTTGCAGCACGCCAACCGGCGTTTCGCCGGAGAGTTCCTGGGTGTAGGGGCGGCCGTATTCGGGTTTGCCGCCTTCGGTTTTGCCATTCTCGCCGTTGCCGAGTCTGTAAACGATCAGAACGCGGTCTATGGGTTGAATCAGCCAGTATTCGCGGACCCCGGCCTGCTCGTAAATCCGCCGTTTTTTGACATGATCAAGACCCGCTGTAGAAGGTGATAGCACTTCAACGACCCAGTCCGGAGCGCCACGCACGCCACGTCGGTCAATTTTTTCTTTATCGCAGATCACCAGAATATCCGGTTGCACCACAGTGTCGATCTGGTCGTCGCTTTCTTCGGCCTTGGGCAGACGCACATCCAAAGGTGCCGTCAAAACTTGGCAAGGCGTGCCTTTCAGTGCCGCGTGTGCCTGGCTGGCCACTTCAAGCACCACGGTCTGATGCCCTACTGTAGGCGCCGGTGACATGAGAAATGCTTCGCCGTCGATGAGCTGGTAACGCACATCCTCCGGCCAACTTTTGTAGTCGGCATAGGTGTAATGCGTCGTGTCCTCCGATTTGCGTTGCGGCAATCCCATGGCAACCCCCTATTTCCGTTCCACCTGCGACACATCGCGCACCGCGCCGAACGCCGCGCTGGTGGTCATCGCGGCATAGGCGCGCAGCGCGGCGGATACCGGGCGATCGCGATTGACCGGTTTCCAGGCCTGCGCGCCCCTGGCTTCCATCGCGCCGCGCCGGGCGGCCAGTTCCTCATCGGTCAGCGCGACGCGGATGCCGCGATTCGGGATGTCGATCTCGATGCTGTCGCCTTCCTCCACCAGACCAATCAGGCCGCCTTCCGCCGCTTCCGGCGAGACATGGCCGATGCTCAAGCCGGATGTGCCGCCGGAGAAGCGCCCGTCGGTGATCAACGCGCAGGCTTTGCCCAGGCCTTTCGATTTCAGATAAGACGTGGGGTAGAGCATTTCCTGCATGCCCGGGCCGCCACGCGGGCCTTCGTAGCGAATCACCAGCACATCGCCTTCGCGAATCTCGTCGGCCAGAATTGCCGCCACCGCCGCGTCCTGACTTTCGAAGATGCGCGCCGGGCCGGTGAACTTGAGGATGCTGGCATCCACGCCGGCGGTCTTGACGATGCAGCCGTCCAGCGCCAGATTGCCGTACAGCACGGCCAGGCCGCCATCCTGCGAATAGGCGTGGGTCTTGTCGCGCAGGCAACCATTGACGCGGTCCAAGTCAAGTTCCGGGAAGCGGCGGTTCTGCGAGAACGCCACCTGTGTCGGCACACCGCCGGGCGCGGCCTTGTAGAAGTCGAACACGGAAACGTCGTGTGCCTGCATCACATCCCAGGTCGACAGCGCACCGCCCAGGGTGCGGCTGTGCACGGTATGACATTCGCGGTGGATCAGGCCGGCGCGGTCCAGTTCGCCCAGAATCGCCATGACGCCGCCGGCGCGATGCACGTCTTCCATGTGATACAACTGCGTGGACGGCGCGACTTTCGCCAGGTTGGGCACTTCGCGCGACAGCCGGTCGATGTCCCGCATCGTGAAATTGACGCCGGCCTCATGCGCGGCGGCCAGAAGATGCAACACGGTGTTGGTCGAGCCGCCCATCGCGATGTCCAGGCACACGGCGTTCTCGAACGCCTCGAAGGTGGCGATGCCGCGCGGCAAGACATTGGCGTCGCCCTTCTCGTAATAGCGTTTGGCCAGATCGACCACCAAACGACCGGCGCGCAGGAACAGCTCCTTGCGGTCGGCGTGCGTGGCCAGCAGTGAACCGTTGCCGGGCAGGCTCAAGCCCAAAGCCTCGGTCAGACAGTTCATCGAATTGGCGGTGAACATGCCGGAACAGGAACCGCAGGTCGGGCAGGCGGAACGCTCGGTGACCTCGACTTCTTCATCCGAGCACTTCGAATCGGCGGCCTGCACCATGGCATCGACCAGGTCCAGCTTGATCGTCTTGTTGCCCCAGACCACCTTGCCGGCTTCCATCGGCCCGCCGGACACAAACACCGTCGGGATGTTCAGGCGCAACGCGGCGTTGAGCATGCCGGGCGTGATCTTGTCGCAATTGGAAATGCACACCAGCGCGTCGGCGCAATGCGCGTTGACCATGTATTCCACCGAATCGGCGATCAGATCGCGGCTGGGCAGCGAATACAGCATGCCGCCGTGGCCCATGGCGATGCCGTCGTCGACCGCGATGGTGTTGAATTCCTTGGCCACGCCGCCGGCCGCCTCGATCTCGCGCGCCACCAGTTGGCCCATGTCCTTCAGATGCACATGGCCGGGCACAAACTGGGTGAACGAGTTGGCGATGGCGATGATCGGCTTGTCGAAATCGCCATCCTTCATGCCGGTGGCGCGCCACAGCGCGCGGGCACCCGCCATGTTGCGGCCGTGGGTGGTGGTGCGGGAACGGTATTCAGGCATGATTTGCAACCTTGGTATCTATAATCCACCGCATTTTAGCCCAGCAATCGCTGGCTCATCCTTCCAGGCTCGAATCATGCTCGTCTTCCCTCGGATAGATCCCGTCGCCATTTCCTTAGGCCCGCTCGACGTGCACTGGTATGGTCTGATGTACGTCGCCGCCTTCGCCGCCTTCATCCTGCTCGGCCGGTTGCGCATCCGTCGGCGGCCGGAATCCGGATGGACCAACCAGGAACTCGACGATCTGCTGTTCTGGGGCGTGCTTGGCGTCGTGATCGGCGGTCGGCTCGGGCAGGTGCTGTTCTACGAGCCGGCCTATTACTTCAGCCAGCCCGCCGAAATACTCGCGGTCTGGAAAGGCGGCATGTCGTTTCACGGCGGCCTGATCGGCGTGCTGCTGGCGCTGGCCTGGCATGGCCGCAGAACCGGTCGCGGTTTTCTCGAAGTCGGCGATTTCGTCGGCCCGCTGGTGCCGCTCGGCTTGATGTTTGGCCGCATCGGCAACTTCATCAACGGCGAACTCTGGGGCCGCGTCGCCGATCCCGGCCTGCCCTGGGCGATGATTTTCCCGCATGTCGACAGCCTGCCGCGCCACCCGTCGCAGTTGTATCAGGCCGGCATGGAAGGCCTGCTGTTCTTTCTGTTGCTGTGGTTCTACTCGGCGCGCTCCCGCCCGGTGGGCGCCGTATCCGGCGCCTTTCTGATCGGCTATGGCGTGTTGCGCAGCGTCGGCGAGTTCTTCCGCAACCCCGATGCCGGCATTTTCGGCCAGTCCTACACCTTCAGCATGGGCCAATGGCTGTCGCTGCCGATGATCCTGATCGGCATCTGGCTGCTCTGGCGCGCTTATCGGCAAAACCGTTCGTCTATGCTCTGACAGGCTTTTTTGCTATATTGCGCGCCTCATGTGGGGGGGTAGCTCAGCTGGGAGAGCGCCGCGTTCGCAATGCGGAGGTCGTGAGTTCGATCCTCATCCTCTCCACCACCATTCAAAAGCCAGCCTCGCGCTGGCTTTTTTGTTGTCCGCCGAGGCCCCAGTGCTGGCGCGGGTTCTGCCTTGGATGCGGTGTCGCCCACTGTGGCGAATGGTGTATTTTCCAGCCCTCCGGCACCCGGAATCCTCTCTTTTCTCCATTTGACCTGTGGCTACCCGCTGGTCGACACCCCCGATTTCACACGGGTTGCCGGGCGACGGTTCGTTGGCAGCCATGCTTGGCGAGAGGAAATCGAACTACGCATCGAATCCTGCGAACCACGCCTGCTGCGTCTCCCAGTCCCCCGGCAATTCGTTGTTCTTCAACCAGATCAGGCTCAGCGTTTTCGGTTGCCGGCCATCCAGGATGGCGCGCACCAGGGCTGGAGACAGCAAGGTCAGCCGCAGCAGTTCATTGACCGTTGTGTGATGCAACCCCTCGCGCCGGGCGATCTCGGTGCCGCTCTTGACCCGCCCCTCGTCGAGCAGACGCTGCCAGTGGAATGCCCGCGACAGGGCCGTGAGGATCGGCGCGTCGTGTGCTGGGGCGGCATCGTTGGAGGCCGGCACCACCACTTTGCGCCCGCCACTGCGTTTGATGCGGATCGGGATGAAGGTGGTCAACGAGGTGGGCTGGATAGCCTCGCCAGCCTGAAAGATGCGGCTCATGCCAAGGTCTCCTGTTCCAGTTCAATCAGTTCCGCGCCGATCGTGCCTGGCCGCATCTCTCCCGCCAGGGCCTGCCAGCCCATCTCGCGCCAGCGAATCTCAATGCCCTCCTCCTGGAGAGTCACCCGTTCCACCAGCAACTGGACGATGCGTTGCTGCTCGGCCGGGAACAGTTGCGCCCAAACCTGTCCCAGTTGGCAAAGCGGCAGCACGACTTGCGGCTCGGACAGTTCCGGATGCTGTACCCGCATCAGGTTCCAGACTGACTGCACCACCTCCGGCGCCTTCAAGGCGGAATGCACCTGGACCAGCACCATTGCCTCGATGGGGTCTGCCGGCAGCATGCCGATAGGATGCCTGTCCGCCCCGTAGCGCAGGGTCCGGCGCGGCACGTAGTAGCGGTAGCGCTTGCCGTTGGCCTTGGTGGTAAACGATGGCTACAGGCGTTCCCCATCGGCAGTGAAGAGCAGGCCGCGTAGCAGGGCATCATCGACACGTTTTCCCCAGGTTTCGCTTCGGCGTGCATTCACGTTGTCGGCGAACACCGCCTGAACAGCGTCCCACAACGTCGAATCGATGATCGCGGCATGCTGGCCCGGATAGGGTTTGCCCTTGTGGCTGACCTCGCCGAGATAGATGCGGTTGTTGAGCTGCTTCCAAAGCGCCTGCTTGGTAAAGGGCGTGCCCTTGCGGCTGGTAATGCCCTCGGCCGCCAGCCACCGCACCACGTCGGTGGTAGACCGGCAGGCGGCGAACTGTTCGAAGATGCGCCGCACATTCCCTGCCTCGACGGGTTCGACGACCAGTTGCCGGGCATCCACCCGGTAGCCCAGGGGCACCACCCCGCCCATCCACATCCCCTTGGCCTTGCTGGCGGCGATCTTGTCGCGGATACGCTCGCCGGTCACTTCGCGCTCAAACTGGGCGAAGGACAGCAGGATATTCAGCATCAACCGGCCCATCGAGGTGGCCGAGTTGATCTGCTGGGTAACGGCGCTGAAGCTGACGCCGCGCTGATCGAACACTTCCACCATCTTGGCGAAATCGGCCAGGTTTCGGGTCAGGCGGTCGATCTTGTAGACCACCACGATATCGACCTTGCCAGCATCAATGTCGGCCAGCAGGCGTTTGAGGGCGGGCCTATCCATATTGCCGCCAGAGAACCCGCCGTCGTCATAGTCGTCCACCACCGGAATCCAGCCCTCGGCGCGCTGGGCGGTGATGAAGGCCTGCCCGGATTCGCGCTGAGCATCGATGGAATTGAAGGACTGGTCCAGGCGCTCGTCGGTGGACACCCGGCAGTAAACCGCGCAGCGCTTCTTGGTGATGACCGCGCTCATCGTCCCGCCCCTTTCTGTTTGACCCCGAAGAACGCCGGTCCCGACCAAAGCGTGCCGGTGATGGCCCGCGCTGCCGCCGACAGGCTTTTGTAGCGCTTGCCGTCCAGCTCATAGAGGCCGTCGGGCAGGACCGTCACGCGGTACTCGCGCCGATCCCATTCTCGGAGCAGCGTGGTGCCAGGCATCAGGCGAACCTCGGGACCGCGCCCGACCTTGATTTTGGAATGCTGCTCACCGCAGTCGGCCAGATGCGCCTTGACCTCCGGTGGCAGGCCACCGTGGGCGATTTCCTGCAGACGATAGGCCAGGCGCGCTTCCAGATAGCGGCGGTTGACCCGATTGGGCCGCCGGGAGAAATGGCGGTCCCACAGTTGCCACAGATCGGGCAGCAGCAGGGTGGGCAGGGCCGCCACCTGGGCGGTGGTTGAGAGGGAGAGTTTCATCGACAACTCCTGGTTGAGAGGGAGTTCATGGACGCGCTATGGTGGGCAGAAGCCAAGTCATAACCCGTCATGCCGACACCCCGGCCCCCTGATTGTCGGCCGCATTGACCTCCTCCCACGTCCTGCCGTCCTGGAGCGACTGCGGCTGCCCGGTGTGCTTGTCGATGGCCTTGAGGAAATGCAGTTTGTCTTCCCACAACCCCACCACGATGTCGGTGTCCTTGTCGCCTTCGGGCAGCAGCCAACCGGTGATGCTGTCAGGAATCTGGAGGAAGTCATCCACCTGTTTGATAAACCAGACATGGCGCTCGGGGCATTGGTCGGCGTAATAGAGGATGTCCGGCGACACTTCGGGGAAATTCTCGCGGCTGAGGATGGGGAGCCAGGCCAGGGTGCGGCCATCCGCCAGCCACTGCTGGACGCGTTGGATCATTTCGTTGTCGGCGGCGCCGATCCATTGCGCGCTGGAGGGGTCAGAATTCGTCATGGGGTTATCCTCAATAAATGGGGTTGAAAGCAGGGTGGTGCCCCCCCTGTTGGTTTGAACGCAGGTTGATCAGAACCCTCGTCGCGCGAGGTGGCGACGAAGCGTCCGCCTCAGAAACCGGCGTGAAGTTTTGAGCGTGTGGAATATCTGCTTGCGGGCCGAACGACGTAGCTCGCTTGCCAGGCGCATGGCCACCAGGAGCAACCATTCACGTTTGGCCAAGGGCCGCCGGATACGGCGCGGGCGGCAGATCACTGTCGGCTGAGACACTGGCGCGGCCGAAGCAGGCTGCCACGTCTCGACCGGGAAGGGCCGGGTCTGCAGCGGCGTCTCGACCCACTTCGTTTGCGTCGTCGTGACGGGCGACAGGTAGTCGGCGAGGATTGTCTGTTGGCGCGCTTTCGGCATGGCCAACCAATGCCGTTCGACCACCTTGGCCAGGTGTTCATGCCGGGCGAAAGGATCGGTCATGTCGAACTGGCTGGATTTGAATTCCATCGCTATCTCCGTAGTGGTGTCGCCCCCCCCCCGAGTCTTTCGGAGGGGCCGGCGGGCGTTACTGCATGGACAAGGAGTAGGGTTGATCGTGGTTAGCGATGCCCTCAGACCAGGGTGGAACCGGGGGGCACGGCATCAGGTGGCCGTCTCACGCGTCGGGTCAGCTGGGGCGCATAGAGCCCGCGCGGATCGGTAGCGTCAGGCGGGAAGTAGATCAGCAGCGTGTCTCCACCGAGTCCATTGGCCTCCAGCTCGTGCTGCATCCGCGTGGAGAGTGCTTGGTTGATCCCCTTCACCCGGTCATTGAGTGCACGGATTTCATCCCAGGCGACACCCGCCAAGGTATCCGGCAGGATGCCTTCCTTAAAATCGGCGAAGAGTTCCGGCTGATGTTTGCTCTGACATGCGGCAAAGAGGTCGTACTCGCGGACGTAAACAGCCTGTTCCAAGGTGTGGGCGGCCGTCTTTGCTGCTTGCAGTACCTCAACGTACTGGCTGGCCGCTGCCATCAAGCGTTGGGCGAACGGTTCGAACACCCGTTCCGCCTCCCGCTCGATGTCGCAGACGCAATCAGCATCCGCCATCTTTCGGGCGATTCCCCGCACCAGGTCCTCCAGTGTCTTGATACGCGCCGGCAGTTCTGTGCGATCACGCTCTGCCGTTTCACGGGCCTTCAGTTCGGCTTGCATGGACTCGTTGTGCTCCGCATCAAAGCGGGCCAGCGCGTCAGAATCTCCCATCGCCACGATCAGTTCCCGCTGCACGGTGAGCGCCATATCCGGCAGGGGCGCATCGGCCAAGTCGCGTAGCCGTTCCCGGGCAACGGCCAGGGCGTGAATGGCATGGTCATATTCCGCCATGCGGCTTCGCATCGGCTTGATCATGTTGGTTAACGGCGTCAGGTCGTCAAATAGACTCCCGTCCTGGGTTTCGTTGCTGAAACCGACATGGCCGGTTTGTTTTTTCTTGAGTTTCGGAAGCAGATTCATGGATTGATCTCCAAGGTGGTGCCGCCCTGGGCGCCGGGCGGCGTGGCGATCGGCACGAAGGCCGGAATGGAAGTAAACGAGGACACCGGCCCAAGCCGATGCGCACGATTCGCAAGGCTGCGCACTGCGGCGAGGCCAGGCAGGGCGCGGGGTTTCGCGGAATTCGCAGGATTCGCACGGTGCGCACCCCAAATTCGTGATTTCATCGGGGCTCCACCAGTTCGAAGGCTTCCTTGGTCTTGGGGTGCGTACCGGCGATGACCCAGCCGTGCTCCATCAAGATGCGCATCACGCCTCGGGCCACGGCCGCGCTGCGGATGGCAGCTGGCCCCTTGCGGTAGACGTCGGCGAGGGCGATCACGCGACCCGGGCCCACCTTGGTGCGCAACCATTGCAAAAGCTCCAGGGCGAGCTTGAGTTCCGGTTTGATTTGCCCCGCCCCCCACAGCCGCTGGGCTTCCGTCAGGTAATGCAGCATCAGCTGCAGCGCCCGGTCGACCTGGTCTTCGTGAATCGCATCGTCGCCCTCGAACACCGCGAAGGTGCCGGCCAGGCGGGCGATGTGCTCCGGCGCCTTGGACGCCAGTGAACGCACGGTGGCAAACGCTCCCTCTGGTGCCAGCCCCGTTTCCAGATCGTTGTAGATGGCAATCCAGGTGCGCTTGGCCTCGGGACTGAGGAACAGGTTCGGTGGGTCCAGTTCGTGGTCGTTGGCCTTGGGCCATTGCCCTGTCAGCAGTTCCTGAATGCGGCAGGCGTAATCTTGGTACGCCGGTGCGGCATTGAGGTCGGCTTCAACGTAGGTACGCTTTCCGGCGGTCGACTTGGGATAGCTGACCAGGCAGCGGGCCAGGAAACCCTGTTCACGGGCCAGGGGATCGGCCAAGAGGCTGGCGGCCACGGCGGGCTGCACCATCAGGTGCAGGCACAGGCGCCGACCGAAGTAGCTGCCCGAGCCATCCCCCACCCGTACCCGGTCGAATTCGCCCCTGTCCCACAGGCGAGACAGCGTGGTCAGGGTGCCCAGGCGTTTTTCGGGGCTCATGGCGAAGCCGCCCAGGAATTGACCACCCTCGTCATTGACCAGGCCGATGGAAGGTTCGCCGATGATCAACTGGCGTTGGATCGCCTCGCTGCTGGGTTCGGAGACGATCAACAAGGGCATTACCGGCGCCTGGGGTTTCTCGATCTCATCCAGACGGGCCTGCTTGGCTTCCGGGCTGAGCTTCTTATCGGCCAGGATGCGCTTGGCCGTGGTTTCATAGACCTCCTGCGCCTTCTCGAAGCTGTCACGGTCCTGGTCGTACTGGGCCATCAGGTTGCGCTGGTGTTGGCGTACACCGGCCAGTGCCCAGGAGTCGGCGGCCGACTTGCGCTCTCCCGATTCCCCCAAGGTCAGGAAGTACTCGGACAGGGGCGACACGCGGCCGTCGATGCAGACGTTTGCGTAGGGCTGGCAGGCCTGGTTCATCGCCGCCAGGATGGATTGGCCAATCAAGGCCAGGGGTGCCTGGATGACCCGATGCATCTGTGCCACCACCGCTGCCCCAATATCTCCCAGGGCTTCATGCGGGAAGGGGGATGCCGCCGGCATCTCGCGTACCAGTGGCATGGGCGGTTCACCCAGGGCCCAGTCCGGAGCGGGCAGTCGATTGCTTGCCACGCCCAGCATTAGCACCCCTCCAAACGGCAATTCACAATTTCAGGGATGCGCTGTGCGAATTCTGCGAATCCCGCGAAAGTCCGCATGAATGCTGGGATCGTTGTCATGCGAATGGATGCGAAGCGTGCGAATCGCAGCGAGTTCATCTCGGCTCCCTGGATTCAGTGACCGTTCTTGATCAACGCGCGGATGTCCTCAGCACGCCAGACCGTGGTCTTGCTGCCGAGCTTGATGCCTTTAGGGTATTTGCCCTCGCGGATGCCGGCCCACCAAGCCGAACGGCTGATGGGAATCAGGGCAAGAATCTGGGGGAGTCGAACGAAGCCGGTTTCCGGCAGGGCTGGGCGGGTGAAGTTCATATCGAGCATCCGTGGTCGTTTTGGGATGCTCAACATTAAATGCCATAAAAACAGAGACTTAAACAAACGCTACATGCAGCGTGATCACGCCACTCGCAGCGTGACGGCGGGAACAGTCCTGAACTACTCGGTAGTCATACCGCGTGCACGTCGGGCTTCGAATATCCAGTTCCGGACCGTGCCAGTTGCCCGGAATACCTGCCTGGCAATGGTCGCCGCCGCATCTTCGATGGTCGGATAATCATGCTCGAAATAGAGGACCAAGGCGCGCTGTTTGGCCTGTCGGTTGTTGGCATGCCTGATGTCCGCCGCATGTTGGGCGGCCTGGCTTCGTGCCTGCCTGACCTCATTACTGGCCTCAGGGTCAGGTGCCAGCCCGTGGTGCCAGGCCTCGGCGATTTCCTCACTCAGAGGCCGCCGCTTGGGCAGCAGTTCGGCCATGAGCCAGGCCTCCTGCGCTTCCATCAAGGCCGCGACGGCGGATTCTGTGAGAACGATCCGGTTCTCCTGCCAGGCGTCGCTGAACGCGCATCCGAGCTTGTAGAGCGCCAGGACACGGTAATAATCCCGTTCATCGACCTCGGCCATGCCAGCCGGCACGAGCAGGTGCTCATAACAAATCGCATCGCCCAGCCACTCCAGGTCACGCTCGTCCTGGCGGGTGATGATTTCTCCGTCGGCCTTTGCGCGTTGATCCTGGACGGCGGCCTCGATCATGCCGTTGATGCTGACGAGCAGTTGCTGCAACTGCCGATGGGTATAGGCCGACAGTGCTTCCCGCGCGGCGTAGGCAATCTGGATGGCCTGCGGCAGGCCCAAGAGATTGTCCAGAGGCGTGTCGAGGATGAGCGTGAGCAGCTTGGGATGCATCTTGGCAGTCTGCCAGTCCGGTGCCCAAACAGCCAGGATCGTCCAGCGCCGTCCGGTGGCGATGGTGAAGGTGGTGACGGTCGCCCTCTATTGTTAATGGCGCTGGAAGCGAAGGGGTCCTTCCTGGCGACCATCCCATACGGGAGGCGAGAGCGCGGCGCTTTGCTACCGTCAGGGTGCAAACCTGGGTTTGCAGGGGTTTGCAGTTCGCACCCAGCCGACGACGAATGCCCCGTGAGGCCGCCCCTGTGCTGGCTCTTGGCCGGTGACGTGTGCGAACCTGGGCGCAAACCCAAGTGCAAACCTTGGCGGCAGGTTTGCAGCGATGGCGGAAACAAAAGGGTGTCGATTGAACTGACACCCTTTGCCTGCGCCTTCAAGCAATTCTATATAGGCGGTCGCCGTCGGCCCCCCGCTCCGACACGACGTTGTAGCCGAGTTTCTTGCGCACCATCCCGGAGATCGCACCGCGAACGGTGTGGGCCTGCCATTGGGTGTCGGCCATGATCTGGTTGACAGTCGCGCCGCCAGGTTGGCACAGGGCGTCGATGAGGCCTGCCAGTTTGGTGCCGGGGCGGATGGCGCGTGGGATGGTCTCCTGTTCCTGGAGGCCATCGGTGATGTCCAGATTCTGGACATCACTTGCTGACGGGCGCTGTTTGCCGACGGCGGCGTAGCTGGCATTCGTAAGCAGGTATCGGCCGGGCGTGCCGGCGATGAGGCCCTTGGCGACCAGTCCCTCGATGACCTTGGTGCGTGCACCGCCACGCAGGTTGGCAGGCAAGGGCTCGATGTTGCCGTCCGGGCGGTCGGCAGCGGCTTCGAGGATGGTGGTCTGGGTGGTTGTCAGTTTCGTGGTCATGATGGTCTCCAGTGGTGGGTGTGCGTCATCACTCGTCGTCGCCGCCGAAGAGCGCCAGCAACTCGCCCAGCCCGGCCTCCACCCGCCCGAGGTCGCCGACGTGGCCCCAATCGATGGCATCGGGGTCGTGGCCGAAATGGTCATCGGCGAGTTGTTGCAGCCGTTCCAGTTTTGCGCGGATGGCAGCAGTGCGGGCGAGGTAGGCGTCGAGGGCGGTTTGCTTGACGTTCATCGTGGGCTCCGTGGGGTGATTGATGACGCCCTCATGAACGCGCTGGGTGATCAGGAAGCCAAGCTTGTTCATCAAAATCTGGCTGCGGTTGTGCCACATTGATAAACTGAAAAACTATGCCATGCCACTCAGGACATCCGAGATGAAACGCTGCGTTGTCGGTATTCGTCGACCCGGAGAGATGGAGCCGCAGCCATCCGGCAAAGAGACCCCAACTGTTTGGTTTCCCTCGATGGCCACAATGGCAGCGGTACTGTCTGAGGACAACCAGATCCTGCTAAGCCTCATTCATGACAAGCGGCCCAAATCGCTGACAGAGTTGGCCGAGCTCACGGGGCGTCAGGTGCCGAACCTGTCGCGCACGCTGCGGATGATGGAGGGATATGGCCTGGTGGAATTGAAGAAGAACGTGCGAGAGATCGAGCCAGTCGCGCTGGCGACCGAGTTCCTCATCGTGTTGAACGCGCCCAAGGGAGATAAGGCATGAAGTTCGAGGTTTACTGCGACGAGGCCAACCCTGATGTACTGACTTCAGATCACCCTCGTGCGCGTCATCTGATGATCGGCAGCCTGTGGTTGCCGGCTGCGCTACGCGGCGAAATTAAAGCGCGCATCATCGCGCTGCGCGAGCGTCACCAGGCCTGGGGTGAAATCAAGTGGAGCAAAGTCTCGCCGAACCGCCTGGACTTCTACGTAGAGCTGATCGATCTGTTTGTCAGTTATGGCGACAACCTGCGTTTCCGATGCATCGCGGTTGATCACACGCAGCTGAATCTGGCGCTTCACGAAAACGATGGTGAGCTCGGTTTTTACAAGTTCTATTACCAGCTATTGCATCACTGGATTCTGGACTTCAACGAATACCGGATCTTCTGCGACGTAAAAAGCAATCGTGACCCCAAGCGTCTGCCTGTCCTGGCGCGGTGTCTGACGCGTGCCAACCTGTCGTCGGGAATCGAGAGCATCCAGTCACTTCATTCCAACGAGGTCGTGCTGATTCAGCTTTGCGATCTGCTCTTGGGGGCCGCTAACAGCCGCATCAACGCTACGCTGCGTGACAGCACTGCCAAGGTGGCCGTGGTGCAGCGGCTGGAATCTGCACTCGGTCGGTCGCTGGCGCCCACCCACAAGAACGAAGAGAAGTTCAACATCTTCAAAATCCGCCTGCAGGGGGGCTGGTGATGGCATTGCCGCCTCTCGTCCACTACGTCACCCCTGCTGAATACCGTACCCATTACGAACGGGTTTACTGCCACGGCAATATCCAAACCTTCGACGGCATACGGGTGTATTTCGCAGCCAGCAAGTTCGGCCACATGTTTTACGAAAGCACGGCGCGGGATGGCCGAAAGGATGCTTTTTCGCCTGTGCGCGCCCAGCGCATCGACTGGATCAAGTCCACGCTCGAGCATCCCCAGGCAGCACTCTTCGAGGGATGGGACAAGGTTGTGCGCGCATACGACTCGACCCGCCGCGTGGCCGTGGTCTACGAGGATTTCGTGGTCGTGGTGGCAATGGGGCTGAAGCAGGATGGCTCGCTGAAAGCCAATTTTGTGACCTGCTATCAGGCCGACAACAGCATTGGCAAGATCAGGGCTTCGCCCGTTTGGTCCAGAGCGGGCTGCCTGCGAGTGCTGGGAGTTGGCCCATGAGCGGAGGCCAGAAAAGACAAAGGCCGCTGATTCGCTACGCGGGTTCAGCGGCCGAAACCTCGATAGGTTCAAAGCCGATAGGCAGTGAACTCGGACTAAGGGTGCACGCAAGGGTCTGGCTGTGTCAAGGTTTTGCATTGCCCGGCTCAACTTTGGCCCAATCCGGTTGCCATTGGGGCACACCGGATCAGTCGACCAACCTGGCGGGAACGGCACGTGGCTGTCACAAGACAATTTTTCCTTTGGCGCCGGCTCGCACCCTGCACCAAGCAGAACACCTTGCGCGGAAATCACACCCACAATGAACCTCGAAGAACTCCTCAGCACCCTCGAATCGCCCATCGTCATTCGCCCCACCCGGCGCATGACCCAGGGCGAGCTCGAAAGCTATCTCGACAAGGCTGCCGACATCCTGCGCGGCAATGCCGACCATTCCGAATTTCGTGGCTACGTCTTCGCGCTGCTGTTCTACAAGCGGATCAGTGACTGTTTCGACGAGGAAGTCCGCACCCAGGCCGCGACCCTGACCGCCGCCGGCATGCCGAAAGAACAGGCGCTGGCCTTGGCGCGCGATCCGCAAAACCACCACTTCATCGTGCCCGAGGCCACCGCCTGGAACAGCGTGGCGCGCACGACAAAATTCTTGCTCGGCCAGGCGCTCAACGACGCCATGCTGGCCATCGAGCGCGCCAACGCCCACCGGCAGAACAATTTCGACGGCATCCTCACCGGCAAGATCGACTTCAACAAACAGGACGAGCTGCCGCGCGACAAGCTGGTCAACCTGATCAACCACTTCAGCAGCCAGACCTTCGACCGCGCCCACGTCTCCGACGACCTGTTCGGCAACGCCTACGAGTACCTGATCCGCAACTTCGCCAGCAAAGCGGGCAAATCCAGCGGCGAGTTCTACACCCCGGCCGAGGTCGGCTTCCTGATGGCCGAGGTGCTGCAACCCAAGGCCGGCATGTCCATTTGCGACTGGGCCAGCGGCTCCGGTGGTCTGTTGTTGCAGTGCATCCGCCACGTCAAGAAACACGGCGGCGACGTGCGCCAGCTTCAACTGCACGGCCAGGAATCCAACGTCACCACCTACAACATCTCGCGCATCAACATGATCCTGCATGGCATCCCGGTCTGGCAGCACAAGCAGGGCGACAGCCTGCGCGATCCGCGCCACCTCACCGCCGAAAACCGCCTCAAGCAGTTCGACCGCGTCATCATGAATCCGCCGTTCTCGCTGGAAGACTGGGGCCACGACACCGTGGCCGCACGAGATCGACGAATACGACGAGATGAAAGTCTCGCTTTACGGCCTGTTCGACCGGGGCAACCTGCTGGATTTCATCCGCCACTTCATCGTCTTCGTCACCAAGGACGGCAAGACCGAAAAGGTGGTGGTGCGCTACCAGCAATACCTGGCGGTTCACGATATCCTTAACCGGGCAACGGACCTGAGCCTGCCGCCGGAAAAGCGGCGCGGCCTGATCTGGCACACCCAGGGCTCGGGCAAGACCCTGACCATGATCTATGCCGCCCGCAGCCTGTGGGAAGACCCTAGTGTTATGTTTCACAAATGCCTATACATTTAGGTGGGCTGACTCTGTGCCACCAAGACCTCACGGGCATGCTGAATCTTGCGCAGGATTTCCTCG
>JAGUXX010000078.1 GCA_020061585.1 Betaproteobacteria bacterium | reverse complement strand
GGCGCCGCCGTCATTGCCGGAAGCGCTCGCGGCGTCGCCCGCTGTCCGCGTGACGCCCGAGCCGGAATCCTCGCCTGATCCGCCGACATCCGCGTTTTTGCCGCCTCTGCCACTGCTGGCCGCGCTGGATTCGCCGCCGCCCGCCCCCCGTGGCGAGACGATCCGACAGGCGACGCGCAAATTACCGGAGCGCATCGAGCTGAATTTCAGTGTGCAATCCGGCGAGGACGGTTTCGTCATCGGCCAGTCGGTCTATAGCGGCTGGGTTCGCGACGGGCGCTATGCGCTGACCAGCGTCGCCGAGGCGACCGGCGTTACCGGCGTCTTCGTCACCGGCAAGATCATCCAGCGCAGCGAGGGACGGGTAAACGCGCGAGGCTTGCAACCGGAGCTGTTTTCGGGCCAGAAAGGCAAGCGCATCCAGAAACCGGTGCGCTTCGACTGGTCTCGCCAGCGCTTGATTTTGCCTGGCGGTGAAGTAGACCTGCCGGTGCAAACCCAGGATTTGCTGAGTTTTGCCTTCCATCTGGCGCTGGTGGCCGAGGCGGACGATTTTGATCGGATCTTGCCGGTCACCAATGGCAAGAAGTTGCGTGACTACCGGTTTCGCTTCATCGACCGGGAAACGCTGAATTCCGGCGCGAATCGCGTCGATACCGTGCATCTGCGCGGCAGCCGTGAAGGCGATGGTTCGCTGGATGTCTGGCTGGCGCCGGATCGTCACTGGCTGCCGGTGCGCATCCGCACGCTGGATGACAAGGGCAAGGTGGTGGTGCTGAGCTTGAAGAACGCGCCCTAACAGGGTGTCGAAAAACGTGAAATTCTTTGATTTACCGTCACCCCGGCGTATGCCGGGGTCCAGAAGCTGTTGACCCCGGACACAACCATTCCGGGGCAAGCTTTATTGAGGCCACTGCACTGGACCCCGGCCTGCGCTGGGGTGACGGAGTGTTTTTCGACAACCTGCTAAGTGTTGCCGATACCTAATTCGGCGCGGCTATCCAGGGCGATACGCAACGCTGCGTCCAGCGTCTCGGCCAGACAGTTGTAATGCCCCATCTTGCGGCCGGCGCGCGCCTCGGCTTTGCCATACAGATGCAATTGCACGCCCGGACGCCGCAGCAGCTTTTCCCAGTCGGGCAGGGGTTGCCAGACATCGCCCAGCAGATTCACCATCACCACCGGCGACAGCAGTCGCGGATCGCCCAGCGGCAAACCGCACAATGCGCGCACCTGTTGCTGAAATTGATCGGTGGCGCAGGCATCCAGCGTGAAGTGGCCGCTGTTGTGCGGACGCGGCGCCATTTCGTTGAACACGATGCGACCGTCGGACAGGATGAAAAATTCCACCGCCATGACGCCGACGTAATCCAGTCCGTGCGCCAGGCCGGCGGCCATTCGACGGGCATCACTGGCGATGCTATCGGATACCCGCGCCGGCACGATGCTGATGTCGAGTATGCCCTGACGATGCTGGTTTTCCGCCAGGGGAAAAAAGGCGATTTCATCATCCTGGTTGCGCGCCAGCACTACCGAGACCTCGCGCTCCAAAGCCAGGAAGCCTTCCAGCAGACAGGGCACGCCGCCCAGTTCGGCGTAGGCGGCGCGCAATTCGTCCAGGCTGCCGACCCGCGCCTGTCCCTTGCCGTCATAGCCCAGGCGGCGGGTCTTGAGCAGCGCCGGCGCGGCTATCCGTTCCCAGGCCGGCGCCAGATCGTCGGCCGACTCGATATTGGCGAACGGCGCGGTGTCGCAGCCGAACTCGCGGGCGCGCGACTTCTCCGCCAGCCGGTCCTGAGCGACCGCAAGTGCTGCCGGGGTCGGCGCGACGAAGCAATGTTTGGCCAGCATGTCGAGGCTGGCGGCCGGGACGTTCTCGAATTCGGTGGTGACCGCATCGCATAGATCACCCATGCGCAGCAACGCCACGGCATCCCGGTAATCGGCTTTCAGATGGATGTCCGCCAATTCGCCAGCCGGACTGGCCGGATCCGGGTCGAGTACGACCACCCGATAGCCCATGACTTTGGCGGCCAATGTAAACATGCGGCCAAGCTGGCCGCCGCCCAGCACGCCGAGTGTTGCGCCGGGCAGGATCATGATGCGCTGTCCGGCAGGGTGGCGGCCAGCACGGTTTCGGTCTGGGCGCGGCGAAACTCCAGCAGCCGCGCGCGAATTTCCGGGAACTCGGCGGACAGCATGGCCGCCGCGAACAGCGCGGCATTGGCGGCGCCCGCCGGTCCGACGGCAAACGTGGCGACCGGAATGCCTTTCGGCATTTGCGCGATCGACAATAGCGAGTCGAGGCCGGTAAGAAATTTCGACATCACCGGCACGCCAAGCACCGGCAGATGCGTTTTGGCGGCGACCATGCCGGGCAGATGGGCGGCGCCGCCGGCCCCGGCGATGATGCAGCGCAAGCCGCGCGATTCGGCGCCGGCGGCATATTCGAACAACAGATCCGGGGTGCGATGCGCGGAGACCACGCGCTTTTCGAACGGAACCGACAGTTGACCAAGCAGCGTCGCGGCTTGGCTCAGCGTGTCCCAATCACTGGTGCTGCCCATGATGAGACCGACTAGAGGCGTAGACATATTGATTCTTGCGTACAAAAAAACAGGACGCATGATAGCGCGCAACCACGCAGAAGCGGGCCACCGGCAAGCTGTAGAAGTCGATCTCTAGAAAAACAAACGCCGGCGCAAGCCGGCGTGACGTATGCAGTCAGATGGATCAGTTGATGACCATTCTGGCGCGATTGGCGCGACGCAATTGCAAACCGATCAGGCCCAGACTGGCCAGCAGCATGGCCCAGGTCTGCGGTTCGGGAACATGTGGCGACAGTTGGAAAGCGGCGCTGTAATAGCCATCCTGCGTGATGTCGTTGCTTGCCGTAACCGCCGCGCTGTAGGCCATAGTCTGGCGCCAGGCCGAATCGTGTGGATGTTCCAATACTTGGAGGCCGGACAGGCTGTCGGATTCGGCGAGCAGGAAGCGACCCGCGAGCGCTTGCGATCTGAATTCCGAATCTGGATTCGCCTTGGCCGTGTGTTCCTCGATCAACGCCAAGGCCGGTATCCCGAAGGACGCGCCAGCTTGCGACAAATGGCTGAAGGAAGCGGCATGCGCGTAGCCGTCCGGCGTCAGAACGACGGCTATGGCATCGGCATCCGCCGAGATTGACCGATCAGCGTCCGCGCTGACCATCGCCGTCGCAATTCCGGTTGCCGACAATGCCAACGCAAGCATCAATAGTTTGAATTTCATGGGACCCCTCCCGCTTTGACCAATGTCGAAAATTCATGACATACAGATTTTCAGCAATATCCGTGCCATCTTTGCAAGTGATTGAAACTAAAGTTCAATTGCTCGCATTTGGTGCATGGGGGGCGGTCGGTGTAAAAAAACTCGACGAAATATCAACCTGCTGTCAAATCGTCGACAGGCAAGCGCGATCCGGCGCCGGCAACAGCATGTTGAATCTCTCCCGTATCCAGGCCAGGGTTTCGGGGTTATCCGCTTCGAAGCGCAACACCAGTCCCGGCGTGGTGTTCGACGCGCGGATCAAACCAAAGCCTTGCGGATATTCGACCCGCAGGCCATCGATCCGAATCACTTCGATGGCGTCTTCGAACAGCGTCTCCCGGCATAGTTTTGCCAGCAGTTGGTGGGCTTGTCCCTCGGGCATGGGGATGTGGATTTCCGGTGTGCAGAGCGAATCCGGCAGTTGCCCGAGGCAGGCGTCGAGGTCGGTCTGGCGCGACAGGTATTCGAGCAGCCGCGCGCCGGCGTACAGTCCATCGTCGAAGCCGTACCAGCGCTCCTTGAAAAAGATATGGCCGCTCATTTCGCCGGCCAGCAGCGCGCCGGTTTCGCGCATCTTGGCCTTGATCAGGGAATGGCCGCTTTTCCACATCAACGGTATTCCACCCCGATCCTTGATCCACTGGAACAGGTTGCGGCTCGATTTGACGTCGAAGATCACGGTTGCGCCCGGATTGCGGGCAAGTACGTCGTCCGCGAACAACATCAATTGGCGGTCCGGAAAAATGATGCGACCCGCTTTCGTCACGACGCCCAGGCGGTCGCCGTCACCGTCGAAGGCAATGCCGATTTCGGCATCGCCCAGCTTGAGTCGGGCGATCAGGTCGTCGAGATTGGCGGGCACCGACGGGTCGGGATGATGATGCGGGAAATCGCCATCGACCTCGCAATACATTTCCTCCACCGCGCAGCCCAGAGCGCGAAACAGGGGCGGCGCAAAATCACCGGCGACGCCGTTGCCGGCATCGATGATGATGTTGATCGGTCGCGCCAATTTGACGTCGTCGGCGATACGCCGAATGTAGTCGACGGCGATATCATGCCGCCGATAGCCGCCGTTGCCGCTGGCAAAGCGTTGCGCCTCGATTCTGCCGCGCAGGCTTTGAATGGCGTCACCGGATAGCGTCTCGCCGGCCAGCACCATCTTGATGCCGTTGTAATCCGGTGGATTGTGCGACCCGGTGACCATCGCGGCGCACTGGCAACCCAGATGCTGCGCGGCAAAGTAGGCCATCGGCGTGGCGACCCGGCCCAGGTCGATGACGTTGATGCCGGATTGCTGAATCCCGCGCGCCAGGGCGGCGGACAGTTCGGCGCCGGAATGGCGGCCATCGCGACCGATGACGATGTCGCTTTGCCGGCGATCGCGCGCCTCGGAGCCCAGAGCCTGACCAATTTGGCTGACGATGTCGGCCGTCAACGTGACGCCCACGATGCCGCGTATATCGTAGGCCTTGAAAATTTCAGCGGGGATGGCGTGCAAGGTCTGCTCCGTTATTTGCCGGGATTATCAATCGAGGCAGCGGGTTTACGAACCGTAGGCACAAAAAAAGAGCGGCATCGGAAACCGATGCCGCTTGAAAAACCGCCATTGCGGCGGTCAGGGAGGTTAGTTGGGAGGCCCTGCCCCGAATACAAAAGCATATGCAACTACCATGCCAGACCCGAGGATAATTGCCGAGTCAGCAACAACGCGGCAGCGACCGAAATCTATATAACGAAAGATATACTAACTCCGACAAAATTTCATCAACTATGTTGAATTTTCGGGAGGTCTAATCGTACTGGTTCGAATGTTTCCTTAATATGGCAAGCGTCGAATTGATCCAGGTCAGGTCGTCTCCTTGCCGGTGTTTCGCCAGCCCGCCTACAATTGGACAACCTTCGACGAGACCTCCATGTCCGATTTCACCGCACTTCTAGAGAAGTACAGCAAGCCGGGACCGCGCTATACCTCGTATCCGACGGCGCCTTATTTCCATACCGATTTCAGCGAGACGGACTGGCTGCGCGAGCTGGAAACCTCGCAGGACCCGGCGCGCGGCTTGTCGCTGTATGCCCACATCCCGTTCTGCGACACGCTTTGCTATTACTGCGGTTGCAACATGGTGGCGACCAACGAGTACAGCAAGGCGGAGATCTACCTCCAGCATCTGGAACAGGAAATGACCCGCGTCGCGCAACTTGCCGATCCGAACCGCCTGGTGCGGCAAGTGCATTTCGGTGGCGGCACCCCGACTTATCTCAAGCCGGAAGACATCCGTCGTCTGATGGCGATGATCCGCGCCCGCTTCAGCATCGCGCCGGATGCCGAGATGGGCTGCGAGGCCGATCCGCGCGAACTCACCCGCGAACATCTGGCGGCGCTGCGCGAGTCCGGCTTCAATCGCCTGTCGTTGGGCGTGCAGGACCTGGATTCCCGCGTGCAGAAGGCGGTCAATCGGGTGCAACCGGAAGCGATGATCGAGCAGGTCTATCGCTGGGCGCGCGAACTGGGGTTCGCCAGCATCAACATGGATCTGATCGTCGGCTTGCCGCATCAGAACACCGCCAGCTTCGCGCATACGCTGGACCGCGTGCTGGAATGGGCACCGGACCGCTTCGCGATCTTCGCCTACGCGCATGTGCCGTGGATGAAGAAACACCAGAAGCTGATCAACGAGCCGGATCTGCCCAGTTTCGCGACCCGTCTGGATTTGCAGCAACTGATCCACGACCGGCTCGGCGCGGCGGGTTATCAGAACGTCGGCATGGATCATTACGCCAAGCCGGATGACGAAATGGTCAAAGCCCAGCGCAACAAGACCTTGTGGCGCAATTTTCAGGGCTACACCACCCACAAGCATTGCGACATCTATGCATTCGGCGCCTCCAGCATCAGCCAGACGCGTGACGTGTACATGCAGAACGAGAAAAATCTCAAGCAATATCAGGAGCGGGTCGCCGCCGGGCATCTGCCGGTGGAGCGCGGCCTGCGGTTGACCCCGGAAGACCATCTGCGGCGCGAACTGATCACCCGCATCATGTGCGACATGGAACTGGATACGCTGGCGTTCGGCGCCGAATGGGGCATCGACTTCGCCGACAAGTTTGCCGACGGCCTGGCCGAACTGCCGGCGCTGGAAGCCGACGGTCTGGTCAAGCTGGAACCCGGACGTATCGTGGTGACCCAGTTGGGCAGTCTGTTCCTGCGCAATATCGCGATGAACTTCGACGCCTATCTGAAACAGGCGGCGCAAGGTCAGCAACCGCGCTATTCACGCACAGCTTGAGCGTCCCGCGCTCGGACGCGCGGCTTAATTGAACAGGGCTTTGTACAGGGCTTCTTCTTCGGCGCCGACTTCGGCCATGGCCTTGGCCAGATCGCCTTGCAGGGTCTTGGACAGGTTGGTCAGATTCATCCGCATGACATACAGCTTGCCGTCCTGACCGTCGAACACGGTGGCGCGGCAGGGCAGGGCGGGTGTCTTGCCGCCGCCCGCTTTGGAGACTTTTTCGTTGGCGCCGGCCGGGCAGAGGTTGATCAGCTTCATGCGCTTGGCGTCCTTGGCGCCCGCTTCGCGCATCTTGGCCTGCATGTCCTCTACCGCGCCGACTTTCCAGCCACGTTTTTCCGCGCCGGACTTGATGGCGTTGACGGTGTCGTCGAAACTCATTTTCGAGCTGCGCAGATCGAACATCACCGACATCACTTGCGCTTGTTGCAGCATGGCATGGCGCATTTGATCCGGCGTGATCTGACCCGGGGTTTGGGCCACGACCGAAAGGCTGACGGCGGACAGGATCAACAAGGCAAACGATTTCATCAGCGCGCTCCTGATTCAGTGGCCGTGCCCGGACTGACCGGTCCAGCCACGCAATTTGTAAAGCGTTCCACAATACGGGCACAACGACTCGCCGTGTTCGTGGATCGGCAGAAAAACCCGCGGATGCCCGTTCCACAGGCTGTCGGTCGGCATCGGGCAATGCAGCGGCAGATCGGCCTCGCCGACTTCGACGATGCGTTGGGAAGAGTTGCTGTTGGCGCTCATCGCGGGCGCCTCAAAGATGCGCCAGCCAAGCGGCGTGGCTTGGCGATCGGCCCTGCACGCAGTCGAAATACAGCGCTTGCAGTTGGGTCGTGATCGGGCCGCGATCGCCGCTGCCGATGGCGCGGTTGTCGAGTTCGCGGATCGGTGTGACTTCCGCCGCGGTGCCGGTGAAGAACGCTTCGTCGGCGCAATAGACTTCATCGCGGGTAATGCGTTTTTCGATCACCGGTATGCCCAGTTCGCCGGCCAGTTGCAGGATGGTGTCGCGGGTGATGCCCTCCAGCGCGGAAGTCAGATCCGGTGTGTAGAGTTTGCCGTTGCGCACGATGAACACGTTCTCGCCGGAGCCCTCGGCGACGAAACCGTCCACATCCAGCAGCAGCGCTTCCTGGTAGCCGTCCATTTCCGCCTCGCGGTGGGCGAGGATGGAATTCATGTAATTGCCGTTGGCCTTGGCCTTGCACATGGTGATGTTGACATGGTGTCGGCTGAACGACGAAGTCTTGACCCGGATGCCATGTTCCAGCGCTTCCTTGCCGAGATAGGCGCCCCACGGCCAGGCCGCGACGATGACATGCACCGACAGGGTCTTGGCGGAAATGCCCATCGCCTCGGCGCCGTAGAACGCCATCGGGCGCAAATAACCGGATTTCAGGTTGTTGTCGCGCACCACCGCCTTCTGTGCCTGGTTCAGCGTGTCCTTGTCGTAAGGCATCGGCATGCCGAGGATGTGCGCGGAGCGAAACAGTCGATCGGTATGGTCCTGAAGACGGAAAATCGAGGGGCCATCCGGGGTTTCGTAGGCGCGCACGCCTTCGAACACGCCCATGCCGTAATGCAGGGTATGGGTCAGGACATGGGTCGTGGCGTCGCGCCAAGGCACCATTTTGCCGTCGTACCAGATGACACCATCGCGGTCGGCCATGGACATGTTCATAACTCCGGAATGCGCTGAAAAAGATTAAGCATTTTAGCCCAGGCGCCGGCTCCTCGGTGCATCGACAGCGGTTTCTCGGCAATTCGATTTCACCCGCGCGGAGGTCGGGAAGGCGTTCATCGCCTGTGTTGGTAAAGCGACACCGGCGCGCATTGCTTGCTGCTGTTTTGCATGCCGTGACCTGCTGTTGTATTAGCGCCTGCTTATAATTCGCGCGCCGTATTTCACCGATTGCCCGCCATGATCCAATTTTCCGCCTCTTCCGCCGTCAATCTGGCGATCACTTTGCTGCTGCTGTTTTCCCTGGTTACCTGGACCCTGGTGTTCGCCAAGGGCTGGCTGCAATGGAAACTGCACAAGGACAACGCGGCGTTCGCCAAGAAATTCTGGCATGCGGCCGACTTGGCCAGCGCCGAACGGGCCGCCAAGCATGCCCCCGGCACGTTGGCGGAATTGGCGCGGCAGGGTTTCGATACCCTGCGTCAGATTGGTCAGCAGGCGACGCTGGCCGGCACCGGCGACCGCCAGGCGGTGATGGAACGCAGCCTGTCGCAGCAGGTGCGCAAGGCACAGCACAAACTGGAATCCGGCCTGATGCTGTTGGCCAGCATCGGCAGTACGGCGCCGTTTGTCGGCTTGTTCGGCACGGTATGGGGGATCATGACGGCGATGGAGAATATCGCGCGTTCCGGATCCTCCGGCCTGGAAGTGGTCGCCGGGCCGGTCGGCGAGGCGCTGCTGGCGACGGCCATCGGCATCGCGGCGGCGATTCCCGCCGTGCTCGCCTACAACTACGGCGTGCGCGTCACGCGTTTGAGCGTCGCCGAAATGGAGCGTTTCGCGAATGACTTCATGACGCTGACTTGCCACCAAGACGCCAAGCAGGCCTGATATGCCGCTGCGCGCCAACTCCCGCTTGAATTCCAGCGAAACCGATTTTCAGGCGATGAGCGAAATCAACGTCACGCCGCTGGTCGACGTGATGCTGGTGCTGTTGGTCATATTCATGGTGACCGCGCCGTTCATCCTGCAATCGGTCAAGGTCAAACTGCCGCAGACCTCGCCGGTCGCCACGCTCAAGCCGGCACCCGCCGTGGTGGTCAGCGTGCAGCCGGACGGCAGCGCGTATCTGGGGCGTGACGGCATCGAACTGGCGGCGCTGGAGTCGCGTCTCAAGGCGGAATTGGCGCAAGCGCCGGAGCTCAGCGTGCAACTGCGCGCCGATGCCGGCGTGGCGTATGGCCGCATCACCGAAGTCATGGCCGCCGTCAGTCGCGCCGGGGTGGTCAAGCTCAGTTTCGTTACCGCGACCACGCCCAAACATCAGGTCGACAAGTGATTGGCATGGCCAGGGCGGCGGCGCGTTGGTTGGCGCGAGTTGAGCGGCGTCACTGGACTGGCGCGGGCGCCAGCGCGGCCTTGCATCTGGCGGTTTTCCTATGGTGGCAAGCCGCGCCGCCGCCGGAGCCGGAAGCCATCAGCTTCGAGGTGAGTTTCGATCCGCTCGACAGCGCATCGTTGGCGACCGAGACGCCGAAGGCATCGGCACCGAATAAGCCCGCCAACAAGGTCGCCAG
>JAGUXX010000112.1 GCA_020061585.1 Betaproteobacteria bacterium | reverse complement strand
CGGCGCGCGCAGCGTGCGCCGACTCAACGGCCGCAAGCTGTCGACCCGGCAGTGTCCGGTGCTGTTCGAAGCGCCGATCGCCACCGGCCTGATCGCCAGCTTCGTGTCGGCGATTTCCGGCGGCCATCTGTATCGCAAATCCTCGTTCCTGCTCGACAGCCTGGGCAGCCGGATCTTTCCGGACTTCGTGCAGATCCAGGAACGGCCGTTCATCCCGCGCGGTCTGGCGTCGTCGCCGTTCGACTCGGAAGGCGTCGCGCTGAGCGACCGCGATGTGGTCAAGGATGGCGTCGTGCAGGGTTATTTCCTGGGCAGTTACAGCGCCCGCAAACTCGGCATGCACAGCACCGGCAATGCCGGCGGCAACCACAACCTGATCGTGCCGTCGACCGGCGAGGATTTCGCCGCGCTGCTGAACAAGATGGGCAACGGCCTGCTGGTCACCGAACTGCTCGGCCACGGCCTGAACATGGTCACCGGCGACTACTCGCGCGGCGCCGCCGGGTTCTGGGTGGAAAACGGCGAAATCGCCTACCCGGTGGAGGAAATCACCATCGCCGGCAATCTGCGCGACATGTTCCTGGGCATCGCCGCCATCGGCACGGATATCGAGACGCGTGGTTCGCGCCGGGTCGGTTCGATCCTGATCGAGCAGATGACCGTCGCCGGCGAGTGACATGCAAGCCCTGCTGGCGCTGGCGCGGACCATCGACGCGCTGAACGAGGCGGTCGGGCGCGGCGTCAAATGGCTGGTGCTGATCGCGACGCTGATTTCCGCCGGCAACGCCCTGCTGCGTTACGGCTTCGATCTGAGTTCCAATGCCTGGCTGGAATTGCAATGGTATTTGTTCGCGGCGAACTTCCTGTTCGGCGCCGGCTATACCCTGAAGCACAATGGTCATGTGCGCATCGACGTGATCTACGGCCGATTGTCGCGGCGCGCGCAAGCCTGGATCGACCTGCTCGGCGGCCTGCTGTTTCTGCTGCCGGTGACCGGTCTGATGATCTGGATGGGCTGGTCGATGTTCAGCGAGTCATGGGCCATCCAGGAACACTCGGCCGACGCCGGCGGCCTGCCGCGCTGGCCGATCAAGCTGGTGTTGCCGCTGGGTTTCGGCCTGCTGTTCCTGCAAGGACTGGCGGAAAGCATCAAGCGTGTCGGCATGCTCAGCGGCCATCTGCCGTTTGACGTGGAACGCGCCGAGGAAATCGCCTGATGTTCGAATGGATGGCGCCGCTGATGTTCGTCGGCCTGGTGCTGTTTCTGCTGATCGGCTACCCGGTCGCCTTCGCGCTGGGCGCCAACGGCCTGTTGTTCGGCCTGCTCGGCATGCAACTGGGGTATATCGATTTCGCGCAACTGCAGGCGCTGCCGGAGCGGGTGTACGGCATCATGTCCAACGCCACGCTGCTGGCGATTCCGTTCTTCACCTTCATGGGCCTGATCCTCGAACGCAGCGGCCTGGCCGAGGAACTGCTCGACGCCATGGGCCAGTTGTTCGGCGCGCTGCGCGGCGGCCTGGCCTACGCGGTGGTGCTGGTCGGCGCGCTGCTGGCGGCGACCACCGGCGTGGTGGCGGCGACGGTGATCGCGATGGGCCTGATCTCGTTGCCGATCATGCTGCGCTACGGCTATGACAAACGCGTCGCCTGCGGCGTCATCGCCGCCTCCGGCACGCTGGCGCAGATCATCCCGCCGTCGCTGGTGCTGATCATCCTGGCCGACCAGTTGAGCGTTTCGGTCGGCGCCATGTATCGCGGCGCGCTGATCCCCAGCCTGATGCTGGCCGGCTTCTACCTGCTGTTCGTGTTCATGCTGACCCTGGCGCGTCCCGGCATGGTACCGGCCCTGCCGGAAGCGGCCCGGGTACTGCGCGGCCAGGCCCTGTGGCTGAAAGCCGGCACCACCATCCTGCCGCCGCTGGTGCTGATCTTTCTGGTGCTGGGCACCATCTTCATGGGCATCGCCACCCCCACCGAGGGCGGCGCGATGGGCGCCGCCGGCGCGCTGGCGCTGGCCATCGGCAAGCGCCGGATGAGCCTGAAGCTGCTGCGCCAGGCGATGGACTCCACCGCTCGCCTGACCAGTTTCGTGATTTTCATCCTGATCGGCTCGACGGTGTTTGCATTGGTGTTCCGCCTGCTGGAAGGCGATCTGTGGGTGGAACATCTGCTCACCACCCTGCCCGGCGGCGAAATCGGCTTCCTGATCGCGGTCAATCTGCTGGTGTTCATCCTGGCGTTCTTCCTCGACTTCTTCGAGATCGCCTTCATTATCGTGCCGCTGCTCGCCCCGGTCGCCGTCACGCTGGGCATCGATCTGGTCTGGTTCGGCGTGCTGCTGGGCATCAACATGCAGACTTCGTTCATGCATCCGCCGTTCGGCTTCGCGCTGTTCTATCTGCGCAGCGTCGCGCCCAGAACCGTCCGCACCAGCGACATCTACTGGGGCGCGGTGCCCTTTCTGTTGATCCAGTTGGTGATGGTGGCGATGGTACTGACCTTCCCCGGCCTGGTTGGCAAATCAGCCGAACCGGTCGATGCCGGCATGATGGAAATCGAACTCGACCATGCCAGCGACGCCTATCTGCGACCACCACAGGAGTGACGCCATGAAACACCCGCCGACTTCCGACAGGCTTCTTATACCTAAGCAGCAAGCAGCCACCCTCAAGTTATTTTTCTTATAAATCAATAACTTGAAAAAGCAATTGGCGGAGAGGGCGGGATTCGAACCCGCGGTAGGCTATTAACCTACACACGCTTTCCAGGCGTGCGACTTAAACCGCTCATCCACCTCTCCGGAAGGCCCGGCAGAATACACGCCAGGGCTGTTCAAGGCAAGGCAAGGCGAGGCGCAGGGCAAATTTGTTCTACTCTAAACGCCGTCATCCCGGCGAAAGCCGGGATCCAGATTTCACTCTTTTAGCAGACTGTTAACGGTTGGTTGGATGATCGCTCTGGATTCCGGCTTACAACCGCCGGAATGACGAATAATCAACGACTTACCGCCAGAACAAATTTGCCCTGAGGCGAGGCGAGAGTCGAAATACTCCGCTGCTAGAATCGGGCGCGTTCCAACACCGACTCGCTTGCCATGCCGCCAGCCCCGCATCGACTTCGCAATCCTGAACGGCGGCCATGACTTCGCGCGCGCTGATCAACGGTCTGTTGTTGCTGGCCCTGCTGGCCGCGCTGGGATACTTCGCGAGTCTGCTCCAGGGTGGAGACCCGCTGTCGCGTTACTGGATCGACCAGGAAATACGCGGCAAGGGCTGGGCGGGGGGCATGCTGTTCCTGGCGGTTGGCGCCCTGGCTACAGCGCTGAGCTTGCCGCGCCAAGTGCTGGCGTTTCTGGGCGGCTATGCATTCGGCTTTGTCAGCGGGACCCTGCTGACGACCTTGGCCACGCTGCTGGGCTGCGTGCTGGGTTTCTACTATGCGCGCTGGTTTGGGCGCGCCTGGGTGCAACAGCACTTTCCCGGCCGTCTGCGCAAGCTGGACGATTTTCTGCGTCGACACCCGTTCAGCATGGCCTTGGTGATCCGTCTGCTGCCGGTAGGCCATAACGCCAGCACCAATTTGCTGGCCGGGGTATCCAGCGTGCGCGGGCTGCCGTTCTTCGCCGGCTCGACATTGGGTTTTCTGCCGCAGAATCTGGTGTTCGCGCTGGCGGGCAGCGGCGTGGACCTGGATCCCGGCTTGCGCACGACACTGGCGGCGGTGTTGTTGCTGATCTCGACTGTGCTGGGCGTCTGGCTTTACCGCCAACATCGCCAGGCGCTTGTCGGAATCATGGACAAGGGCAATTGATACAAGCTGTTGCGGCGTCACGCGCATGACGGGTTTGATCGCGGGCGCTGAGATTGGTGTTCCTCCGACAGCGCGACTACCGGCGTCGAACTGCTGAAATATTGCCTGCCTAGACTCGCGCCACCTTAGTCATGCCCCGCCGCCATGTCAGATGCAAACCGGGTGCGCGTCTCACTGATCGCGCCGATCTTCAATGAGTACGAAAACCTGCCGGAACTGATCGACAAGGTCGAGGCGGTCATATCGGCGCAGCCCTTGGACTGGGAGTTCATTTGCGTCGACGATGGTTCGCGTGACGGTTCAGATCAGTTGTTGCGGGCGTTGGCGGCGACCCGCGCCTGGCTGCGTCCCCTGTTCCTGCGCCGCAATTACGGCCAGTCCACCGCCATGCAGGCCGGTTTCGACGCGGCGCGCGGCGAGGTGCTGGTGACCATCGATGGCGATCTGCAAAACGACCCAGCCGATATTCCCCGCCTGCTGGCGATGCTCGACGAGCGGCCGGAAGTCGACATCATTTCCGGCTGGCGGCGTCATCGCCAGGACAAGACGCTGACGCGCAAACTGCCGTCGATGATCGCCAACCGGCTGATTTCCAGGGTGACCGGCGTGCGCCTGCACGACTACGGCTGCTCGCTGAAGCTTTATCGGCGCGAGGCGGTGCGTTTCGTGAAGGTCTATGGCGAGCTGCACCGCTTCATTCCGGCGCTGGCGCATGAATTCGGCGCGAAAGTGATCGAGGCCGAGGTGCATCACTTGCCGCGCACCAAGGGGGTCTCGAAATACGGCATCGACCGCACCGTCCGGGTGTTGCTGGATATGATCTGGGTGAAATTCATGTTGCGCTTTCTGCATCGGCCGCTGCATGCCTTTGGCGGCATCGGCGCGGCGATGTTCTTCCCGGGCCTGCTGATCCTCGCCTATCTGGCCGGATTGAAACTGTTTTCCGGCGCCGATATCGGCGCTCGCCCGTTATTGCAGATGGGCATGATGTTGACGCTGATGGGGGCCAACTTCATCGGCATGGGCATCCTCGGCGAACTGCTGACCCGCATTTGGCATGAGCCGGGCGGCAAGGCGCAATACCATTTTCGCGAACCGGCCCCGCCCGGCCGAAGCGAGCCATGAGCCGGCATCGCTGGCTGCTCGCGGCCATCATGCTGTTGCCGTTTGTCGCGCTGGGTACGCCGCCGCTGTTCGACCTGGATGAAGGCGCTTTCACCGCCTCCACCAGCGAGATGTTTATGCGCGGCGACTTTCTGTCCAGCTACCTGCTGGGCGAGCCGCGCCATGACAAACCGATTCTGATCTATTGGCTGCAAGCCGCCGCCGTAAGCCTGCTGGGCAGCGGCGAATTCACCTGGCGCCTGCCATCGGCGCTGGCTTCCAGCCTGTGGATACTCGCCACCTATGCCTTCCTGCGTCGCCTGCGCGGTCCGCAAGCGGCACTGGCCGGCGCGTTGATCATCGCCACCGCGGCCGGGGTGGTCATCATCATGCGGGCAGCGACGGCGGATGCGCTGCTCAATCTCTGGCTGGCCTGCGCCGGCT
>JAGUXX010000103.1 GCA_020061585.1 Betaproteobacteria bacterium | reverse complement strand
CGGCCAGGTAATCGGCGAGCGTGGCAATTTGTGGTTTGGCTTCGTCCAGTGTCAGGCTGGTACGCGCGGGCTGACGCACAGGCTGGGCTGTCGGTCGGGGCGGCGGCTCCGGCGGCGTGCGCCACAACGCCGGTTCGGCCTGGGCGGCGAGCGCGGCCATGTCCATGTCCGCCACGGCGATGATCTCGACCCCGCCGGCAACTTGCCGATTGGACAGGATCAGGGCGCTGGCGCCCAGCGCGTCACGCACTTGGCGCAACGCATCGCGGGTGGTTTGTGCGTGGAATTTCTTGATCATGGATGGATCATGTGCCGCTACCAATCAATGTGACAATGCGGATCGTCTTGCCATCCGGGACTTCGGCATGGGACAGCACTTTGAGGCCCGGCGCCGAGCGGCGCAAGAACCGCGCAAGAACTGGACGGATGGCCGGCGGCGACAGCAATACGGCGGGTTGTCCGGCATTTTCCCGCTGCTCGACGGCGCGCACGGTTTCCCGCACCAGACGTTCGGCCAAACCCGGTTCCAGGCCGACCCCGGTATCACCGCGTGACGCGAGCGCCTGGGTCAGAATCTGCTCGAGGTTGGGTTCCAGGGCCATCACCTGCAATTCCTGCGCTCCTCCAAAGGTTTCGTGGATGATAGCGCGTCCCAGCGCGGTTCTGACGGTCGCCGTCAGGTCGTCGGCGTCCTGGGTGCGGGTGGCATGCTCGGCCAGGGTTTCAAGTATGGTGCGCATGTCGCGGATGTGAACCTGTTCCTCAAGCAGATTTTGCAAGACCTTCTGCACGGTTGCCACCGGCAGTTGTTTCGGCGTCAGGTCCTCGACCAGTTTCGGGTGCTGCTTGGCGAAATGATCGAGCAACTGCTGGGTTTCCTCGCGGCCGAGCAATTCCGGCGCGTGTTCATTGATGATTTTGGTCAGATGCGTCGCCACCACCGTGCCGGCATCGACCACCGTGTAGCCGTAGGTCTGGGCTTGATCGCGCAGCGCGGCCTCGATCCAGACCGCCGGCAGTCCGTAGGCCGGATCGGTGGCCGGCTGGCCGTTCAGCGCGCCCAGCACGCGGCCGGGATTGATCGCCAGAAACTTGCCGGCGATGGCTTCGCCCTCGGCGACGCTGACCCCCTTCAGCGTGACGCGGTAGGCGTTCGGCTTGAGTTGCAGGTTGTCGCGGATATGCACGGCCGGCACCAGAAAACCGAGATCCTGGGCGATTTTCTTGCGAATGCCGCGGATCCGCCGCAACAGTTCGCCATCCTGATGCTTGTCGACCAGCGGCACCAGCCGATAGCCGACTTCCAGGCCGAGGCGATCGACGGCGGCGACATCGTGCCAGCCGACATCGGCTGGTTCCTCCGGCTTGGTCGGCGCTTCCTCGACGATCGCCGCCACCGCCTCGGCCTGGCGGCGTTGTATCAACCAGTAGCCGATGCCGGCCAGGATACCGCCGATCAGGAAGAAAGACACATGCGGCATGCCCGGGATGACCCCCATCAGGGCCAGAATGCCGGCGGTCAGGAACAGGGTCTGCGGCCGTCCGAACAGCTGGCCGGTCAATTGTTCGCTGAGGTCCTGATCGCTGGAAACCCGCGAAACCACGATGCCGGCGGCGGTGGAAATGACCAGCGCCGGGATCTGCGCGACCAGTCCATCGCCGATGGTCAATAGCGTGTAGTTATTGGCGGCGGCGGCGAAACTCAGGTCGTGCTGCGCCACGCCGATGATCAGGCCGCCGATGACATTGATCAGCACGATGATGATGCCGGCCACCGCGTCGCCGCGCACGAACTTCGAGGCGCCATCCATCGAACCGTAGAAATCCGCCTCCTGGGCGATTTCCGCGCGTCGCCGCCGCGCCTCGTCCTCGCCGATCAGGCCGGCGTTGAGGTCGGCGTCGATGGCCATCTGTTTGCCGGGCATGGCATCCAGGGTGAAGCGGGCGGAAACTTCGGCTATTCGGCCGGCGCCCTTGGTGATGACCATGAAATTGATCAACACCAGAATCACGAACACCACCAGGCCAACCGTGTAATTGCCGCCGATCAGAAATTCGCCGAACGCCTCGATCACCTTGCCCGCCGCATCGGTTCCGGTATGCCCTTCGAGCAGCACGATGCGGGTCGAGGCGACGTTGAGCGACAGGCGCAGCAAGGTGGTCAACAGCAGTACGGTGGGAAACACCGAGAATTCCAGCGGTCGGGTCGTATACAGGCTGATCAGCAGCACGATCATCGCCAGCGCGATGTTGAAGGTGAACAACAGATCAAGCAGAAACGGCGGCAGCGGCAACACCATCATGGACAGCACCATGATCAGCAACAGCGGCGCGGCCAGCCTCTGCAACCGCGGGCCGTTAGGCAAATGCAGCAACTCGGCCATCAGGTCGCCTCGTTTCGGGCGGCGGGATCAAGTTTCGGCGGCACCTGCCAATCACTCGGCAACACCGGATCGAGCGACTGGTTCAGTTGATAGACATAAGCCAGCACCTGCGCCACGGCGGTAAACAGCGCGCCGGGAACGACATCGCCGACTTCGACATGGCGGTGTAAGGCGCGCGCCAGTGGCGGTGCTTCAACCACCGGTACACGATGCTCGCGGGCCAGTTCCTTGATGCGTTCCGCGACCAGTTGCGAACCTTTGGCGACGACGACAGGCGCGGACATGCCCTTTTCCTCGTACTTGAGCGCCACGGCGAAATGCAGCGGGTTGGTCACCACCACATCCGCTTGCGGAATCGCCTGCATCATGCGGCGCCGCGCCACCTCGCGCTGCAGCGAGCGGATGCGCGCCTTGATCTGCGGATCGCCCTCGGTTTCCTTGCCTTCCTGGCGAACCTCCTCCTTGGTCATGCGCAGGCCGTGGTGATAGTTCCAGATCTGGAACGGCACATCGAGCAGGACAATGACGGTAAAGGCCGCGACCGAAGCCAGGAAGGTGAGCAGCGCGATCTGTCCGAAATGCGTAACCGCGGATTCCAGCGGCTGGGTAGCCAGCGCGAGAATGCCGTCGTGCTGATGCCAGATCATCCAGCCGGCTACGCCGGCGATCAGACTGCCCTTGAGCAGCGCCTTGACCAGTTCGGCGAGCGAGTTCATCGAAAACATGCGGCCGATGCCGGAAATCGGGTTGAGCTTGGAGAAGTTGAATTGCAGCGCCTGGGTTGAAAATACCCAGCCGGACAGCATCAGGTTGGCGACCACCGCCGCGATCAGCACGGTCAGAGCCATCGGCAGGTACAGCAGCACCCCGTCAATACCGGCCTCCAATAGACCGCGGCCCATCATGGATACATTGGCCACATCGGCTTGATCGAAGCTGAGCGCATTGCGCATGACCTGATCCAGGCCCTGGAACATGACTACCCCAAGCAAAGCGATCACCGCGGCGCTGGCGAGCAGCACCGCGAGCGTCGCCAGCTCTCGCGAACGCAGGACATTGCCCTTTTCGCGCGCTTGTTCCAGCTTGCGCGCAGATGCCGGTTCGGTCCGTTCAAGATCGCTGTCTTCCGCCATCCTCGGGTCCGGATCGACTCCGGCTCGGGGTTAATTAAGTGGCGGCGAGTTTAGCATGCGCGGCTGGCCCAAGGACCGGCCGGTCCTTGGATTCGGGCGGGACGAGCAGGTTATTTGCCGCGCTGCGCCAGGCGCGTCCAGGTACTGACCACGGTATCCGGATTCAGCGACATCGAATCGATGCCCTGATCCATCAACCAGTCGGCCAGATCCGGGTGATCCGACGGGCCCTGGCCGCAGATGCCGACGTACTTGCCGTTGCGCTTGCAGGCGGCGATGGCCTCGGCGAGCAGTTTCTTCACCGCCGGATTGCGTTCGTCGAACGATGCCGCGACCAGGCTGGAGTCGCGATCGACGCCCAGCGTCAACTGGGTCAGGTCGTTGGAGCCGATCGAAAAACCGTCAAAGCGTTGCAGGAATTCGTCGGCCAGCAGCACGTTGGCGGGGATCTCGCACATCATGACGATCTTCAGGCCATCCTTGCCACGCTCCAATCCGTTTTCGGCCAGCACGCCCAGCGCCGCGTCGGCGTCGAACAGGGTGCGCACGAAGGGCAGCATGATCTCCACGTTGGTCAACCCCATGTCGTCGCGCACCCGGCTGATCGCCCGGCATTCGAGCTGGAAGGCGCGGCGGAACATCGGACTGGCGTAACGGCCGGCGCCGCGGAAGCCGAGCATCGGGTTTTCCTCGTGCGGTTCGTACTGCGGGCCGCCGATCAGGTTGGCGTATTCGTTCGACTTGAAGTCGGACATGCGCACGATGACCCGTTTCGGCCAGAACGCGCAGGCGATGGTGGCGATGCCCTCGACCAGCTTTTCGACATAGAAATTGACCGGGTCGCCGTAGCCGTGAATCTTGGCGTCGATGGCGGCTTTCACGTCTTCCGGCATCTTGCGGTATTCCAGCGCCGCGTTCGGGTGGATGCCGATGGCGTTGTTGATGATGAATTCCAGCCGCGCCAGGCCGACGCCTTCGTGCGGCAGCGTGGCGAAGTGGAAGGCCTGTTCCGGGTTGCCGACGTTCATCATGATCTTCACCGGGATCTCCGGCATGGCCTGGATCACCCGTTCGGTCTTTTCGTATTCCAGCAGTCCGTCATAGACATAGCCATCCTCGCCTTCGGCGCAGGACACGGTGACTGGCTGGCCTTCCTGGATCAGCTTGGTGGCGTTGCCGGTGCCGACCACCGCCGGCACGCCGAGTTCGCGGGCGACGATGGCGGCATGGCAAGTGCGCCCGCCGCGATTGGTGACGATGGCGGAAGCCCGCTTCATCACCGGTTCCCAGTCCGGGTCGGTCATATCGGCGATCAGCACATCGCCGGGTTGCACTTCATGCATCTGGTCGATGCTGGCGATGATCCGGGCACGGCCTTTGCCGATCTTGCCGCCGATGGCGCGCCCGACGACGATGACTGGACCCTTTTCCAGCATTTTGAAGCGGGTCTGTACATTGCCGTCACGTGATTTGACGGTCTCCGGCCGCGCTTGCAGGATATACAACATGCCGTCGACGCCGTCGCGACCCCATTCGATGTCCATCGGCCGGCCGTAATGCTCCTCGATGGTCAGCGCGTAACGCGACAGTTCCAGCAGCTCGTCGTCATCCAGCGCGAAACGCCGGCGCAAGCCGAGCGGCACGTCCTCGACGATGGTCGAGCGCTCGGCCTTGGATTCATGGCCGAACACCATGCGGATCGCCTTTTCGCCGAGTTTCTTGCGCACCACGGCGCGCTTGCCTTCGCGCAGCTTGGGTTTGTGCACGTAATATTCGTCCGGATTCACCGAACCTTGCACCACGGTTTCGCCGAGTCCGTAGGCGGCGTTGATGAACACCACATCGCGGAAGCCGGATTCGGTATCCATGGTGAACATCACGCCGGCGACGCCGAGGTCGGAGCGCACCATGCGCTGAATGCCGGCGGAAAGCGCCACCACGGCATGTTCGAAATTGTTGTGCACGCGATAGGAAATCGCGCGATCGTTGTACAGCGAAGCGAAACACAGCTTCACCGCGTCGATCAGATTGTCGGCGCCCTTGATGTTGAGAAAGGTCTCCTGCTGGCCGGCGAATGACGCATCCGGCAGGTCCTCGGCGGTGGCCGAGGAGCGCACCGCGAACTCCAGGTCTTCACCGGCCTCGGCGCACATCAAGCGGTGATTGTGGCGGATGCCGGCTTCCAGTCCGGCCGGCAGCGGCGCTTGCAGCATCCAGCCGCGTATCTCCCGTCCGGCTTCGGCCAGCGCCTGGGTGTCGTCGACATTCAGGCTGAGCAGCTTGGCGGCAATGCGATCCGCAAGTCCGTTATGGGACAAATATTCACGGAAGGCATCGGCGGTGGTGGCGAACCCGCCGGGCACCCGCACGCCTTTGTCGGTCAGGTTGTGGATCATTTCGCCGAGAGAGGCGTTCTTGCCGCCGACCTTGTCCACATCCCGCATGGACAGGGTTTCAAAGCGCGCTATATAGTCAAACGAGTTGCCCATTTTCTTTCCTCGATAAATATTGACTGAAGCGTCGCTTCCTTCCCCCAATGACACCTGCACGCCCGGTCTTTTTCATCTCCGACCACACTGGCATCACCGCCGAGATCATCGGCAAGAGTCTCCTCTCGCAATTCCCCGACGAAGCGTTCGCGCCGGTGAGTTTACCCTTCGTCGATTCATTGGAGAAAGCGAATATTGCAGCGCAGCAAGTTTGTGATGCCTGGAAGCTTTCAAATGTAAAACCTTTCGTGTTTTCAACGCTTACCGAGCCCAGCGCACGTGCAGCATTGGATGCCTGCGGCGCGGTGGTGATGGATATCTATGGGCATTTTCTGAGCATGATGGTGGGCGAAATCGGCTATCCGCCGGAACCCTTGCGCGGCCGCTTTCATGGTATGTCCGACGACAATTCCTACCGATCGCGGATCGACGCGGTGAATTTCGCGCTGGCCGCCGACGACGGTCTTGGGTTGGAGAAATACCAGCGCGCCGATCTGATCCTGGTTGGCGTGTCGCGCAGCGGCAAGACGCCGACGTCCCTTTACATGGCCATGCAATACGGCCTGTGCGTCGCCAACTACCCGTTGACGCCGGAGAATTTCGACGAGTTATCGGGCGCGTCGCTCGGCCTGCCGAAATCGTTGCAGGCGTTTCGCCTCAAACTGCGCGGCCTGACGCTGGCGCCGGAACGGCTGGCGCAGATCCGCTCGGAACGCCGCCCGAATAGTTCCTACGCATCCCTGGAAACCTGCAAGCGGGAACTCAAACAGGCGGAATTGCTGATGCGCAGCGAAGGCATTCCGATCGTCGATTCGACGCATCGCTCGGTCGAGGAAATTTCGACCATGATCAAGCACTCGCTGAGCAGCGATCGGAAAAACTGAAGCGCCGTGCCGGCTGGTTCAAGGTTCAAGGTTCATGGTTCATGGTTCAAGTGACTTCGGCGTTGTTCGCGGCGGCGTCCATCGCCCGCAGACCTTCCTCGACACCCGCCGCATGCGTCAGGCGGGCGACGTTGCCCTTGGTGAAGAAGCCCTGGAAGTCGCCGAAGCGCTGCACGTATTCGATGATCAGGCTGGAGTACTCCGAGGCGCTGGAGAAGATCTGCTTGAGACCTTCCTCCTCGCTGCCGATGACGTCGAGCAGGAAGTCCTGGCCGCAGTCGCGCAGGGCTTCGACTACATAGTCGATATTGGCTTTGTCGCCAGTGTGACCATCGTTGACCGCCACCGCGATGTGATGCAGGCGCGGGCCGTAGTTGCGCACGAAGGCTTCGGTCGGCGACGGCAGTTGCAGCAGGTGGTTGACGAAATACGGATGGTTGGCGGCGGTGAATACCTTGGCCGGACTTTCCAGTTCGTTGCTGTGGTGCACGCTCTTGGTGACGTTGGTCGACGAGTTCTGGTCGGCGATATCGTACGAACCCCAGTAGTAATAGCTGGTCAGGGTCAGGTATTCGAGGATCGCGGCTTCGCGGTTCTGGCTGTAGACCCGCGTTGCCAGGTGGTCGATGGGCAGCAGCATGTTGTCCAGGCCGAGCTTTGCCTGAGTTTCCTTGGCGTTCTCGTAGGCCGCCTGCACGTCTGGACGGATGCTGGTCACCCCCAGCGCGTAGACGCGGATGTTGTGTTCCGGGCGTTCCCAGTAGCCGACGATGTTGTGCGTGTAGGGGCTGGGTTTCACCACCGCCATGTTGCCGGGCAGTTCCAGTTTGCGGATCTGGTCCTGGTTGAAGAAGCGGATATCGCGCGACTTCTGCAGTTCGACCACGTCGTGCAGGCTGGTGACCCGGAAGATTTCGCCCATGTAGCGCGAATTCGGTTTCTGCGCGCCGATCGGGTAGACCTCGTTGAGGCTGCGGAAGATGCCGCGTGTGTTGGGGTCTTTCACTTCCCGCACCAGCACGTCCGGGGCGCTCATGTCGATGCGCAGGATGTGGGTGAAATGAGTTTCCGATTCCAGCGTCACCAGGTAGTGATACGGCGTCATCAGGCATAGCTCGCCGACATAGGCGATGGAATGGCCGGGTTCGACGGTGATCATCAGCGCGTCGATCTGGCGAATTTCGTTGGTCAGGCCGCTGCGGTCGCGCTCATCGAGCAACTGCACGAGGTATTCCTCGAAGAAATCGGAATTCAGTTTGTCGCCGTAGCGGGGGAAATCAAGCGATAGGGGCATCATGGTCGGGAGGGTCCGGAGTGGCGGTCATTCCCGGCGGCGCGGGAACGAAAGGGTCAATTAGGCGGCGGTTGTCGATGATTGGCTCTGTTCCTGCATCGCCGCGAGATGATGCAGCGAGAAATACTTATGCGAGATGGCGTCGTGCAAGTCGGCCAGATCGGCCTGGATCTGATCCAGATGTTCATGCAGCGAAGCGGGTGATACGTCGTCGAAACGCATGGCTTCCAGGCGGCGCCAGGCGACCCGGGCGACGCGCAATGGGGCATGGCAGTCGGTCAGTATGGAAAGCGAATTTTCGATTTCTCCCAGGCAGTGGGTCACGGTGCGCGGAAAATGCGGGTCGGTGAGCAGGTACTTGGCCACCAGCGGGCCTTGCACATGCACGCCGACGTGTTGGCGATACATCTGATAGGCCGACAGCGCGTTGAGCGTGCTCATCCACAGCCGTTCGCGGGCCATGTCGGAGGTGCCGTCGTCCGGCAGATTGACCGCCGAGTTGACGTCGATGATGCGGGTGGTCATGTCGGCGCGTTCCAGGCTGCGCCCGAGTTGCAGGAAATGATAGGCGAGGTCGTGGCTCATCGAGCCGACCAGCAAGCCGATCACCGATTGCCGACGTTCGATGATGTTGTTCAGCACTTCGTAACGCTGGATGCGTCCGTGCGTGGCATGCGCCGCATATTGCCGGGTGTACAGATACAGGCCGTTGATGCGTTCCCAGATTTCCATCGGCAGCACTTCGCGGAAGGTGCGGGTATTTTCGCGGGCGCTGTGGATGCTGGCGAAGATCGAGCCGGGGTTGCGTTCGTCGAGTATCAGAAACCGCATGATGTCGGCTTCGTTGGGGGTGACGTAGTGTTTGTTGTACAGGGCGTCGAGACCCGCCACCTTGAGCAGCGTGTCCCAGCCGAACGACGCGCCGCGCGGCAGATCGAGCAGCACCTGGGTGGTGCTGTTGATGAAGCGGGCGGTGTTTTCGGCGCGTTCCAGGTAACGCGCCATCCAGTACAGACTCTCAGCGACTCGGGAAAGCATGTTGGCTCCAGTTGCAAGGTTCAAGTTGCAAGGGGCAAGGCGGGGTCGGGCATGCCCCTTGGTCTTGTCCCCTGCCGCTGTGGTTAATCGACATCGATGATCCAGGTGTCCTTGGCGCCGCCGCCCTGCGACGAATTGACCACCAGCGACCCGGCTTTCATCGCCACCCGGGTCAGCCCGCCGGTCGTGCAATAGAGTTTGTCGGACTGCAGGATGAACGGGCGCAGGTCCAGGTGGCGCGGCTCCAGATGGTCTTCGATCAGGGTCGGCGCGGTGGACAGCGCCAGGGTCGGCTGGGCCATGTAATTGCGCGGATTGGCCTTGATCAGTTCGGCGAACTGGTCGCGTTCCTCCGGCGTGGCGCGCGGACCGATGAGCATGCCGTAGCCACCGGATTCGTTGGCCGGCTTGACCACCAGTTTGTCCAGGTTGGCCAGCACATAGTCCTTTTCCTTCTCGTACATGCACAGGTAGCTGGGCACGTTGGGAATGATCGGGTCCTGATCCAGGTAGTACTTGATTACCTTGGGGATGAAGGCATACACCACCTTGTCGTCCGCCACGCCGGCGCCCGGCGCATTGGCGATACCGACATTGCCGGCGCGCCAGGCGCGCATCAGACCCGGCACGCCGAGCGTGGAGTCCTCGCGAAAGGCTTCGGGATCGAGGAAGTCGTCGTCGATGCGCCGATAAATCACATCGACACGGCGCAAGCCGGAGATGGTCTTCATGTAGACGCAATCGTCCTTCTGCACCACCAGGTCGCTGCCTTCGACCAGCACCGCGCCCATTTTCTGGGCCAGATAGCTGTGCTCGAAGTAGGCTGAATTGAATATGCCCGGGGTCAGAACCACCACCACCGGCCGCGTGCCCTCGCGCGGCGAAAGGGCGGCCAGGGTGTCATGCAGCCGCGCCGGATAGTCGTCAACCGGCAGGATATGGGAGGACTGGAACAATTCCGGGAACAGCCGTTTCATCAATTGGCGGTTTTCCAGCATGTAGGAAACACCGGATGGCACGCGCAGATTGTCTTCCAGTACATAAACCGTGCCGTCGCCGTCGCGCACCAGATCAGTGCCGCAGACATGCGCCCAGACCCCAAAACGGGGCGTCATGCCCTGGCATTGCGCGCGAAAATTCTTCGATCCATCGAGCACTTCGAGCGGGAAAACCCCATCCTTGACGATACGTTGCTCGTTGTAGAGATCGTTGATGAACAAATTCAGCGCGGTCAGGCGTTGCTTGAGGCCTTCTTCGATGCGCGTCCATTCCTTCCTCGCCATCACCCGCGGGATGATGTCGAACGGCCAGGCCCGGTCGATGTTGCCGGCCTCGCTATACACGGTGAAGGTGATGCCCATGGTCATGATCGCGGCGTTGACCGCCTGGCGGCGTTCTTCCAGATCGGCGGCGTCCAGCGTATCCAGGTGTTCGAACAGGGTGCGCGCGGCTGCGCGCGGTTCGTTGTCGGGGGCGATGAGCTCATCGAAGAACAGGTCTGACGGGTAATCCTGGGTCAAGGTATTCATGGCATACGCTCCTGTTATGGACTGGTCTCTGCAAGGAGCGTGCCAGTAGCCGAACACGCCGATTTCTTGCCGGGCGGAGTGCCTGCTATGCTCGACCCGTTTTCCAACGAGGAATTTATCGTGACTTATTGTGTAGGGATGTTGATGCGAGACGGCATGGTGTTTCTCTCCGATACGCGGACCAATGCCGGCGTTGATCAGATCAACACGTTCCGCAAGATGAGTGTATTCGAACAGCCTGGTGAGCGGGTTCTGGTTTTGCTTTCGGCGGGCAATCTGGCAATCACCCAGGCGGTGGTGAGTCTGTTGTTCGAGCGCCAGGGCAAGGAGGGCGAGAGCGTGCTGAATGTGCCGAATCTGTTCGAAGCGGCGCGCCATGTCGGTGAGTGCCTGCGCGAGGTACACGACCGCGACGCCGCCGCGCTGTCCGGCTTCAACATCGACTTCAACGCCGCGTTTCTGCTGGGTGGCCAGATCAGGGGCGAAGCGCCGCGCCTGTTCAGTATCTATGCCGCCGGCAATTTTGTGGAAGCCTCCGCCGATACACCGTATTTCCAGATTGGCGAATCAAAATACGGCAAACCCATACTGGATCGCATCTTCAATTGGGAAACCAGTCTCGATGAAGCCGCCAAATGCGCCCTGATTTCGATGGATTCGACATTGAAATCCAACCTCTCGGTCGGCATGCCGCTGGATATGCTGTGCTACGCCTGCGATAGCCTGAAGGCCGAATTGCGCGCGCGCATCGCCGCTGATAATCCCTACTTCAAGTCCCTGACCGAGGCCTGGGGCGAGCGCATCAAGCAGGCGTTCAGCGAATTACCCGCGCTGGATTGGCAAACTTGTGCTAAACGTGACTAATGGTCTGCTGAACGGCAGCTATTCATCCGATGGAGCGACCCGATATGGAAACAAACGATAACTCCGCGGTCATCAACACCCTGTCTGGTTTATTTGGGCCGGCAAGCGTGCAACGCCACACTAGTGTGGTGTTGCACGCTATCCAGCCCATAAAACGGCGGCTTTTTCCGCCATGCGTCGTTGCGGTCCCTTGCCGTATACCCCATACGGCGGCGGGT
>JAGUXX010000267.1 GCA_020061585.1 Betaproteobacteria bacterium | reverse complement strand
GTTGCACGCGCATGGTGCGCCGCAAGATGTGTCATTTCGTGACACTGCGCCAAAACGATACGTCCCAGCCGCTTGTCGCGGTTTCGCCGTTGAAACAGGTATTCGCCACGAAAACAATGACTTGGCCTGCCTGAACGGACTGGCACGCCGCTTGCCATTCGACTTGTGGACTTCAGCAAACACGCCGGTCCGGATAGCCATTCCAAACACACGATTTGCCAGGAGATACGACATGATTTACGCCGCACCCGGTAGCGCCGACGCCAAGATCAAATTCAAGGCCCAGTACGACAACTTCATCGGCGGCGAGTGGACGCCGCCCGTCAACGGCCAGTATTTCGATGTCGTCACGCCCGCTACCGGCAAGGTCTATACCCAGGCCGCGCGTTCCACCGCCGAGGACATCGAACTGGCGCTCGACGCCGCCCACGCCGCCTTTCCCAAATGGGGCAAGACCGATGCCGCGACGCGTTCCAACATCCTGCTCAAGATCGCCGACCGCCTCGAAGCCAACCTCGAACTGCTGGCCTACGCCGAGACCGTCGACAACGGCAAGCCGATCCGCGAAACCCTGGCCGCCGACATTCCGCTGGCCGTCGACCACTTCCGCTACTTCGCCGGCTGCCTGCGCGCGCAGGAAGGCGGCATTTCGGAACTCGACGAAAACACCGTGGCCTATCACTTCCACGAACCACTCGGCGTGGTCGGCCAGATCATCCCGTGGAATTTCCCGATCCTGATGGCGGCCTGGAAACTCGCCCCGGCGCTGGGCGCCGGCAACTGCGTGGTGCTGAAGCCGGCCGAGTCGACGCCGGTGTCGATCCTGATCCTGGCCGAGTTGATCGCCGACCTGCTGCCGCCGGGCGTGCTGAACATCGTCAACGGCTTCGGTCGCGAAGCCGGCATGCCGCTCGCCACCAGCAAACGCATCGCCAAAATCGCCTTTACCGGCTCCACCTCCACTGGTCGCGTCATCGCCCAGGCCGCCGCCAACAACCTGATTCCGGCGACGCTGGAACTGGGCGGCAAGTCGCCCAACATCTTCTTCGCCGACGTGATGGACAAGGATGACGGCTTCCTCGACAAGGCCATCGAAGGTCTGGTGCTGTTCGCCTTCAACCAGGGCGAGGTGTGTACCTGCCCATCGCGCGCGCTGATTCAGGAATCGATCTACGACGCGTTCATGGAACGCTGCCTGCGGCGCGTCGCCGCGATCAAGCAGGGCGACCCGCTCGACACCGAGACGATGCTGGGCGCCCAGGCCTCCAAGGAACAGATGACCAAGATCGCCTCCTACCTCGACCTGGGCAGACAGGAGGGCGCCGAGGTGTTGATCGGCGGCAGCCGGGCCGATCTGGGCGGCGAACTGGATGGCGGCTACTACGTGCAGCCGACGCTGTTCAAGGGCCACAACAAGATGCGCATCTTCCAGGAGGAAATCTTCGGCCCGGTGCTGGCGGTGACCACCTTCAAGGATGAGGCGGAAGCGCTGGCCATCGCCAACGACACGCTGTACGGCCTCGGCGCCGGCGTCTGGAGCCGCAACGGCAACGTCGCCTACCGCATGGGTCGCGCCATCCAGGCCGGCCGGGTGTGGACCAACTGCTACCACGCCTACCCGGCGCACGCGGCGTTCGGCGGCTACAAGGAATCCGGCATCGGCCGCGAGACGCACAAGGTCATGCTCGACCATTACCAGCAGACCAAGAACCTGCTGGTCAGCTACGCGGAACAGAAACTCGGCTTTTTCTGAGCACTCAGGCTCCTCCACTTGCCCTTGACCGGGGCAATGTTCCGGGGGCGGGCAACCGCCCCCTTTTTTCGACTGTCCGCAATGGAGGTCAACCCCATGGTCGAACGCGTCATCGCCACGCCCGCCGCGCTGGAACTGATTGAACGGCTGCGGCGGAAACACGGCCAACTGATGTTCCACCAATCCGGCGGCTGCTGCGACAACAGCGCCGCCAACTGCTATCTCCCCACCGACCTGACCATCGGCTCGGGCGACGTGCAACTCGGCGTCATCGGCGGCGTGCCGTTCTACATGAGCAAGTCGCAGTACGAATACTGGAAACACACGCAACTGATCATCGACGTCATCGACGGACATGGCGGCGCTTTCTCGCTGGAAGGGCCGGAAGGAAAAGCCTTTCACACGCGCTCACGGCTGTTCACCGATGTGGAGTGGGCGGAACTCGTCGCCGAGAATGTATTCCCGGTTGATTGATGAACACGCGCGGCTTGGCGTTGTACGCAGGCAAGCGAAGCGCTGACCCGCCAGCCGTGGCGCAACCGGCAACGCCGGCGGCGGGATGCCCGCAAAAAACCTGACCATTGCCCTTGCTTGGCCTCCGCATCGATACTACGAAGGTTATATGCCAATTCAAGATCCACTGATCCAAAATGAAGTGCCGGCTGTTCCTTTTCGTCCTGCTTTGCCTGGGACTCGCATTTACCGCGCAGGCAACAGCGGCTGAAGTCACGACCATCCCCGCCGCCACAAACGGCGCGCCGTTCCGCATCGGCGTGCTGTACTGGTCGATGAACATTCCCGGTCAGGTCGCCATGCGCCAGGGCCTGGAGGCGGAGGCGGCGCGGATCAACCGCGCCGCCGGAAAATCCGGCGCTCGCGGCGTGCAACTGCTGGCCGAGGTGGCGGGCGACGGCGCGGCCGGGGTCGAACGCCAGATCGCGCAGATGCATGCCATGGTCAGCAGGAAGCCGGATGTCATCGTCGTCCAGCCCACCGACAACGCGGCACTGGCGGAACCGCTGAAAGCCGCCAACCGGGCCGGCATTCCGGTGGTGGCCTACGACCAGTACATCAGCGGCGGCACGCTGGCCGCCTATGTCACCTCGGATAACCGGATGGCCGGTTATCTGGGCGGCGAATACCTGGCCTCGCTGTTCCCCAAGACCCGCAACCTGAAGCTGGTTCTGGTGGAATATCCGCTGGTCTCGTCCACCGTCGAGCGCCTCAACGGCTTTCTCGACGGGCTGCGCGATCAAGGCGCGCAATACACCGTGCTGAAAACCTACAAGGCGGTGGAGCCGGTGGCCGGCAGGCTGGCTGGCGAGGCGATCCTGCGCGAGTTTCCGCGCGTCGGCAGCATCGACGCGATCTTCAGCGTCAACGATGGCGGCGGACTCGCCGTGGTCGACGCGCTGGACAAGGCCGGGCGCAACGAGATCATCGTCGCCAGCATCGACGGCGATCCCGATTCCGTCGCCAATATCCGCGCCCGGCGACTGACTCGCATCGACGCGGCGCAGTTCTGCGGCCCGCTCGGCGCCGAGGCGTTGCGCGCCGCCTACGCGGTGGCCCGCAAACAACGCGTGCCGCGCCAGATCCTGGTGCCGGTTTTTCCGATCACCCGCGAGACCCTGGCGCGCTATCCGGGCTGGCTGGGGCCCATTCCGGCCTCATTCGACAAACCCTGGCCGTCGCGGATACCGATCTGGCAAGGCCAGGCGCGGGGTCGGCAATGAGGCGCGCGCGTTCGCTGCAATCGGCGCTAGATGCCGATACGCGCCCCCTGGAAGACGTCGACCGCCGTCTGGCTTTCGCCTTCGGCGGCCTGATCCTGGCCCTGATGCTGGTGGTGCTGCTGGCCAGCGGCCTGTATCTGCGCGGCGTCATGGAACGCGAAGAAAACCGCCTCTCGACGCTGCTGACCGAAGTGCTGTCGAATTCGGTGAGCCGGATCAGTTTCTCCGGCAAGTATCACGCCCGACTGCTGCTTGAAGAAATCGAGGCGGCGCAACCCGGCATCCGCTACCTGCGTCTGGTCGATCTGAGCGGCAGAGTGCTGGCGCACAGCGATCCCGCGCAAAACGACCAGGCGCTCGACTCGCTGTCGCGCGTCGTCGTCGATCAGGTGCTGCGCGACACGCCGGCGCAACACCTGCGCCGTTTCGTGCTGAACGGCGAGCCGATCCGCGAAGTCAGCCTGTCCTATCGCGGCGGTTACGACAACGCCGTGCAGGGCGTGATCCAGGTCGGCCTGTCCGAACAGGATCGGCAAACGGCGCTGCGCAACGGTATTCAATTCATCAGCGTGCTGGTGCTGGTGCTGCTCGCGGCCGGCATCTACGCCATCCGCCGCATCAGCATGCATTTCGGCCGCCCGGTGCGGCAACTGGCCAGCGACCTCGCCGCCACGCTGCATGCCATCCCCGATCTGCTGTTCGAACTCGATCAGGACGGGCGCTATCTACAGGTGCTGGCGCACCGCAAAGACCTGCTCGCCACGTCGCGCGAGCAACTGCTCGGCCGCACCGTGAACCAGGCGTTGCCGCCGGTTGCCGCCGCGGCGGTCATGGCGGCGCTGAACGAGGCGGCGATGACCGGTGAATCTTTCGGCCGCCAGATCATGCTGCCGCTGCCGATTGGAAATATGTGGTTCGAACTCTCGGTGGCGCGCAAATCGTCTTCGCCGGACGGCTCCATGCGCTTCATCGTGCTGTCGCGCGACATCAGCGAGCGCATGCAGTCGCAGGGACAACTCCTGCTTGCCGCCTCGGTGTTCGACAACAGCCGTGAAGGCATCCTGATCACCGATGCCGAACAGATCATCCTGCGCGCCAATCCGGCCTTCTGCCGTCTCATCGGCTACGAGGAGTTGGACATTTGCGGCAAGACGCCGAAGATATTCCAGTCCGGACATCAGAGCGCCGAGTTCTATCACGGGCTGCGCGAAAGCCTCGACAAGCATGGCCAGTGGCAGGGCGAGGTGCTGGATCGCCGCCGCGATGGCATGATCGTGCCGATCCTGCTGTCGATCAGCGTGGTCAAGGACGAAGCTGGCAAGATCCTGCACTACGTCGCCGTGCATACCGACATTTCGCAGATCAAACAGTCCGAGGCCCGCCTCGAATATCAGGCCCGGCACGACCCGCTGACCGGTCTGGCCAATCGCTTGATGCTGCATCTGCGCACCGAACACGCGCTGCAACAGGCGCGCCGCGAGCATCGTCCGCTCGCCCTGCTGATGATCGATCTCGACCGCTTCAAGGACGTCAACGACAGCTTCGGCCACCTGATGGGCGACGCCCTGCTGCGCGAAGTGGCGGATCGCCTGACCCGCCGCGTGCGCAACGCCGATACCGTGAGCCGTCTGGGCGGCGATGAATTCACCGTGTTGCTGGAACATATCGACAATCCGGACGAGGCCGCCCATGTCGCGCAGGATCTGATCGCGATGCTGAGCGAGCCGTTCAGCCTGCCCAACGGCAGCGAAGTGGTGGTCGGCGCCACCGTCGGCATCGCGCTGTTTCCGGCGCATGGCGACTCGGAACAGGCGCTGCTGCAGGGCGCCGATGCGGCGTTGTATCAGGCCAAGGCCGAGGGGCGCGGCAACTATCGTTTCTTCTCGGACGTGCTGACCCTGGCCGCGCGCGAGCGCATCGCCATGGAATCGCGTTTGCGCCGGGCGCTGGCGCAGAACGAGTTGCGGGTGTATTTCCAGGCTCAGGTCGATATCGGCGGCGGCGACATCGTCGGCGCCGAGGCGCTGGTGCGTTGGCAGAGTCCGGACGAAGGCCTGATCCCGCCGGCGCGGTTCATTCCGGTGGCCGAGCAAACCGGCCAGATCGTGGCCATCGGCCGCTGGGTGTTGCTGGAGACCTGTCGCCAGGGCCAATACTGGCTCGCCGCCGGACTGCCGCCGCTGACCCTCGCGGTCAACGTGTCGCCGCGCCAGATCATGCATGGCGATCTGGTCGAAATCGTGGCGGATATCCTGCGGGAAACCGGCTTTCCGGCGCAACGGCTGGAACTGGAAATGACCGAGAGCGCGTTGATGGAGGACCAGCATCGCGTGCTCGACGTGCTTGGCCGCCTGCGCACGCTGGGGGTGCGCATCGCCATCGACGACTTCGGCACCGGCTATTCCTCGCTGGCCTACCTGAAGCGCTTCCCGATCGACGTGCTGAAAATCGACAAGTCGTTCGTCGACGACATCCCGCGTCACTCGGACGACATGGAAATCACCGCGACGATCATCGCCATGGCCCACACATTGCGCCTGAAAGTGATGGCGGAGGGCGTCGAAACCCAGGCCCAGCTCGATTTCCTGAAGTCGCACGACTGCGACTTCTATCAGGGCTATCTGAAGAGCAAACCGGTTCCGCCGGATCAATTCATCGCCTTGCTGCAAAGGGCAGCCGGTCCGACCTGACGATTTGCTTGTCGCCACCCCTACAAACCCCTGGGATTTGTGTCGTACGACACGCGACAAAAACGTCCTTTTATCCCACTGCTACCTATATATATCAATAACTTAACCACTACAGCAGAGGGTGGCACAGGCCTTGCAATAACAGAACTGCGAGCGAGATTTCAATCGCATCCTGTTTTCGAGACCTGAGGAGTAAGACCATGGCTCTGCGTCAATGCGCGATTTACGGTAAGGGCGGTATCGGCAAGTCCACCACCACACAAAACTTGGTGGCTGGCTTGGCTGAACTGGGTAAGAAGGTAATGATTGTTGGCTGCGATCCCAAGGCGGACTCAACCCGTCTGATCCTGCACGCCAAGGCACAAAACTCCATCATGCAGATGGCGGCCGATGCCGGTTCCGTGGAAGACCTGGAACTGGAAGACGTCATGAAGGTTGGCTACCGCGACATCAAGTGTGTCGAATCCGGTGGTCCTGAGCCGGGCGTGGGTTGTGCCGGTCGTGGTGTCATCACCGCCATCAACTTCCTGGAAGAAGAAGGCGCGTACGAGGAAGACCTCGACTTCGTGTTCTACGACGTGCTCGGCGACGTGGTTTGTGGCGGTTTCGCCATGCCCATCCGCGAGAACAAGGCGCAGGAAATCTACATCGTCTGTTCCGGCGAAATGATGGCCATGTACGCCGCCAACAACATTGCCAAGGGTATCGTGAAGTATGCGAACTCCGGCGGTGTGCGTCTGGCCGGCCTGATCTGCAACAGCCGCAACACCGCGCGTGAAGACGAACTGATCATGGAACTGGCCCGCCAGCTCGGCACCACCATGATCCACTTCGTCCCCCGCGACAACGTGGTGCAGCGCGCCGAGATCCGCCGCATGACCGTGATCGAGTATGAGCCGACCGCCAAGCAGGCTCAGGAATATCGCGATCTGGCCAGCAAGATCATCAACAACAAGAACTTCGTGATCCCCACCCCGATCACGATGGACGAGTTGGAAGAGCTGCTGATGGCCTTCGGCGTGATGGAAGAAGAAGACGAGTCCATCGTCGGCAAGACGGCCGCGGAAGAAGCGATCGCTGTCGCTGCGTAATACCAGAACGTCATTCCTCTTTACGAGGAATGACGGACACAAACCTCATCATGACGTCCACAGATTGGTGGCGGCGTGCAAGGAGTATGAAATGTCGAATCTGACCAAAGAACAAGCCGAAGCCCTCATTGCCGAGGTGCTTGAGGTGTATCCCGAGAAAGCCAAGAAAGACCGCGAAAAGCATCTGGCCGTCAACGACCAGAGCATCGAACAATCGAAGAAGTGCATCACTTCCAACCGCAAATCGCTGCCCGGTGTCATGACCATCCGCGGCTGCGCTTATGCCGGTTCCAAGGGTGTGGTTTGGGGTCCGATCAAGGACATGATCCACATCTCGCACGGCCCCGTCGGCTGCGGCCAGTATTCCCGCGCCGGACGCCGCAACTATTACGTCGGCGTCACCGGCGTGAACACCTACGGCACGATGAACTTCACCTCCGACTTCCAGGAGAAGGACATTGTGTTCGGCGGCGACAAGAAGCTGGCCAAGCTGATCGGCGAGATCGAAGGCCTGTTCCCGCTGCACAAAGGTATCTCGGTGCAGTCCGAGTGCCCGATCGGCCTGATCGGCGACGACATCGAAGCCGTGTCCAAGAAAGCCGCCGTCGAAATCGACAAGCCGGTGGTGCCGGTGCGCTGCGAAGGTTTCCGCGGCGTGTCGCAATCCCTCGGTCACCACATCGCCAACGACGCGATCCGCGACTGGGTGTTCGGCCGCGACGGCAAGGATGTCAAACAAGAGTTTGTGCCCAGCCCGTATGACGTCTCCATCATCGGCGACTACAACATCGGCGGCGACGCCTGGTCTTCCCGCATCCTGCTGGAAGAAATGGGTCTGCGCGTGGTGGCTCAGTGGTCCGGCGACGGCACGCTGTCGGAAATCGAGCTGACGCCGAAGGTCAAGCTGAACCTGATCCACTGCTACCGTTCGATGAACTACATCGCCCGGCACATGGAAGAGAAGTACAACATTCCCTGGATCGAATACAACTTCTTCGGCCCGACCAAGATCGCCGAGTCGCTGCGTGCCATCGCCGCGCACTTCGACGACAAGATCAAGGCCGGCGCGGAAGCGGTGATCGCCAAGTACCAGCCGATGGTCGACGCGATCAAGGCCAAGTACAACCCGCGTCTGGAAGGCAAGCGCGTGATGCTGTACGTCGGCGGTCTGCGCCCGCGTCACGTCATCGGTTCGTATGAAGATCTGGGCATGGAAGTGGTCGGCACCGGCTACGAATTCGGCCACAACGACGATTACGACCGCACCATCAAAGAAATGGGTAATGCCACGCTGCTGTACGACGACGTGACCGGCTTCGAATTCGAAGAGTTCGTCAAACGCGTACAGCCCGACCTGGTCGGCTCCGGCATCAAGGAAAAGTACATCTTCCAGAAGATGGGCGTTCCCTTCCGCCAGATGCACTCCTGGGACTACTCCGGCCCGTACCACGGCTACGACGGTTTCGCCATCTTCGCTCGCGATATGGACATGACCATCAACAACCCGTGCTGGAAGAAGCTCCAGGCGCCCTGGCTGAAGAAGCCGGAAGCCGAAGTGGAAATGGCCAAAGCCGCGTAACAATGCCGTCATGCCGGCGAAAGCCGGTATCCAGAATCCCTGGACCCCGGCCTGCGCCGGGGTGACGAACCTTGATCAACCTATGCCCGTGTCCGCGGATTGGCGGCTCGGGCCAGGAGATGAACATGCAAGTCGTAGAAGATATCAAGCCGTCCTACCCCTTGTTCCGTGATGACTACTACAAGGACATGCTGCACGCCAAACAGCAGCAGTTCGAAGAGCGCATCGACGAAACCAAACTGGCGGAAACCTTCCAGTGGACCACCACGGTGGAATACCAGGATCTCAACTTCAAGCGCGAAGCGCTGACCATCAACCCGGCCAAGGCCTGCCAGCCGCTCGGCGCCGTGCTGTGCGCCCTGGGCTTCGAAAAGACCATGCCCTATGTGCACGGTTCGCAAGGTTGCGTGGCCTACTTCCGCACCTACTTCAACCGTCACTTCAAGGAACCGATCTCCTGCGTGTCCGATTCCATGACCGAGGACGCGGCGGTGTTCGGCGGCCAGAAGAACATGTTCGATGGTCTGCCCAACGCTCTGGCGCTGTACAAGCCGGACATGATCGCGGTGTCCACCACCTGTATGGCGGAAGTCATCGGCGACGACCTGAACGCCTTCATCAACAACACCAAGAAGGAAGGTCACATCGCTCAGGACTACCCGGTCCCCTACGCGCACACGCCGTCGTTCGTCGGCAGCCATGTCACCGGCTGGGACAACATGTTCGAAGGCATCGCCCGCTACTTCACGCTGAACTACATGGCGGACAAGAAAGTCGGCAGCAACGGCAAGATCAACATCGTGCCCGGCTTCGAGACCTACCTGGGCAACTTCCGCGTCATGCACCGCATGCTGGACGAGATGGGCGTGGCTCACACCCTGCTGTCCGATCCGACCGAAGTGCTCGACACCCCGGCCGACGGTGAATTCCGCATGTACGCGGGCGGCACCAGCATGGCCGAGATGAAGGATGCGCCGAACGCCATCACCACCTTCCTGCTGCAGCCGATGCAACTGGAAAAGACCAAGAAACTGGTCGAAACCACTTGGACCCATGAAGTGCCCAAGCTGCAGATTCCGATGGGCCTGGAATGGACCGACGAATGGTTGATGAAGGTCTCCGAAGTCACCGGCAAGCCGATCCCCGCCAGCCTGGCGAAAGAACGCGGCCGTCTGGTCGACATGATGACCGACAGCCACACCTGGCTGCACGGCAAGAAGTTCGCCCTCTACGGCGACCCGGACTTCGTCATGGGCATGAGCAAGTTCCTGCTCGAACTGGGCGCCGAGCCGATCCACGTGCTGTGCAACAACGGCAGCAAGAAGTGGAACAAGGCGATGCAGAAGGTCCTGGCCGATTCGCCCTACGGCGTCAACTGCAAGACCTACCCGGGCGCCGACCTGTGGCACATGCGCAGCCTGTGCTTCACCGAGAAGCCGGACTTCCTGATCGGCAACAGCTACGGCAAGTTCATCCAGCGCGACACCCTGCACAAGGGCAAAGCGTTCGAAGTGCCGCTGATCCGCCTGGGCTTCCCGATCTTCGACCGTCACCACCTGCATCGCATGACCACCCTGGGTTACGAGGGCGCCATGTACATCCTCACCACCCTGGTGAACGCGGTGCTGGAGCGGCTGGACGAAGAGACCCGCGGCATGGGGACCACGGACTACAACTACGACTTGGTTCGTTAACGACCTTCTCCCTCTCCCGCAAGCGGGAGAGGGCCGGGGAGAGGGAAAAACAGTTGATTTGGCGCATGCGCCCGATTCGAACTGCCCCTCTCCCCCGGCCCCTCCCCCGCCAGCGGGGGAGGGGAGACAACCAAGGAGCCTCCCATGGCCAACATCATGATTCGGCGCAGCGACAAGGGCGATTACGTGTTCTACCTGCCGAAGCGCGACCTCGAGGACACCATCGTTTCGATGGAGTTCGACACCCCCGAAAAATGGGGCGGCGAGATCAAGCTGAACAACGGTGGCGCGTATTTCATCGAGCCCCAGGCCGCGCCGGCTCGTCTACCTTATTCAGTACGCGCCAAGCGTCTGGATGCGGCGGAATAAGCGAAAGGAAACTCATCATGGCACTGCAAATCGTTGCTGATCTGTGCACCGCCTGCGCGGATTGCGAAGAGGATTGCCCGACCGCCTCCATCCGGAGAAAGAAGGGCGTCTACATCATCAACCCGGACACCTGCACCGAATGCGAAGGCGATTACGACAAGCCCAAGTGCATTCAGTTGTGTCCGATCGACAACTGCATCATCCCGCTGGCGGCCTAACAGGCGCAAGGAACAAGGCGCAAGGTGCAAGTAAAACCGCCCCTTGAGCCTTGTTACTTGAATCTTGTACCTGGAGTTATGTCATGACCACAATCACCAAAGCTGCCGCGTTCCGCATCACCCTCGCCGCCAAGGCGATGGCCGAGGTGAATCTTGCTGCGTTCACCGTCAAGCTGGCTGAAAAACTCGGCCTGCCGCTGACCGAAGAAAAACTCGCCACGCTTACTGTGGCTGATCTCAAACTGGTCCTATCGGGCGAAGAAACCATCGAACCCGATGTCGATACCGCCAGCATCAAGCTCGCCGTGCGCTTTCTCTGGGGGGAGAACGGCGACGACGACAGCGTACCGACACCGGAAAGCTATACCGATGGCGACATGCCCGGCAGCCTGCGCGTCGCGGTCGCTTCCAACACCGGCGACAACCTCGACGGCCATTTCGGCTCGGCGCCGCGTTTCCTGGTCTATCAGGTCGGCAAAGACATGATCAAGCTGATCGACGTGCGCCCGACGCTGCTCGCCGACGAAGCCGAGGATAAGAACGTCGCCCGTTCCGAACTGATCAACGACTGCCAGATCGTCTACGTGCAATCCATCGGCGGTCCGGCGGCGGCCAAGGTCATCCGCGCCAATGTCCACCCGATCAAGTTCCCGCAACCCGCACCGGCGCGCGAGGCGCTGGCCCGTCTGCAAGGCACGCTGGAATCGCCGCCGCCATGGCTGGCCCGGATCATGGGCGTGAAAGCCAAATCGCTGGCGCAGTTTGAATATGACGAAGAAGCGGAAGAGGCCTGAATAGCATGTCACTCGATGCCGACATCCTCTCCGCCGTTGCCACCCGCGCCGCCGAACTGGAGCTCAGCGAGGCCAGCGTCGCGCACCTGCGCCGCGAATGGCCCGGCATTCACTTCACCTTCTGCGGCGAAGATGACGTGCCGGCGCGGCTGAACCCGGTGTTCGAAGGCCAAGGTTTCAACCTTTACCTGGTCAACAACGCCGATCACTGCGTCGCCTTCACCAGCGATCTGGAAATCGCCACCGGCATCGTGCTGGCGACGGTTTCGGAAGACTGAGGCGCGGGCAATGCGGACGCGCCCGCTTTTTTTTGACTAGCGTTATGTCGCAACGAGACATAACGAAACATGACCACCGGAGCCCAGCATGAACGGCCTGCCCGACCCCTTGAAACTGGCGCAATCGCCCACCTCGCGCGGGCGCCGTTGGGACCATCTGGAACTGCTCGAACGGATCGACACCTCCGGCTCGATCTCCGCCGCCGCCAACGGCATGGGCATGAGCTACAAGGCGGCCTGGCAGGCGGTGGAGGCGATGAACAACCTGTCGGAGGAACCGCTGGTTGAACGCCAGCCCGGCGGCAAGCACGGCGGCGGCACCACCCTCACCCAATACGGTCGCCGCGTGGTGGCCGCCTACCGCCGTCTGGAAAAGGAACGGGAACGCGTGCTCGCCAACCTGGGCCGGATCATGGACGACTTCGACCAGTACTACCGCATGATCAGGAGATTCGATATGCAAACCAGCGCCCGCAACCAGTTCCTCGGCAAGATCAACCGCATCAAGGCCGGTCCGATCAACGCCGAAGTCATCCTCGACATCGGCGGCGGCGACCAGCTCGCCGCGATCGTCACCAACGACAGCGTCGAGCATCTGGCACTGCAACCCGGCATGGAGGCCTACGCGCTGGTCAAAGCGCCGTGGGTCATCCTGACCACCGACGACAGCCTGAAAACCAGCGCCCGCAACCATCTCTGCGGCACCGTCGTGCGCTGCCAGGCAGGCGCGGTGAATGCCGAAGTGGTGCTTGAACTGGCTGGCGGCAAGACCGTTGCCGCCATCGTCACTAACGACAGCATCGAATCGCTTGGCCTCAAGGTCGGCGTGCGCGCCTGCGCGCTGATCAAGGCCTCGCACATCATCCTGGCCGTTTCGGCCTGAACCCATTGCGAAACAGCGATGAATTGTTTGCCGCATTGTTTCCCGTCATCCCGGCGAATGCCGGGATCCAGTCATCGATTCAACTGGATTCCGGCCTACGCCGGAATGACGAATATGCCAGCACGGCATTTGCCATTTTGAAAGGAACCCTGAAATGCAGCCGTCCCGTTTGTTCTCCGCACTGTCTATCCTGATGTTCAGCGTCTCCGCGCATGCCGCCGAGGTCAGCGTCGCCGTCGCCGCCAACTTCACCGGCCCCATGGAAAAGATCGCCCCCGCCTTTGAAACGGCGACCGGTCACAAACTCAAAATCGCCTATGGCACGGTGGGCAAGTTCTACGCCCAGGTGAAGAACGGCGCGCCCTTCGAAGTGCTGGTGTCGGCCGACGACGAGACGCCCAAGCGCTTGGAAAAAGACGGCTTGGCCCTGCCCGAGACGCGCTTTACCTACGCCATCGGCAAACTGATGCTGTGGTCGGCCACGCCCGGCCTGGTGGATGACCAGGGCCAGGTGCTCAAGCGCGGCGATTTCAAGCGTCTGGCCGTCGCCAACCCAAAAACGGCGGCGTATGGCTCGGCGGCGGTGGCGGTGATGAAAAATCTGGGCGTGCTGGAGACGCTGACGCCACGCTTGGTGACCGGCGAAAACATCACCCAGGCCTATCAGTTCGCCGCCACCGGCAATGCGGAGCTGGGCTTTGTCGCCTTGTCGCAAATCTACAAGGACGGCAAGTATTCCACCGGCTCTTACTGGGCCGTGCCGATCGAGCTCTATCCGCAAATCCGGCAAGACGCGGTGATTCTTGCCAAAGGCAAGGACAATCCCGCCGCCGATGCGCTGATGGCCTATCTGAAATCCGACGCGGCACGCAAGGTCATCCGCGCCCACGGTTACGAACTTTGATTTAGCGGTTTCCACTTTTTGGGAGTTCATCATGAAACGACTGCATACCCTGCTGTTGACCCTCGCCCTGGCCGCCTCGGGCGCCGCCCAGGCCGGCAAGATCACCATCGCCGCCGCCGCCGACCTCAAGTTCGCCCTGGACGAGATCGTTACCGTCTTCAAGCAGGCTAATCCCGGCGAAGAGGTGGGGGTGATCTACGGCTCCTCCGGCAAGTTCCACACCCAGATTCAGCAGAATGCGCCCTACGACCTGTATTTCTCCGCCGACATCAAATATCCCCAGGAACTCGCCAAGAAGGGACTGGCCGCTTCGGCGGTCAAACCCTATGCCTTCGGCCGCATCGTGCTGTGGAGCGCCAGCCTGGATGCCAGCAAAATGACCCTGACCAGCCTGACCGACCCCAAGATCACCCGCATCGCCATCGCCAACCCCAAGCATGCGCCCTACGGCAAGCGCGCCGAGGAAGCGCTGCGCTCGGTGGGCCTGTGGGACAAGGTGCAATCCAAGCTGGTCTATGGCGAGAACATCGCCCACACCGCCCAGTTCGTGCAGACCGGCAACGCCCAGGCCGGCATCATCGCCTTGGCTCTGGCGGTCAACCCGGAACTGGCGAGCAAAGGCGGCTACTGGCTGATCCCCGACAAGCTGCACCAGCCGCTGGAGCAGGGCTACATCATCACCCAACGCGCGGCGGACAACCCGCTGGCCAAGCGCTTCGCCGACTACATGGACGGCAAAGCGGCTCGCGCGGTGATGGTGAAATACGGCTTCGGGCTGCCGGGCGAAGCGGCAAGCAATTAACCGGAGCAAGCCATGTTGTTATCCGAAGGCGACCTGCAAGCGATCGTATTGACCCTGGAACTGGCGAGCATCACCACCGCCATTCTGTTGGTGCTGGGCACGCCCATCGCCTGGTGGCTGGCGCGCACCAAGTCCTGGTGGAAAGGTCCGCTCGGCGCGGTGGTGGCGCTGCCGCTGGTGCTGCCGCCATCGGTGCTGGGCTTCTATCTGCTGCTGACCATGGGGCCGCACGGTCCGGTAGGACAGTTCACCCAATGGTTGGGGCTGGGCACCCTGCCGTTCACCTTCTGGGGTCTGGTGGTGGGCTCGGTGTTCTACTCGCTGCCGTTCATGGTGCAGCCGGTGCAGAACGCTTTCGAGAGCATCGGCGACCGGCCGCTGGAAGCGGCCGCCACGTTGCGCGCCTCGCCGCTGGACACCTTTTTCAGCGTGGTGCTGCCGCTGGCGTTGCCGGGATTCATTACCGCCTCCATCCTCACCTTCGCCCATACCGTGGGCGAGTTCGGCGTGGTGCTGATGATAGGCGGCAACATTCCCGGAGAAACCCGGGTCGCCTCGGTACAGATCTACGACCATGTCGAGGCCCTGGACTACGGCCAGGCGCATCGCTTGTCGGCGGTCATGCTGGTGTTTTCCTTCCTGGTGTTGCTGGCGCTGTACGCCTGGCGGCCCAACCCGAAAAAGGTGTAAGCATGAACGCGACCATTCCGGACATCCGCGCCCGCTTCGACCTGCGCTTTCCCGAGTTTCACCTGGATGTCGATCTGACCATTCCCGGTCGCGGCGTCACCGCCCTGTTCGGCCATTCCGGCTCCGGCAAGACCACGCTGTTGCGCTGCATCGCCGGGCTTGAGCGGGCGCCCGGCGGCCATATCTCGGTGGCCGGCGAGGTCTGGCAGGACGGCGACCACTTCACGCCGACCTACAAGCGTCCCCTGGGCTACGTCTTCCAGGAGGCCAGCCTGTTTCCCCACTTGAGCGTAAAAAACAATCTGGAATACGGCCGCAAACGGGTGGACGCAAGCCATGGCCACAAGGTGTCCCTGGATCAGGCCATCGACCTGCTCGGCATCGGCCACCTGCTGGATCGCAAACCGGACCGACTGTCCGGCGGCGAACGCCAGCGCGTCGCCATCGCCCGCGCCCTGGCGCTGAGCCCGCGCATCCTGCTGATGGACGAACCCTTGGCGGCGCTGGACCTGGCGCGCAAACAAGAGATCCTGCCCTACCTGGAACGCCTGCACGACGAACTGGCCATCCCCATCCTCTATGTCAGCCATTCGCCCGACGAAGTGGCGCGACTGGCCGACCACATCGTCGCCATGGAAGGCGGCCGCGCGGTGGCGCAAGGCCCTCTGGTCGAAACCCTGGCGCGGCTCGATCTGCCGATCCATCTTGGCGAAGACGCCGGCGTGGTGCTCGATGCCGTGGTGGCGGAACGCGATGCGCAATGGCAACTGGCGCGCGCCACCTTTGCCGACAATCCGGAAGCCGGCGTCTGGGTGCGCGATAGTGGTCATGAAGCCGGCCATCACGTCCGCGTACGTATTCTGGCGCGCGACGTCAGCCTGGCGGTCACCCGCCACAGCGGCACCAGCATCCAGAACATCCTGCCCGGCGTGGTCGAAACCCTGGCCGACGACACCCATCCGGCGCTGGCGCTGGTGCGTGTCAATGTCGGAGGCGTAAAAGTGGTGGCGCGGCTGACGCGGCGCTCGGCGCATGACCTGGGCCTGACCCCGGGCCAGATCGTCTACGCGCAGATCAAGGCGGTGGCGCTGATCGGCTGAATCGGAAAATCAGGCGATGCAACCAAGCCAGGCTATCCGCCAAGGCTTGGCCTTTGCCTCTACTTGGCTACTTTTTAGCGCGCGGCAAATCGGCTTACTGATGCGCATGGTCGCGGTTCCACGACTGGAAAAGCGGGTATTTCAGGTACGCCTTGTCGGCCACGTAGCGCAGCACATTGGCCAGCCGGGAAAACTGCACCACCGAATCGACGCGAAAAACTTCCTTGCCACGTTCGTCGAACATCAGCAGCGTCGGCGCATAGAACAGACCGAGTTGGCGTGACCACTGGCGCGGCGTCAGGCGTTTGCCGTCCGGCGTCAGCACCGGCGTCGCGTCATCCCAGACGTTGAACTGCACCACTTCAAAGTTCTCCAGGCGCTTGCGCACCACGGCGTTCTGGAGCGGCTCCGAATGCAGCACGTCGCAGGCATGGCAGCGGGGCTGTTCAAAGATCACCAGCAAGGGTTTTTTGGCCGCGAAACGGCTGCGGTCCAGCGCATACGGTGGGGTGCTGAATAACGGGTCAGGGTTCAGCGCTTCATCGGCGAACAGCGGTGGCGGGTCCGCTTGTTCCAGATACTCGCCGAAACGCTGGGTTTTGTAATGCTCATCAACGACATACTCCAGCGCCGCGCGCATCTTGTAGGGCGTGTGGTAACCGACCAGCTTCAAGGCCAGTTTGCGACCCTTGACGTAGAACAACAGCGTCGGCGTGAGTTGCGCCTTCTGCTCGATGGCGAATTCGTTGATCGGCTTGGTTTTGCCATCCATGCCGGTCACAGTTTCGATGCTGTGCGCGTTCAGCCCGACCACGTCGAAGTTCAAGCGCAGGTAACGCACCAGATCGCCCTTGGACAGGTTGTCTCGCATCAGCGCCTGGCAGTACGCGCAATGCGGCTGACCGAAGTAGACGATCAGCCCTTTCTTGCCGGAAGAGAGCGCGTCATCCAGATCCTCGGGGAGATTGTTGAAACTGCTCTTGAACCAGTCCGGATGCTCGTCCTGATAGTCGGTAGGCAGATCAATGAACGAATACACGTCTTCGGCGGGCGTCGCCGCCATGACGGAGCACGAACACAACAGCGCAGCGAAGACCACCGCGGCCATACGGACAGGTAGACCTAGTGATTGCATATCGGAGTCGAGGCGAGTGTAGCGGCCTGGAAGAATACGTGTCTCCGCAGCGGATTGCACTGGTGCAACGCACCTATGAGTCACTGGGATGAGCCGCGGCAGCACCGCGGGTAAGCGACGTTCGCATGACCAAGACGAACGCCGGCTTGTCGGACTGAGCCGCCATCCAGATTCGCCGCTCAATTCATATTGAACGTCAGCATTGTGGAAGCGTCGGCAATGAGTTTTGTCGGGCAGTTTCAGCCGTTCGTCGTTGCCTCAAACCGGTCATCCGGGAAGCGGCTTCGCTCACACAGCGGTCGTACAGGCTACGGTAATAATCAGGCTTGAAAAATGGCGGAAGAGAGCAGGAGTCGAACCTACCAGGGACCGCCTGGCGGCCCCTCCCGGTTTTGAAGACCGAGCGTCCCACCGGGGAACGATCTCTTCCAATCTGTGGGGATTTCAGGATGGCGTCCATTGTTTTGCGCCAGCGTCGATACCGTTGACCCCGCCGCGCAGGACATGGTCATCCCGGACGCGGCGAGTGTAGCCGACGCGGTCGAAGAACTCGAGAATCTGGGTGGCCACCTTGCGGCCGCCCCCAGTGCCATCGGCAAGGGCATCCCGCAGATTGGCTATGCGCGCCCCGCCTTCCTGTTCGTTGAGCTGTCCCACGATGGCGGCCAGGTTCGCCACCGCCTCGGCGGTGTAGTAGTGGTCGAGGGCGACGGGGTAGAGCTCGCCGGCCCGGGCCAGGCGCTTGAACAGGCGGCGCACCGCGTCCTCCGGCGTGCCCGTGGCCTTGAACACGTCCCGCACCCGGGGCGGGTTGTAGGGGTGGGCGTCCAGCAACGGCTTGAGCACGGCGAAAAGGTCATGGTCGGCATCCGAGACGCTGGCCCGGTGCTCAGGCAGATGCAGCCAGGCCCGGGTCTGGGCCAGGCTGTCCGCTGCCAGCAGTTCCGCCACCAGGGCGGCGAACACCGACGTCGGGAGTTGGGCCATGGTCATGCGGCGTAGACGATCCCGTTCCACGCCAATCATGTCAGGGGCTCGCTCGTGCTCACGGGCCAGAGCCTGCAGCAGTTTCGCGGCCAGGGCCTCCCAGGCGGCCTGGGCGATGCCGACGGAGGACGAGCCATCCCGGAGCACTCGCAGGCCAACTCGCTGCCAGAGGGCTTCGGTGTAGGCCTCCGCCAGGTTCCAGCTCAGCGCGAAGCGGCTCAGGTCGATGCCGGCGGGAGACTGTTCGGCCAGCAGGGTCAGGCTCGCGGCCGGGTCGTCGTGGCGCAGGCTGTTCAGCCAGGCCAGGCGTTGGGGCGAGCGCTTGTGCCGGGTGGGCGGAAAGATGTCCAGCACCCGGCCGCCGGCCACGGTTCGCTGGGCGCCGGCATCTCGCAGGATGAAGCGGTCGCCGCGCAGGGCCAGGGTTTCCCGCTGCAGCAGGATTTCCGCCAAGGCGAAGGCGCCGGGGGCCGCTTCCGGGCAGTCCAGTAGGGCCACCCGGCCGGGGATGTCCTCGGCGCCGAGATGCACGTGCACCACCTGCATGTGTGTGACCGGCTTCTGCCCGGCGGGCACCCGCAGCTCGGCCTGGAAGCGGGACAGAGGAACATGCAGGGCCGTGTCCACCAGCCACATGCCGCGGGCGATGTCCTGCTTCTCGAAGTCGCCTTTCAGGGCCAGGGCGCAGCGCTGGCCGGCCCGGCCCTGGTCGGCGGGACGGTCCTGGACGTGCAGTCCCCGCACCCGGGCCTTGAATCCGGGGGGGGAAATGACCAGGCTGTTCTCCACACTCACCTGGCCTGCGTGGGCAGTGCCGGTGACCACGGTGCCCACGCCCTTGATGGAAAAGGCGCGGTCGATGGCCAGGCGGAAGCGCCCCCCCGCCGGGCGCGGCGGCAGGTTGGCCGGCGCAGCATCCAGATGGGCGCGCAGGTC
>JAGUXX010000245.1 GCA_020061585.1 Betaproteobacteria bacterium | reverse complement strand
GTTGCACGCTATCCAGCCCATAAAACGGCGTCTTTTTTCGCCATGCGTCGTTGCGGCCCCTTGCCGTATACCCCATACGGCTGCGGGTCCGCGCCTTGCCTGGCGAAAAAATCCATCCGTTTTATACGGGCCGGCAAGCGTGCAACACCACACTAGCGACAACAACAAACCCAGGAGGGGTTCCGATGCAGGTAGTTAGCAAGGCGGTTTTTCCGGTGGCTGGCTTGGGTACGCGATTTTTGCCGGCGACCAAGGCGAATCCCAAGGAAATGTTGCCGATCGTCGACAAACCGCTGATTCAGTACGCCGTCGAGGAGGCGGTTGAAGCGGGGATCACCGATCTGATCTTCATCAACGGTCGCAGCAAGCGCGCGATTCCGGATCATTTCGACAAGGCCTTCGAGCTCGAAGCCGAACTGGAGGCCAAGGGCAAGACGGCCTTGCTGGAGTTGGTGCAGAACATCATCCCGTCGCATGTCAATTGCATCTATATCCGTCAGGCGGAAGCGCTCGGGCTCGGTCACGCCGTGCTGTGCGCCGAGCGGGTGGTCGGCGACGAGCCGTTCGCCGTATTGCTTGCCGACGATTTGATCGACGCATCGCCGGGTGCCACGCGGCAACTGGTTGAACAATACGGCTTCTATCGCTCTTCGGTGATCGGCGTGCAAACAGTGCCGTCGGCTGACATCAATCAATATGGCATTGTCACCAGTCGACCGGTGGCCAAGCGAATACATCATGTCGAATCGATCGTCGAGAAACCGCGTGTCGGCAGCGTCGACTCGAATCTCGCGGTGGTCGGGCGCTATGTGTTCACCGCGCGCATTTTCGATTACCTGAAGCGCATTGAACGCGGTGTCGCCGGTGAATTGCAGCTCACCGACGCCATCTCGCAACTGTTGACCGAGCAGCAGGTGCTGGCATACGAGTATCACGGCATCCGCTATGACTGCGGTTCGAAAATGGGCTTTCTCCGCGCCAACGTCGAATATGCGCTCAAGCATCCCGAACTGGCCAAGGATTTTGGCGCTTTTCTGGATCGTCGATTCGGCCAGACCGAAAACCCCGAGCTAGATCCGGTCGAGTGCCCGGACGCGGTGGCATCCGCCATCAAGGTTTGATAAATATCATCAATTTTCACTACAGGTAGGTTTTCCATCATGAAACGCGTTACCAAAGCCGTATTTCCCGCCGCCGGTCTGGGCACTCGATTCCTGCCGGCGACCAAGGCCAATCCCAAGGAGATGTTGCCGATCGTCGACAAGCCCTTGATTCAGTACGCGGCGGAAGAAGCCGCAGCGGCCGGGATTACCGATCTGATCTTCATCATCGGGCGCAGCAAGCGCTCGATCGCCGATCATTTCGACAAGGCCTACGAACTGGAAGTCGAGCTCGAGGCCAAAAACAAATTACGCGTGCTGGCCGAGTTGCGCGGCATGCTGCCGGTGAACGTCAACTGCATCTACATCCGCCAGGCCGAAGCGCTGGGTCTCGGTCATGCCGTGCTGTGCGCCCAACCGGCGGTCAATGACGAGCCGTTCGCGGTGCTGCTGGCTGACGATCTGATCGACGGAAAACCCGGCGTCACCAAGCAGATGTGCGATCTGTACAGCTATTATCAGTGCTCGCTGGTCGGTGTGCAGAATGTCGATCCCAGTGAAACCGCGTCCTATGGCATCGTCGCCGCCGAACCCATGGCCGAGCGCCTGTCGCGCGTCACCCAGATCGTCGAAAAACCCAAGCCGGCGGATGCGCCGTCGAATCTGGCGGTGGTCGGGCGATACGTGTTGACGCCGCGCATCTTCCATCATCTACGCCATATCGAACGCGGCACCGGCAATGAATTGCAGCTCACCGACGGCATCGCCGCGCTGCTCAAGGAACAGCAGGTGCTGGCCTACGAATTCGAAGGCAAACGCTATGACTGCGGCAGCAAGCTGGGTTATCTGGAAGCGACAGTGGAATATGCGTTGAACCACAGCGAAGTCGGCGCCGAATTCAAAGCCTATTTGCAGCAACGCTATTGCGCCGATTGCGTGCCGAAATAACGCCTGCGCGCCTGATCCGGTCGGCTTGAGCCGCCGCCCGGATGGCGACTTCAGTCGCCGCCTTCGAAAATCTGTCCCCGCACCTCCGCGCTGTCCGGCCCCATCAGATACAGCAAGCGAGGCAGCAAGGCATCGAGTTGCGGCAGGCTGTTTTTCGCCTCGCCAGGGTGCGTTCTGGCACGCTGCGGGGAGTTGACAGGACCGGGTATGAGCAGATTGATGCGCATCGGCGTATCGCTCCATTCATCCGCCTGGACCTTGAAATAGGCTTCCAGAGCCGCCTTCGAAACGGCAAAGCCCCCCCAGTAGGCGGTTGGCATGTGGCCGTGCGTCTCGCCGATCAGAATCACCGAGCTCTGCGTGCGCGCTTCCAGGTATTCGGCGCAGACGCGGTTGATGGCGGCGGGCGCCGCGGCATTGACCTTGAACAACTTCAGCCAGCCCTCGACGCTTTCCAGAGATTGCGGCGCCAGGGTTTCGAATGCCGCCGCGCAATGCAGGATGCCGTCCAGATGGCCGATCTGATAACCGATGGCCTGCGCCATCGCGGCGTAGTCCGCATCGCCGGCGGCGGCCAGATCCATCGGAAAGATCGCCGGCTGCGGGCCGCCGACGGCGAGGATCTGGTCGTAGACCTGTTCCAGTTGTTTGACCGAACGTCCCAGCAGGATCACCGTTGCGCCATGTTTGGCGTAGTGGATCGCGGCGGCGCGGCCGAGGCCCTGGCTGGCGCCGGTGACCAGAATCGTGCGCTGGTTCAGGAGATCGGGGGCGGGGGTGTAGTTATTCATTTTGGCTCGGCAATGATGTGTCGCGCGCATTCTACGCCGCTACGCACCGCGCCTTCGAGGGTGGCGGGGTAGTCACCGGCGGTGAAATCACCGGCCAGATACAGGCCCGCCAGCGGCGTGCGGTTGTCCGGTCGGTATTGGTCGACGACACAGGAATAGGTGGCGCGTTTTTCGATGATGGCTTTCCAGTCCAGCAATTCCGGCAGCGCGCCGAGTTGGCCGGCCAGCAGCGTCAGATAATCGTCGCGCAAGCGTTCCGCCGACAGGTGCAGATGCGGGCCGTCGGCGCTGGTTACCAGAGCGACCACACCCGGCGCGATGTCGTTGCGTTCGAACGCCCAGGGTGCCTGGCCGTCGCCGAGTCCGAGCATCGGGAAGGGGAACCGGATGGGACGGGCAAATCGCAGCCACAGCGTGTGTATGGGCTGCCAGGTGTAATTGCTCAATGGCTCGGCCATTTCGGCCAGTTCCGGCAGATGGGTCAGCAAGGCCGGCAGGCGGGCAGGGTGGGTGGCCAGGACGACTCGCTCGGCCGATAGCTCCGGACCGTGCAGTTGGAAGCCGCCGGCAATCCGCGATAGGCCGCCGACCTTGCTGGCGGGATGAATTTCGCCGTGGCGTTGGAGTAGCAGGGCGGTTGCCGCATCGGCCAGCAATCGACCCAGATCGGCGCGATTGAACAATAGATCGCTGTCGGCGCGGTCACCGGCCAGGCTGTCGCGCAACACATTGCAGAACACCCGCGCGGAGGCGATCGCCGGCGCTGTGTTGAGCGCGGCGAGGCACAACGGCGCCCAGAGTTTGTCGATCAGATTGGTGGGCTGGTCATGGCGCGCCAGCAGTTCATCGACCGGCATATCGTTCGGCAGCGCGAAATGGGCCGCTCGCAGATGCCGCATGAAGCGCGCGGCGGCCAACTTGTCGCGGAGACTCAAGCCGCGCGCGACCAGCAAGCCGATGCCTAGATGCAAGGGCTTGGGCCAAGGCGGCAAGCTCAAGCGATACCCCGGCATGCGCAACTGCAGCGGCCTGCGTTCAAGGGCGTTGGCGGTGCCCAGGCGGGTCATCAGACGCAGGGATTCTCGGTAGGCGCCGATCAGCAGATGCTGGCCGTTGTCGATCGCCAGTCCATTCCAGTCGACCCGCCGGGCGCGGCCACCCAGTTGCCGAGCCGCTTCGAACAACACCACCGGCAAGCCGTGATCGGCCAGTTCGACGGCGCAGGCGATGCCCGCCCAGCCGCCGCCAACAATGGCGATTGGCACTTGCATGACCGGTCAGCTCCGGATCCAGGTCCGCCAGGCCAGCCACAGCTTGCGCAGCGGGGTCAGCGAAGTGCGACGGTCGAGTACCTGAAAGCCGTCGGCTTGGATCTCGTCCAGCAAGGTCCGGTATATCGCCGCCATGATCAGACCGGGGCGTTGTGCTTTGCGGTCAATGGCGGGCAGCAAGGCCAAAGCTTCGTCATAAGTCTGTCTGGCGCGTTCGGTCTGGAAGGCCATCAGGCGGCGGAAATTGTCCGACATGCGCGCCTGCAGCAGATCGGCGCCGGCAACGCCGAATCGCGCCAGTTCGTCGGCCGGCAGGTAGATGCGATCGCGGCGCGCATCTTCGCCGACGTCGCGGATGATGTTGGTGAGCTGGAAGGCGAGGCCCAGCTTGTTGGCGTATTTCAGAGTCGCGCGGTCGGTGATGCCGAAGATCGCGGCGGCCACCTCGCCCACCACCCCGGCGACGCGATGACAGTAAAGGCGCAGGGCTTTGAAGTCGGGATAGCGTACCGGTTGGCCGTTGGCAAAATCGACATCCATTTCCATGCCGTCGATGATCTGTTCGAATGCGTCTTGCGGCAGATTGAACGGCTTGATCGCCTCGGCCAGCGCCTGCGTGACCGGGTGCTCGGGCTTGCCGGCATAGAGCCGGGCGATTTCATCGCGCCACCAGGCCAGCTTGACACGCGCCAGATTGGCGTCATGGCATTCGTCGGCGATATCGTCCACTTCGCGACAGAAGGCATAGAAGGCGATGATCGCGCGGCGTCGCTCGGGTGACAGGAAGCGAAAACTGTAATAGAAGCTGGAACCGCTGGCGACGGTTTTCGCTCGGCAATAGTCGTGCGGCTGCATCGAAGGCGTCATGTCAATGCCCGCAACCGCCGCTGCCGCAGGAGGAAGCACTGGCACGCGATTGGCGGGTGTAGGCGGCGCGCCAGAGCATGTTCAGCCAGTCTGTCCAGCGCAGTTTCGGGCGTTGCTGGAACATGTCGCCGCGACTTTCATGCAGTTGGCTCAGAATGCGTTCGCCGCCGAGGATGATCAGACGCATCTCAAAACCGATGCGGCCTTTCAAGGCCAGCCCCAATGGCGCGCCGGCCTGCAGCATGCGACGGGCGCGTTCGATCTGGGTTTTCATGAACTGCTGCCAGAGCGCGTCGCAGCGGCCTTCGGCGATCTGCCGCTCGCTGATGCCGAACTTGGCCATTTCATCCTGTGGCAGATAGATCCGGTTCTTTTTCCAGTCCACCGCCACGTCCTGCAGGAAGTTGATCAATTGCAAGGCCGAACAGATGCCATCCGACCAGGCTTGATGCTTGGCATCTTCGTCACCATAGAGTTTCAGCAGCAGACGTCCAATGGGATTGGCCGAGCGTTTGCAATAGTCCATGACCTCGCCGAAATGGGCGTAACGGGTTTTCGTGCAATCCTGTTCGAACGCCGACAGCAGATCGTGGAACAGCGAGTAGGGCAGGTCGAACCGCCGGATATGTGGCGCCAGGGCCTGGAAGACAGGATCGTCGACAGCTTCGCCCCTTTCCAGTGCATGCAGATGCGCGTGAAACTCGGCCAGTCTGGCCAGCCTGACATCGGCTTCAACGTCACCTTCATCGGCGAAATCGTCGGCGGTTCTGGCGAAGGTGTAGATGGCCCGGATCGGAGCACGCAATCGAGCCGGCATGAATATCGACCCGACAGGGAAGTTTTCGTAGTGGCCGGGAGTCAACATATTGCGCTGGGTTTCATGGCTCATTTTAATTAAATCAATAGGTTAGGTTCTCGCCCTGGCGTGGGTCGGCTGGCGGGAATAGAGGTGCATAGTTTACACTTGGCCGTTTTTGCGAAAGTGGCGGAATTGGTAGACGCACTGGATTTAGGTTCCAGCGCCTAAGGCGTGGGGGTTCGAGTCCCCCCTTTCGCACCATTAATTCCTGGTCGCATGACCGCCAATACAACTGATTTGTCGTTTTTCCAGCAGGCGGTAGCCTCGGTGAGCTGGTTTAACGTCATGATTTCAGGCTGTATTGGTGGCAATGCAACTTGGCATGAATATTGATCATTCAAGGAAAACCTTATGACTGCAACCGTGGAAATTCTTGACGGCCTCAACCGCCGCCTCACTCTCAATGTCAACCAAGCCGATATCGAGGCCGAGGTGAGCAAGCGTTTGGCCAAAGTGGCGCGAACCGTGCGCATGGATGGTTTCCGTCCGGGCAAGGCGCCGAAGAATCTGGTTGCCGCGCGCTATTCCGGAGAGATTCGCAATGAGGTGTTCGGTGATGCCCTGCAACAGGAATTCAGCGCAGCCATTCAAAGCAACAACTTGCATGTCGCCGGCTATCCGCGTTTCGCGCCGGCCGAAGGCGGCGGCTTCAATGCCACGTTCGAAGTGTTCCCGCAGGTCAAGCTGGGCGATCTCGGGCAGATCAAGGTGACGCGTCCGGTGGTCGAGGCGACGGATGCGGATGTCGACCGCACCCTGGAGGTGCTGCGCAAACAACGTGTGCAATTTCATGCCGTGGATCGCGCGGCTCAGCAAGGTGACCGCGTGCATGTCGATTATGTCGGGCTCATCGACGGCACCGCGTTCCCCGGCGGTGAAGCCAAGGATTTCCCGGTGGTGTTGGGCGAAGGTCGCACGCTGAAGGAATTCGAAGGCAGCTTGAGCGGCATGAGCGTGGCGGAAAACAAGCAATTCGACGTGACCTTCCCGGATGATTATTTTGCCAAGGAACTGGCCGGCAAGACCGCCACTTTCAATGTCACGGTGAAGTCGGTGCATGAAGCCAGGATGCCGGACATCGATGCCGCGTTCGCCCAGAGTCTGGGGATCGCCGATGGCGATACCAGCCGCCTGCGAGACGAAATTCGCGCCAATCTGGCGCGCGAGGCCAAGCGGCGAGTCCAGGCCCGGGTCAAGGAACAGGTATTGAACGGCTTGCTGGAGTCGACGCCGCTGGATGTGCCGAGCAATCTGGTGGCAATGGAACGCGCCGCGCTGATGGAAAAGGCGGTCGCCGACCTGAAAGCGCGCGGCATGAAGGATGCCGACATCAAGCTGAGCGAAAGCGTGTTTGAACCTCAGGCCAAGCGACGTGTCTCTCTAGGGTTGATCATGGATGCCATCGTCAGCGAACAGAACATCGTCGCTGGTGAAGCGCAGGTGCGCGCGCTGGTCGATGAGTTCGCCCAAAGCTATGAAGATCCGGCGGAAGTGGTCGGCTGGTACTACCAGGATGCCACCCGTCTGAAAGAAGCCAAGGCGCTGGTTCTGGAAGAAAATATTGTCAACTGGTTGCTGGAACGCGCTCAGGTGAGCGACGAGACGACAACCCTCGAATCTTTGATGGGGAATGCTTGATGAACAACAACTGGACACAGGAGCCATCCGGCCTGGGGTATATCCCGATGGTCGTGGAACAGAGCGGACGCGGCGAGCGTTCCTACGATATCTACTCTCGCCTGCTGAAGGAACGCGTGGTGTTCATGGTCGGACCGGTGAACGACATGACCGCCAATCTGATCGTTGCTCAATTCCTGTTTCTGGAATCGGAAAACCCGGACAAGGACATCTTTCTCTACATCAATTCACCGGGCGGTTCGATCACCGCCGGCATGGCGATCTACGACACCATGCGCTTCATCAAGCCGGATGTCTCGACGCTGTGCATCGGACAGGCCGCCAGCATGGGCGCGTTTCTGTTGTCCGCCGGCGCCAAGGGCAAGCGCTTCGTGCTGCCCAATTCCCGCGTGATGATCCATCAGCCACTCGGCGGTTTTCAGGGGCAGGCGACGGATATCGAGATTCACGCCAAGGAAATCCTGTACCTCAAGGAAAAGCTCAACGGCTTGTTGGCGGAACACACCGGTCAACCAATCGACACCATCGAGCGTGATACCGATCGTGACAATTTCATGAGTGCCGAAACCGCCGTGGCTTATGGCTTGGCCGACAAGGTGCTGGCAAATCGCAGCGACCCCGCTTAAACTTGACTTAATCAATCAGGTATTAGATCAACCTTACACGCACGGAGCCCAACATGGCCGAGAAATCAGGCGACGAAAAATTGCTGTATTGCTCCTTCTGCGGCAAAAGCCAGCACGAAGTTCGCAAACTCATCGCTGGTCCGAGCGTTTTCATTTGTGATGAATGCGTCGATCTGTGTCTCGACATCATTCGCGAAGATGTCGGCAAGGAAACCGACAAGGAAACCGGTGACCGTCTGCCCACACCGTTGGAAATCAGTGGCGTGCTTGACCAGTATGTAATTGGTCAGGCGACCGCCAAGCGGGCGCTGGCGGTCGCGGTGTACAACCATTACAAGCGTCTTCGCCAACCTGGCGGCAGCAAGGACGACGAAGTCGAACTGGCGAAGAGCAACATCCTGCTGATCGGCCCCACCGGTTCCGGGAAGACGCTGCTGGCGCAGACGCTGGCGCGCCAACTCAATGTGCCGTTCGTGATATCCGACGCCACCACGCTGACCGAAGCCGGCTATGTCGGTGAAGATGTCGAAAACATCATCCAGAAGCTGCTGCAAAAGTGTGATTACGATGTCGAGAAGGCCAAGAACGGCATCGTCTACATCGATGAAATCGACAAGATTTCGCGCCGTTCAGAAAATCCCTCCATCACCCGCGACGTTTCCGGCGAAGGGGTGCAGCAGGCGTTGCTGAAGCTGATCGAAGGTACCGTCGCCTCGATTCCGCCACAGGGCGGGCGAAAGCATCCGAATCAGGAATACATTCAGGTCGATACCACCAATATTCTGTTCATTGTCGGCGGTGCATTCAGTGGCCTGGAACGGGTGATCCGCGAACGCACCGAAAAGTCCGGCATCGGCTTCGGCGCGGAAGTGCAAAGCAAGGACAACCGCAAGGATATCGGCGAAGTATTCCGCATGGTCGAGCCGGAGGATTTGATCAAATTCGGCCTGATACCGGAATTCGTCGGTCGCCTGCCGGTCATCGCCACGCTGGAAGAGCTCGATGTGGCGGCCTTGAAGCAGATACTGACCACGCCCAAGAATGCGCTGACCCGACAGTTCGAGAAGCTGTTCATGATGGAAGGCGTGGATCTGGAATTCCGTGAGGAGGCGCTGACCGCTATCGCCAACCGCGCCATCAAGCGCAAAACCGGCGCCCGCGGCCTGCGTTCGATCATCGAGCATGCGTTGCTGGACATCATGTTCGAACTGCCGGGCATGAAAGATGTTTCGAAAGTTGTCGTCGATGAGAAAACCGTGCTCGGCGAAGGCAAGCCTTTGCTGATCTATGCGGAGCAAGCCAAGGCCGCAGGTTGAAGGCTCTTTTTTCAGTAACAAGCGCCGTCGGGTTGAAAACCATCCCGACGGTCTCATGTAGTCCAAACTGCATAGGCGGCCAGACTGCCGGAGAAAATGATGAGCCAAATCGCCCAATTCGCTGACCCTGTCACCCTGCCGCTGTTGCCGTTGCGCGACGTGGTGGTGTTCCCGCACATGGTGATCCCGTTGTTCGTCGGTCGCCCGAAGTCGATCAAGGCGCTGGAAATCGCCATGGAGACCGGCAAGCACATCCTGCTGGTCGCGCAGAAATCCGCCGCCAAGGACGAGCCCAGTTTCGACGACTTGTACGAAGTCGGCGCCATCGCCAGCATTCTGCAAATGCTGAAACTGCCGGACGGCACGGTGAAGGTCCTGGTCGAAGGCAACCTGCGGGTGGCGGTTGAGGAATTCATCGAAGCCGACAGCCACTTCATGGCGCGCGGCAAGCAACTGCCGGAAACCGGCAACGAAGATCCGGAAATCGAAGCCATGCGCCGCGCCTTGCTGGCGCAGTTCGACAATTACGTCAAACTCAACAAAAAGATTCCGCCGGAAATCCTGGCTTCGCTGGCGGGCATAGACGATGCCGGGCGCCTGACCGATACCATAGCCGCGCATCTGCCGCTGAAGCTGGAGCAGAAACAGGCTATTCTGGAAATGACCGACCTGAAAGCCCGTCTCGATCATCTGATGGGTTTCATGGAAACCGAGATTGACATCCTGCAGGTTGAAAAGCGCATCCGCGGCCGCGTCAAGCGCCAGATGGAAAAGAGCCAGCGCGAGTACTACCTGAACGAGCAGGTCAAAGCGATCCAGAAGGAACTCGGCGACGTCGATGAAACCGGTGATGTCGATGAGCTCGACAAACGCATCAAGGCCGCGCATATGTCGCGTGAAGCCGCCAAGAAAGCCGAGTCGGAGCTGAAGAAACTCAAGATGATGTCGCCGATGTCGGCCGAGGCGACCGTGGTGCGCACCTACATCGAGACTCTGATCAACCTGCCGTGGCGCAAGAAGACCAAGATTTCCAAGAGCCTGGAAACCGCGATGGATGTGCTCAATGCCGACCATTACGGCCTGGAGAAGGTCAAGGAACGCATCGTCGAATATCTGGCCGTGCAACAACGCGTCGACAAGCTGAAGGCACCGATCCTGTGTCTGGTCGGGCCGCCCGGGGTTGGCAAAACCTCGTTGGGCCAGTCCATCGCGCGCGCCACCAACCGCAAGTTCGTGCGCATGGCCCTGGGTGGTGTGCGTGACGAAGCCGAGATTCGCGGCCACCGGCGCACCTATATCGGCTCCATGCCGGGCAAGATCCTGCAAAGCCTGACCAAGGCGACCGTGCGCAATCCGCTGTTTCTGCTCGACGAAGTCGACAAGATGGGACAGGACTTCCGCGGCGACCCGTCTTCCGCCCTGCTCGAAGTGCTCGATCCGGAACAGAACCACACCTTCCAGGACCACTACGTCGAAGTCGATTACGACCTGTCCGACGTGATGTTCGTCGCCACCGCCAACTCACTGAACATTCCCGCACCGTTGCTCGATCGGATGGAAGTCATCCGCCTGTCCGGCTACACCGAAGACGAAAAGGTCAACATCGCGCAGCGTTATCTGTTGCCCAAGCAGATGAAGAACAACGGCTTGGCGGAGGCCGACCTGCATGTCAGCGAAACCGCGTTGCGCGATATCGTGCGTTACTACACGCGCGAGTCCGGGGTTCGCAGCATGGAACGCGAAATTTCCAAGATCTGCCGCAAAGCGGTCACCGCCCTGGCCCTGAAAAAGGCCAAAGGCAAGATCAGTGTCACCCCGCGCAACCTGGAAAAATATCTCGGCGTGCAGCGCTTTACCTACGGCATGGCCGAGAAGAACAATCAGATCGGCCAAGTCACCGGCTTGGCCTGGACTGAAGTCGGCGGTGAATTGCTGACCATCGAAGCATCGCGCATGCCCGGCAAGGGCAACATCACCCGCACCGGCCAACTCGGCGATGTGATGAAGGAGTCGATCGAGGCGGCAAGAACGGTGATGCGCAGTCGCGCCAAATCGATGGGCATAACGGTTGAAATGTTCGAAAAGAATGACATGCACATCCACATGCCGGAAGGCGCCACGCCCAAGGACGGTCCGTCCGCCGGCGCCGCGATCACCACCGCCATGGTTTCGGTGTTCACTGAAATTCCGGTGCGCTGCGATGTCGCGATGACCGGTGAAATCACCCTGCGCGGCGAAGTGCTGCCGATCGGCGGCTTGAAAGAGAAATTGTTGGCGGCGCATCGTGGCGGAATCAAGAAAGTGCTGATCCCGGAGGGCAACGTCAAGGATCTCACCGAGATCCCCGACAACATCAAGAACCGACTGGAAATTCAGCCGGTCAAGTGGATCGAACAAGTTCTCGAAGCCGCGCTTGAGCACATGCCGATCGCTTTGCCGGATGACGCCGTTGTGCAAACACCCGCGCCCGCGCCGGCTGTAACCGAACCGCCGGCGGTTATCAAGCATTGACGCGGTTACGCGGGATTGTTATAAAGCGCGACCTGCTAATAGCATTGTTGCTGTTATCCGTTGCACATGGGAGGGTTTTGTGTGAACAAATCAGATTTGATTGAGGCTATCGCCGTCTCCGCCGACCTTTCCAAGGCTGCCGCCAGCAGGGCTTTGGATGGCGCAATGGCAGCGGTCAAAAGCGCATTGCAGAAGGGTGATATGGTCACCTTGGTGGGTTTTGGTTCTTTCTATGTCGGCAAGCGCGCCGAGCGCACCGGTCGCAACCCGCGTACCGGCGCCGCAATCAAGATCAAGGCCGCCAAGATACCCAAATTCCGTCCCGGCAAGAGCTTGAAGGACGCATTGAAGTAATCGCATCCCGGGTGCTTAGCTCAGTTGGTAGAGCGTCTGCCTTACACGCAGAATGTCGGCGGTTCGAGCCCGTCAGCACCCACCATGAAATGCAAAAAAACCCGCCTGAGCGCGGGTTTTTTCGTAAAGGCGCAAAGTGCGGATTTGATGCGACCTTGTCGATAATCAAGCAGCGTTCAAGCGCTGTTCCAGGTTGAACGCGGAGATCGGAAATTTCATATGGATTCTCGCGGAATAATCCTACAATTCGCGCATCAGCAAGGTAAGCGGGGCTGGCTAGGCTTTTTCCTTGCGATGCTTGACAGATCATCATCATTTTTCATGTACGGGGATACATCATGTCCGAAGACAAGACTTCAACCAGCAAGCGTGGCGTCAAGAAATCCACCGCGGTAGCAGAACCCGCCAAGTCCGTGAAAGCGGCAACCGGCGGCAAAGCGGCAAGCAGCCCCGCCGATATGCCCGCTAGTGTAAGCTCCACCGCCAAAGCGTCCGCTGGCAAGGCGCCAGCCAAGCGTGCCGTCAAGGTCGATGTGGTTACGCAAGCCGCGCCTGCTCCGGCCAAGAAAGCAGCAACCACCAAGGCCAACGCCAAGACACCTGAGAAGGATGTCCCCGCATTGGCGCCTGCCAAAAAAGTCGTGAGCAAAGCCACTCCCGCCGTGCCAGCCGCTGCCGTCAAGAAGAAAGCGCCCGCCGCGAAGAAGTTGGTTGAAAAACCCGCCGCGCCTTCCACCGAGGAGCGTCAACGCTGGATCGCCACCGCCGCTTATCATCGCGCCGAGAAACGCGGTTTCGCACCCGGTTACGAGGTACAGGATTGGCTTGACGCGGAAGCTGAAATCAGCGCTCTGGTCGGCAAAGCCTGAATCCTAACTGAAGCGGATTGCCCCTTGGTCTGTCAGACCTTGGGCATCAAGTTCATCGGTCTAATACCCGCTCGTTCCGCGGGCCGATGAGGTGTCTTGTCGAGTAGCGCGACTGGGGGGCTCGCGCCGATGCCTTGTGCGTTGGCATATTCCGGATCCACGCTTCCATCGCATGCTTGGCGGGTTATATCGGCACTCCCGGCAAGCTGATGACGGAATTGTCAGCCATGTCTGCAGATCGTCGGCGCCGAACGCCAGCTTTTTTGCTTGCGGCAAGATTTGGTTTATCCCGATCACTGGGTCAAAACCTGAACAGTCAGCCACGCTGACTTGACAATGTTGTCTTGATTGCACGACATTATTGGCATGCCGCTTCCCTTGTCCGCTTTGCCTGGCGAGCTTCTCGCCCTGCTTGAATCGTTGCCCGAGCCTCGCATCCTGGTCGATCCGGACTACCGCATCCTGTCCGCCAATGCCGCCTATCGCCACACTTTCGGCAATCCCCGGGACATTCTGGGTCGTACCTGCTACGAGGTATCGCATCACTACGACAAGCCTTGCGATCAGTGCGGCGAATCCTGTCCGCGCCAGACCGCGATGAAGACGCGCCAGGCCAGCCGTGTGCTGCATTTGCACCACACGCCGCGTGGTCAGGAATATGTCGATGTCGAATTGGTGCCGATCCACGATGCCGGCGGCAAGCTGACCTATTTCGTGGAAACCATGCGTTTCCTGCAGGACAGCGGACGACAGCCCGGAGCGCTTGGCATGGTCGGCCATTCGCCCCGCTTCACGCGCATGCTCGACCTGATCAACCGCGTCGCGCCGGCCATGACGCCGGTGTTGCTGCTGGGTGAATCAGGCACCGGCAAGGAACTCGCCGCCCAGGCGGTGCATGATCTCAGTCCGCGACATGAAAAACCGTTCGTGCCGGTCGATTGCTCGGGGATGACTGAAAGCCTGTTCGAATCGGAATTGTTCGGTTATGAAAAGGGCGCGTTTACCGGGGCCGGCCAACGCAAGACCGGTTTGGTCGAAGCCGCGGCTGGCGGCACCTTGTTCCTCGACGAACTCGGTGACATACCGCTGCACCTGCAAGTCAAGTTGCTGCGTCTGCTGGAATCCGGCACCTACCGGCGCGTTGGCGGGGTGGAAATCCTGCGCGCTGATTTTCGTCTGGTGGCTGCCACGCATCGAGATCTGACCGCCATGGTTGAAGCCGGAGAATTTCGCCGCGACCTGTATTATCGACTCGCCACATTTCCGATCCATCTGCCGCCGCTACGCGAACGGCGTGAGGATCTGCCGTTGCTGGTCGAGCATCTGCTGGCGCGACTTGCGCCGGATCGGCCATTGCAGCTCGATTCGGCATCTCAGAAGCGTCTGTTGGATTACGCCTTTCCGGGCAACATCCGAGAACTGCGGAATCTGCTGGAGCGCGCCATGTTGATGTCGGATGGCGATATGCTCAGTCTGGATGCCGACCTTGAACAGTGCTGCGCCTCAGCGCGGCCCGCGCCAACCACGATCGTCTCGCTCGACCAGGCGGAACGGCGTTATGTGCGTCAGGCCCTGGACCAGCTTGGCGGCGATCGCAAGGAACTCGCGCGCCGCCTTGAAATCAGCGAACGCACGCTGTATCGCAAACTGGCCGCGGATGGGCAAGCCGATACCGTCGCGTAATGGTTGACCATCCCGGCCGGCCTGCCTATCCTCGCACATCAATTTAAGGAGTTGCTAATGAACGCACCGCTCGCACCCAGTCTGGATCTTGCCAAGACCATGCATTCCATCATCCAGCGCATCGCGACTGGACCGGAGTTGTCGAAGGACATCTCGGTGGAGGAGGCCAAACTTGGCATGCAGGCGATTCTGGAGAACGCGGTCGATCCCGTTCAAGCAGGTATTTTCTTCATCGCGCTGCGCATGAAGCGCGAAAGCAACGACGAATTCAAAGGCATACTCGACGCGATACTTGACGCCACTCAGCGGGTGGTCGCCGAGGTCGACGAAGTGGTCGATATCGCCGATCCCTACGATGGCTATAACCGCTGCCTGCCGGCCGCGCCGTTCCTGGCGCCTTTGCTGGCGGAGCTTGGCGTCCCGGCGATTTGCCACGGACTGGAAGCGGTGGGGCCGAAATACGGCGTCACGGCCCGTCATGTGATCCGCGCCGCCGGCGTCAATGTCGATTTGTCTCCCGCCGAAGCCGCCGCCCGTCTGGCGGATCCGGCCATCGGCTGGAGCTATGTCGATCAGGCGCGGTTCTGTCCGGCCTTGCATGACCTGATCCCGCTGCGCACCAAGATCATCAAGCGCCAGGCGGTGACCACCATCGAAACCCAGGCCAAGCCGATAGTCGGTCGCAAGAAAACGCATCTGGTCACCGGATATGTACACAAACCCTATCCGCCGATCTACGCCATGCTGGCCCGCCATGCCGGGTTCGATTCGGCGTTGATCATTCGCGGGGTGGAAGGCGGAGTGATTCCTTCGCTGCGCCAGCCCGGCAAGGCGACGCGCTACGACAACCACGGCGAGGAGTACGAGATCGATCTTGATCCCGCGGTGCTGGGGATCGAGCAAACGGCTCGCGCGGTGCCGTTGCCGGATGATTTGCCGAAAACCGAACGCGCCGATGAAGTCGCCATCGCGGTGGACATCAAGGCCACGGCGCAAGCCGCCGCTCAAGCCGGATTGGCGGCATTGCGCGGCGAAAGGGGCGCGACCTACGATTCCCTGCTACTCACCGCCAGTTTGATTCTGCACCACGTCGGCAAGGCGTCATCTTTCAAGGCCGCTGGCGAGCGCGTGCGGGAAGCACTGGACTCCGGCCGCGCGGCGGGGCGGGTCAAGTAATGGCCTGGACGGCGGTTGCCCAGGACGGCGAGCTGGGCGTCGGCCAGATGAAACGCATTGCGCTGTCCGGCAAGGAACTGTTGCTGGTCAACGCCGAAGGCGGGTATTTCTGCGTCGACGAAATGTGTAGTCATGAGGAATTTTCGCTCTGGTTCGGCTGCGTCAAAGGCCGTTCGATCAAATGCTCGCTGCATGGCAGCTACTTTGATCTGGCCAGCGGCAAACCGTTGAATGAACCAGCGGAGTGTCCGCTGGCGACCTATCCCGCCAAACTGGAAGCCGGCCAAATCTGGGTGGATGCCGATTAGTTGCGCCTCTGGCTCGGTATTACTCGATCAACGACATGCGCAGTTTGTCCGCCTGCTGTTCCATGCGGACCTTACGTAGCGCATTCATGCCCAACAGCGCCTCGCTGGTCAGATTGGGCAGGATGGCGACACTGGCGTTGCCGATTCTGAACGGTCCGAATTCCAGATCTTTGACGCGACTGTTGCAACCCTGAACCAGACCATTGGCTGTGCGGTAGGTCGCGGCAACGTCGCACTCCAGTCCGATGCGATTGGCGAGTTGTTGCGAAATCGAAACGGTGCTGGCGCCGGTGTCGATCAGAAACCGCACCGGAGCGCCCTGGATGGTGCCGTCGATATGGAAATGGCCGTCGCGGGCGCGGCTCAATTCGACATTGTCGGCGCCGACGAGCTGAGCCGGCGGCGCGGCCTGGCGCAGAAAAAACAGATACAACAGCACGACGATGCCGAGCCATATCCCGGTTTGCAGAAAGACGCCGCCAAGTTTGTTCAAGGCCGTGGTTCCAACGCGTATAGCCCCGAGATCACTCGCGCAGTGTGCGTTTCTTGTCGGAGACCAATTTCTCGACCACCTTGCCGGCCCAGTCGCGCGCGCCGAGCCCGAAGGCGATGGCGAACGCCAGCCCGACCGCGCCGAAGGCGATGATGAAGGCCGCGGTCAGCAGTTCGTTGGCGATCTGCAACTGTTCCATCGCCATGAAGAACACGAACACCATCATGGCGTACTCGGAGAAAGTCGACACCGTCAGCGCGCCATCGAACTCCATGTTCGACAGCCAGGCGAACACCAGGCGATTGATGAAGCGCGCCAGGATGGTGCCGAATACCAGAACCAGGATCGCGACGATGACATTGGGGATATACAGCACCACTTTGTTGAACAGATCGGCCACCATCTGCAAGCCTAGCGAATTGGCCACCGTGACAATCATCACCAGGATGATCAGCCAGTAAACCAGATTGCCGATCACGGCGGCCACCGACAGATCGAGGTCGGCATGTTTCATGAAGGCTTCGAGGCCCGATTTTTCCGTGGCCTTGTCGAATTTCATCAACACCAGCAGCCGCATCACGCCGCTGCGCGCCAGTTTGGCCAGCATCCAGCCGAGCAGCAGGGCGACGATGGCGCCCAGCAATTGCGGAACGAAACTGGCGAGTTGAGTCCAGAACGAGGTCAGCGAAGCGACGAAAATGTCGAGTTGTTCCATGACGGACTCCATAAGTTGGTCTTGGCTTTCGCCATTATAAGTTGATGTCATGTTGCCAATTGTTCACGGCTGAGCAGAAATACCGTTCCGCTTCCACCTTCGATATCCGGCCAGACCATTTCCAGGTCCGGAAATGCGGCTTCCATCTCGGCGCGATTGTGGCCGATTTCCACCGCCAGCAAGCCGCCGGGATTGAGATGCCGCGCCGCATCGCGCAGGATGATCCGCGTTGCGTCCAATCCATCCACCCCGGAGCCGAGCGCCAGCGCGGGTTCGTGGCGATATTCGCGAGGCAGCGCGGCGACGCTCGCGGCGTTGACGTAGGGCGGGTTGGAAACGATCAGGTCGTATGTCAAGCCCGCCAATGGCGCGAACAGATCGCCATGATGAAGCTGGATGCGGTCTTCCAGTCCGTAATCGTCAATATTGCGCTGCGCGACTTCCAGCGCGTCGGCGGAAAGGTCCACCGCATCGATCTCGGCATCCGGGAAGGCTTCCGCCAGCAATACAGCCAGGCAGCCTGAGCCGGTACATAAATCCAGCGCTCGGAAGACGTTCTCCGGTTGCCGCAACCAGGGCTGCAACTGTTCCAGGATCAGCGGCGCCAGAAACGAGCGCGGCACGATCACCCGCTCATCGACATGGAAGCGATAGCCTTGCAACCAGGCCTCGTTGGTCAGATACGGGGCCGGCAAACGCTCCTCGACGCGGCGCGTCAGGATCAGTGCGATCTGCTCGGCTTCCTCCGGCAACAGGCGGGCATCGAGAAACGGCTCCAGTCGATCCAGCGGCAAATGCAGCGTATGCAGTATCAGATAAGCCGCTTCGTCGTAGGCGTTGCTGCTGCCATGGCCGAAGAACAGTTCGGCCTGATTGAAACGCGAGACGGCATAACGCAACCAGTCGCGCACGGTGATGAGTTGGGAAACTGCGGCTAGGGACACGGCACAATCCGGCTGAAAATGGCCCGCGCACTATACCGGCCGGCTCCGTAAACCAGAAGCGCGGCGTTGTGCCGGGCGCGACGCAATCGCGGAAGTCAAGCCTTGGTCAGGCGATCAAGCCTTGACCAGAAACCGGCTGTGGCACCAGCCGATCAGGTCCATGACGCCACTCACCGTATCCAGTACGTCCACCCGCCACCAGATGCCCTGTTGTTCCAGCATGGCCACCGGGGTATCCGGCGGCAATGGGCTGCCGGGCAGCGCGGCGTATTCGGTGCCGGGGCCGGCTCGCACATTCAGCGCCGCGCTGGTTCGGTAAACCTCGACCTCGGCGTCCGCGCGGCCGAGCAGGCGGGCGCGGAAACTGGCCATCGGAAATGCCGGTCCGGGATCGGATTTGCGGCCGGGGGCGATGTCCTCATGACCAAGCACATCCCGCAACGCGTACTTGTCCACCAGCAACAGCCCGACCTCGCCGGCGGCGTCGAGTTGCGCCTCGCTGTATTCGTGCCAGCCGGATGGCGGCGCGCCGGGATGGTCGTGCTTGTGGTTGGCGAGCAAGACATCATCGTCGGCATAGACACGCTTGCTGATGGCCGAGCGCCATTGGCCGCCGGCGCGCTCCAGCTTGCCGGCGTTATCGAGTTCAATGCCGATGGAGAAGCCGTTCAGCCCGCCGCGTCCGGCCCATTGCGATTGCCCGGCGTGCCAGGTGACGCGGTTGAACGGCGCCAGTTGCGTGATGCGACCGTCGCGGCCGATCACCAGATGCGCCGCCGCCCGCGCCGCCGGATTGCGCATCCAGGCCACCGAACCCGCGGCGCTGCTGCCGGCGGTGTAATGCATGACCAGGTACTCGGGTGTCATCACGCCGCTCTTGTTGGGCGTCTCGGCATAAGGGATCGGGTTGCCATCGTCGGCGATGAGCCTATGGTTATTGATCTTCATGTGAACTCCAGTACGTGCGCATATCAGTCGTAGTTGAGGTCATGCCGCGAGAATGGCCGCGTGGGCGCGCCGCCGAGTATCCGGTAGAGCACCGAGTTCATCGTCGCCACATCGTTATCGAAACCGCCATGCGTAGCGCTCTGGCTGGAGACCTGTTCCTTGCCCTCGGTTTCCCGCTTGGTGTTGGCGACGATCAGGCGCGGCAAGCCGTCATTGCATGGCGCTCGGTATGCCGCTTTCAGCGTCTTGTCCCGGTCAAGAAATGCTTGCATGCCGAGGATGGCGCTGCCGCGCTTTTTCTCGCAGGCATTGGAAACCAGATAGAGCAGCGATTTGCCATACACCAGCCGGCCGCCGACGGTGTCGTCGCGCTCGGCTTGATCGGATAACAGATACATGATCGGCAACGGACATTTGCCCTGGCTGGCGGGCTGGTAGATCTTGTCGCGGAACAGTTCCATTTCCACAGCCGGCGCCAGGAACTGCACGCTCTGCAACGGCAATTTCAAATCGATGATATGCCGCAGCATGTAAGCGAAGAAGATGCTGCCGGCGGAATGCGCCACCACATGCAATTCCCAATTTTTGCCGCCGGTCTTGCCCGCCTGCTTGATGTTGTTGGCCAGCAACTGCATGGCTCCGCGCTGTTGTGCATGGTCGGAAGACAGGCAGGCGTTCTCCTTCATCTCGCCCCAGATCTTGCGTAGCGGAAACGCCAGGCTGCGCTCGATCATCCAGTCGCGTCCCTCGCCGACGCTGTCCAGCAGGCTGCGTCCGGAAAGTTTGTCGGCGTTGGTGAACCAGTCGCTGAAATAACTGGTCAGCGACTCCATGAAGCCGGTCTCCCACATTACATGCAGCGGGTAGATTTCGTTTGACAGGCAGGCGCCGCGCATTGAGGCGACCCGCTTGGCGGCCGCTTTCTCGTTGTTCAGGCCACCGTGCAGATAGAGCATGACGCGGCGTTTTTTCCAATGCTGGGTCGCTTTCGGAATTTCTTCCGTTACCAGCCGTTCCAGATCTTCCGGCGTGGTCCAGTAATCGCCGTTGCCGGACAATTCGCCGTTGTTGCCGACGTTGATGACATACGGGCGCAGGGTATCCAGTGTCAGCGCCGGCAGCGCGCGGGAGGCGCCTTCGGATATGGTGTCGTTTTTCTTTTCTTCTTCGGCCCAGACGTCGACGCTGACCGGCACGCCCAGTTGCCCCACCCAGACGTCGGTTGCGTGCAGCATATAGTCTTCATACGGCAACAGCGCGAAACCCCTATTGCCCCAACTCGGTCCCCACGAGTTCTGCACGATGAAACCGTGTTCGCCATAGCCGACAATGGCGATGGCATGGCCGCCATCGGCGCGGCCCTTGCGCGTGATGATCGGCAGCTTGATCGACTTCTTCTTCCCGGCATCGACATAATCGATTGTCGTGGTTGCCGGTCCGGGTTCGAACCAGCCCTCATGCACCATCAATGTCGCGTAGAGGATACCGACATCGGTCAGCGCCGCGTGCATGTCGCGCACCTGGCGATGGTTGACCCGGTAATAGGCGCCGCCGGGACTCTGCATCGCGTCCTTGGCCACCGCTTGCGTCATGTGCCGGGTGCCACGCATCGCGTCGGTCCACAAATCACGTTGACACGCGCCATGCCGCAGCCAGCCCTTCATCGCGCCGCGCGCCGAAGACCCCTCGTACCACTCGCCCGGCCACTCGTCATAACGCCGCGCCAACTCGTACAACATGCGCGGGCTCACACGTCGGCTCCGGCCCTGCTGATGCAACAGAAAATTGGCCACCGCCGCCAAAGCGAAGCCGGTGCAAGCACCTTCCTGGCCCTGATCGAGTATTTCCGGCACGCGCCCGCAATTCACCAGCGCCGGCGGCACCGAAAACAGACTCGGCTGATACACCAGATCGCGAATATCGATGCTGTCCGGTAGCACGTTGAGACTGGATTTCAGCTTGTTCCAGGATTTGGCGGAAGCAGCCGCTTTGGGCGCTGCGACAGATTTCGATTTGACGGTTTTCGTCGCCATGGCGGGTCTCCTGTGATCAGCATGCCCGGCGAGGAAGCATGGCTCGCGCCCGGCAAATAGTCGGCGAGCGTGCAACGCCACACCAAGACTACAGATCCATTGCCCGCAAGCGGCGTGCCATTTGCGCAATCTCGCCGACTCTCCGCATCAATGCAGGCTGGCTGCGTGGCGGCGGGCAAGAGATGGGTTACAAGCTACCCGGTAGGCGGCTTTCAGGATTGCATGGTGGGTAAATAATGACCCGCCAAAAAACGTAAATTCAAGTGCTGAAGGCACTCAGCAATTGCCTGTCCAGCACCGTGATCGTGCGACCTTTGACCTGGATCAGGCCCTTTTCGCTGAGGTTGCCCAGCGCCCGCGAAAAGGTTTCCGGGGCCAGATTCAATTGCGAGGCGATGTTTTGTTTGCTGGCGGTCAAGGTGATCTCGAACCTATCCGTCGAGCCGCTCGGCGCTGCTTGAATCAGAAAGCAGACCACGCGCTGCATGCTGGTGCGCAAGGTGCAGCTTTCCATATCGCCAAGCAGTTCGTGCAGGCGTGACGAGAGACTGGCCAGCATCTTGCGGCTGAGCATGGCGTTGACGTGCATCGCATCAAGCAGGACCTGCTTGGAGACCAGCAGAATCAGGCTATCGGTCATCGCCTGAGCGCTGACCGGGTAAGGTTTGTCGAGAAACACCACCGCCTCGCCGAAGGTGGCACCGGGGCCGCACATATGGACGATCTTCTCGACACCTTGCGCGGACGGCAGCGACAGCTTCATTTGCCCCATGACCACGACATGCATGCCCTCCGCCGGGTCGCCCTTGTGGAACAGCACTTCGTTTTTCCGGACGCGGAATTCCCGGCTGCCGGCCGAGACTTGCGCCAGCTCAATATCCGACAAACCGCGGAACAGCGGCTGGCGGGACAGGATTTCGGCGATGGAGTGACGGGTTTCCAGAATCAAGATCTTCCCTTGGCGCCAAGCGGCGATTGCGGCGCGGCATTAAGACATTTAAAGCTTGGTTCAAACTTGACCATTGTCAAAGTAATTAAAGGATGTGCTTGTCAGGATAGTCCCCACGTCTAACCCAAGGAGGAAGACCGTGAATTTTTCTGGCATTTTGGTGATGAGCAAACCCGATCACCACACGCAGGTCATCGCGGCGCTGAACGCCCTCGAAGGTGTTGAAGTGCATCAGGTGGATGCCGCGACCGGCCGCATCGTCGCGGTGCAGGAAGCGGAGGACATCCACGCCGAGATCGAGGGGGTCAAACGCATCAAGGCGATTCCCCAGGTCATCATGGCCGAGATGGTCTACCACTACCTCGCCGATGATGAACGCACTTACGAAGCCATGCCGCCGGAATTGATCGAGCAGCAGGATGGATTCGAAACCTGTGCCGTACCGGCATATTTGAACAGTTGATCAAGCTAGGAGGCTGAGATGGGACTTACGCGTCGTGATTTTCTGAAGACCAGCATTGCCGGCGCCACCGCCGCCACAGTGGGTATGCCGTTGTCCGAACAGGCTGCAGCCGCCGTCAAGGCCGGCGAGGCGGGGTGGCAGTGGGACAAGGGCGTGTGCCGCTTCTGCGGTACCGGCTGCGGCATCATGGTGGCGACCAAGGGCGGTCGCATTGTCGCCACCAAGGGCGATCCGGATGCGCCGGTGAACAAGGGCCTGAACTGCGTCAAGGGCTACTTCAATGGCAAGATCAATTACGGCAAGGACCGCCTGACCCAGCCGCTGCTGCGCATGACCGACGGCAAGTTCGACAAGAAGGGCAAGTTCGTGCCGGTTTCCTGGGAACAGGCGCTGGACATCATGGAAGAGAAGATGCGCTGGGCGATGAAGGAAAAAGGCCCGCACGGCATTTCCATCTTCGGTTCAGGCCAGTACACCATCCATGAAGGCTATGCCGCCGCCAAGCTGATGAAGGCCGGCTTCCGCTCCAACAACCTCGACCCGAATGCGCGCCACTGCATGGCTTCCGCCGTGGTCGGCTTCATGCAGACCTTCGGCATCGACGAGCCGCAAGGCAACTACGACGACATCGAGCACACCGACACCGCCGTGTTGTGGGGTGCCAACATGGCCGAGATGCACCCGATCTTGTGGTCACGCATTACCGATCGGCGCCTGACCCATTCGAAGATGAAAGTGGTCAACCTGTCGGTGTACGGCAACATGTCGTCCGACATCGCCGACCTGGAAATCATCTTCTCGCCCAGCGGCGACCTGGCGATCCAGAACTACATCGCCCACGAAATCGTCAAGCGCGACGCCATCGATCACGATTACGTCAAGAAACACACCCAGTTCGCCACCGGCCCGTACGACATCGGCTATGGCTTCCGTCCCAAGGATGCCGAGAAATACCACTCAGCCGCCGAGATGGAAATCGTCAAGAACGAGAAGGTGCGCGTACTCGACAAGTGGGAAGCCATCGGCCAACGCAAGCAGGAAGGCGAGGCAGTCGAGCAGAAGAACGCCGCTACTCCCATGAAGGATTGGGCAATCAGTTTCGATGACTTCAAGGCCGCTTTGGCGCCCTACACGCTGGAATTCACCGCCGCTGTCGCCAAGGGCGATCCGGACGAGTCGATAGAGGATTTCAAGGCCAAACTGCAACAACTGGCGGATATGTACTGCGAGAAGGGGCGCAAGATCGTGTCCTACTGGACCATGGGCTTCAACCAGCACCAGCGCGGCTCCTGGGTCAACGAGCAGGCCTACATGAACCACCTGCTCACCGGTCGCCAGTGCAAGCCCGGTGACGGCGCTTTCTCGCTGACCGGCCAGCCATCCGCCTGTGGCACGGCGCGTGAAGTCGGCACTTTCGCGCACCGCCTGCCCGCCGACATGGTGGTGATGAACCCGAAACACCGGGCCATCGCCGAAAATCTGTGGAAACTGCCGGCCAAGACCATCAACCCGCAGATGGGCAGCCACTTCGTCAAGATCATGCGCGATCTGGAAGATGGCCAAATCTTGTTCAGCTGGACCCAGGTCAACAACCCGTGGCAGAACACCGCCAACGTCAACCACTGGATCAAGGGCGCGCGCGAGATGAACAACTTCATCGTCGTCGCCGATGCCTATCCGGGCGTTTCCGCCAAGGTGGCCGACCTGATCCTGCCGGCGGCGATGATCAACGAGAAATGGGGCGCCTACGGCAACGCCGAGCGTCGCACCCAGGTCTGGCGGCAGCAGATTCTGCCGCCCGGCCAGGCGCGTGGCGACCTGTGGATGATGCTGGAGCTGTCGAAACGCTTCAAGATCAAGGATGTCTGGGGCGAGCAAAAGATCCCCGGCCTGAAAGCTGCCGGCTTTGAAGATGGCAAGCTGCCCAGTGTTATCGATGAAGCCGTGAAGATGGGTTACAGCCCGGATTCCACGTTATATGAAGTGTTGTTCGCCACGCCGGACAACAAGAAGTACAAGTGGCCGGACAAGGCGGTGGCCAAGGGCCATGGCAACCATATCTGCGATCTGCTCAAGGATGGCTGGTTCCCCGAGAAGGCCTTGTTCGAGGAATACCGCAAGTTCGGCGCCGGTCATGCGCACGATTTGGCGCCGTTCGACGTTTATCACGACGACAAGGTGCGCGGTCTGAAGTGGCCGGTGATGCTGAAGAACGGCAAGTGGACGGAAACCCCATGGCGCAACAACGAAAAGTACGATTCGTATTGCAAGCCGGGTTCCGGTTTCGACTACTACGGCAACAATGGCGCCAAGATGGTCATGGGCGATCTGGACAAACCGGGTGATCCGAAGAACGTGGTGGATATTTCCGGCAAGGCCAAGATCTACTTCCGCCCCTATGCCTCGCCGGTCGAAAAACCCGATGCCAATTACGACCTGTGGCTGTGCACCGGCCGCGTGCTGGAACACTGGCACTCCGGCACCATGACCCGTCGCGTACCCGAGTTGCATCGCGCCGTGCCGAATGCCGTGTGCTGGATCAATCAGCAGGATGCCGATGCCAAGGGGCTGAAACGTAACGATCTGATCTGGATCGAATCGCGTCGCGGCAAGGTCAAGGTGCGTCTGGAAACCGGCGGCCGGAATCGCATGCCGCGCGGCATGGTGTATGTGCCCTGGTTCGACGAAGGCGTGCTGATCAACAAGGTCACGCTCGACACGACCTGCCCGCTGTCGAAAGAGACCGACTACAAGAAGTGCTCGGTGAAGATCTACAAAGCGTAAGACTGGCGTAACCCGCTTCCCTTCGCGGAAGCGGGCCGATGTGAGCAGGCGGCATCCGCTTGCTGACACCGGCCCGATGTCGTTTGGATATAGAGCGTTCCCGACTAACTTGATAGGTAATTTGAAATGGCTGAAAAAGGCCCTGGCGGCCTGAAACCATCCCGTCGCGATTTCCTGGTGAAGATGGCGCAAGGCGCCGCCCTCGCCGGTACGGGCGGTTTGCTGTGGGATTACATCCTGCGCGGCGAGGCGCGCGCCGCGCCCTATGCGTTGCGTCCGCCGGGCGCCTTGGCGGAAGACGATTTCAATGCCGCTTGCATCAAGTGTGGTCAATGCGTCGTCGATTGTCCGCCGAAAATCCTCAAGCTGGAGCCCGCCGGCGGCGCTTTGCCGATAGGCACGCCGTATTTTGACGCGCGCACCGGCCCTTGCATCATGTGCCCGGACATCCCGTGCATGAAGGCCTGTCCGACCGGCGCGTTGTCCCCTGAACTGAAGAAAATCGAAGATGCGCGCATGGGTTTGGCGGTCATCGACATCGAAAACTGCCTGTCTTACAAAGGCTTGCGTTGCGAAATCTGCCATCGCGAATGTCCGCTCAAGGGCAAGGCGATCACGCTGGAAACGCATCCCCGGCAAACATCGAAACATGCGATGTTCATCCCGTTGGTGCATTCCGATGCCTGCACGGGTTGTGGCATCTGTGAAAAAGCCTGCCCAACTGAAGTTGCCGCCATCCGTATCCTGCCGCACAAATTGGTGCAGGGGAAAATCGGCGAGCATTACCGTCTGGGCTGGACCTTCGATACGCAAATTACCGAGGACTTCAAACAGGCGCCGCAAGCCGCGCCGAGTTCGACCCCGGAACCGGGTGGCAAGCCGGGGGGCCTGGATTACCTGAATGAAGGTGGCCTATGAGCGCCCAGCCTGGTTTCAACAAGGCCGATGCATTGGCCTCGGTGGAAAAACTGCACAGTCGGGGTTTTGTCGCCAATCTATGGTCCTGGCGCTACCTCTTCCTGCGTCGGATCAGCCAGTTCGGCATCCTGTTGCTGTTCTTCGGCACCGCGCACTGGGGCTGGCAAGCGGCCAAGGATGTGCCGTTATTGATCGGCAACCTGTCGGCTTCGAAATTCATCGGACTGATTCCGCTCACCGATCCGTTTGCCGCGTTGCAGATTTTCCTGACCGGTCATGTATTGCAAAAAGAAAGCTTGATTGGCGCGGCGGTGGTGCTGGGCATCTATTTGCTGATTGGCGGGCGGATGTTCTGCGCCTGGGCTTGCCCCGTGAATATGGTGACTGACGCGGCCGGTTGGCTGCGCGACAAGATCGGTGTGCAACCGATCTTCCATCTGCCACGAACGCTGCGCTATTTCATACTGGCGGCAACTTTGGTCATTACCGTGATCAGTGGCCTGGCGGCCTTCGAATGGGTCAGCCCGATCGGCATGGCGCACCGCGAGATCATATTCGGCCTGGGTATGGGATTCACCGCGTTACTGGCCATTTTCCTGTTCGATCTGTTGATCCTGAAACATGGTTGGTGCGGCCATCTATGCCCGCTGGGCGCGTTTTACAGCCTGGTCGGCAAGACAGCCCAACTCCGGGTGCGATTCGACAAGAACACCTGCACCCATTGCGGCGAGTGCGCCAAAGTTTGCCCGGAACCGCAAGTGCTGAACCTGAAGAAACTGGAAGAGCGCGGTTATGTGTTCTCAGGTGAATGCAGCAATTGCGGGCGCTGCTCGCCGATTTGCCCCGAAGGAAGCCTGAAGTTCGATTTCAAACCCCTGATCCGTCGCCATAACGTGCGTGCGGACGCCATTGCCGTTCAAAGGAGGACGAGATGAGCAAACCCGTTGGAAAGTTCTTGTTATTGAGTGCTGTCCTGGCCTTGTCCTTGCCCGCTAACGCGGTTCAGGATCAGTCGATTCCCGATGATGATCTTGGCCTGTCGAAAACCAGCGTCTACGACGTGCCGGATCCAATCATTGTCAATTATGGGGGAGGCGATCCGGGCACCAACAAACGCGCGGAAAAGTCCTACCATACCGCGCCGCCGATGATCACCCACAGCATTGTCGACATGGTGCCGATCCGACAGGATTTCAATTTGTGCAAGGATTGCCATGTCCAACCCGATCTGCTGAAGGAGAAAATCACCGTCGGCATGCCCATCCCGGCGCCGGTCAGCCATTACACCAACGTGAAAAAGGGCGAACTATACATGGGGCGTTGGAACTGCACCCAGTGCCATGCACCGCAGGCCAACGTGAATGTTCTCGTGCAGAGCACCTTCAAGAAAGCCAAGTGACATCCGCCAACTGAATCCGCGCCGCGGTCATGATGACCGCGGTTCGGGTCGGGAAATTTGAATGGATATGCTTGAATGACATGAAAACGGGCGCCGATCGGCGCCCGTTTTCATGTCATTGTCCGGCGCCCATCCGCCGGAGCGGGAAGGCGATCGCGGAAGCTTATTCTGTAGCGGAAGGCGGATTGGCGTCGCGCGCGCCCAGCGAAACCTGTTTCGCCGGAGAGATGGTCGAGATCGCGTGCTTGAAAATGGCTTGCACGGCTTGATCGTTGCCGCGCAACAGCACCATATACTGGTCGAACGACTCGATTTTCCCCACCAGCTTGATGCCGTTAACCAGGAACACCGAACAATGCATGTGCTCCTTGCGCAGCGTGTTGAGAAATTGGTCCTGCAGATTTATGCGCTCGCTCATCGGATGTCTTCTTGAATGATTTCTAGTGGTAAGTTGCGGGTGCATGATAGCACGTGATGAAAAAAATCAACGCATTTGCCGGCGTCTTCCAAGACTTGAGGTTTAACTATCACCTCCCCATTTATTCAACGAGTTAACAACTGTTTTAAATGCCATGAAATACAAGGACTACTACAAGATACTCGGCGTCGCGCGCGACGCCGCCGCGGAAGACATCAAGAAGGCGTATCGCCGTCAGGCGCGCAAGTTTCATCCGGATGTCTCCAAGGAAACCGGCGCGGAAGAAAAATTCAAGGATATCAACGAAGCCAACGATATCCTGAGCGACCCGGACAAGCGCCGCGCCTATGATCAATTGGGCTACTACCAACCGGGACAGGAGTTCCGTCCGCCGCCCAACATGGGCGGTCGCGGCTCCAGCGGGGCGGACTTTTCCGGCATGGACTTTTCCGACTTCTTTGCGCAGATGTTCGGCGGCGAACCGGGTGGACGCAGCAGTGGCGCGCATCGACACAGCCGCGCCGCGCCGCGCGGGCAGGATATCGAAGCGACGCTGACCTTGACGCTGGAAGAAGCCTTCCATGGCTGCGAAAAGCAGATCAATCTGCCCGCCAGTGGTCAGAGCGGCGTAAAAATGCGCGTCCCGGCCGGCTCTCTGCCCGGACAACGCTTACGTCTGTCCGGCAAAGGGCAGGTCTCTTCCATGGGTGGCCCGGCCGGCAATCTGCTGCTCACCTTGCAGGTGGCGCCGCATGCCTTGTATCGCCTGGAGGGCAAGGACATTTATCTCGACACCCCGATCACCCCCTGGGAAGCCGCGCTGGGCGCTACTTTGACCGTGCCGACCTTGTCCGGCAATCTGCGCCTGAAGGTTCCGCCGGGCGCGCGCAGCGGCCAGAAACTACGCCTAACCGGCCGCGGCATGCCCGCCAGCGATACAGCGGGCGACTTCTTCGCGCAACTGTTGATCGTAGTGCCGACCGGATTGAGTGATGAGGAACGCAGTCTGTACGAACGGCTGCAAAATCTGTCGAAATTCGATCCGCGTCCGACTTTTCCTAAAGATTGATGCGGAATAGCAGGCGGGCCGCTCAAGATTTGACGGCTGCTGCCGTAACGCTTACTACGTCGTACAAGAGCCGCTCTTGATGATTCTGGATAACTTCGTATTTACCGGTCGTGAACTGCTGCTGGCGGTGGTGCTGGCGACGCTGGTCTATCTGTTGGAGGTCTGGCTGTTGTCAAGACGCGCCAAGCGACTCCGGGCCACCCCGGCCGACACTCGCGTGGCGGCGCTGGAAGCCGAAGTCGAGCTGTTGAAACAGCGGCTACAGGCTTTGGAGGAACAGCCGCCGATCGGCTTGAATGTTGACCAACGCGGCTCGACCTATGCCGATGCCCAGCGCATGGCGCGCGAAGGCGCGCCGGCGCTGGAATTGGCGGGAAGTCTGGGAATATCGCGCGGCGAGGCGGAGTTGATCGTCGCGTTGCAGAGAGCGGAGAAACCTGTGCCATGAACCTTGCGGCCTTGCCAGAACTGTTGCTGTCCTGGGTCAAGAATCAGGGCGCCGCGCTGCTGCAAGGCGGCAAGCCGCAAGCCGCAAGCTTTCAGCCTGGACAGCAGTACGAAGGCAAAGTGGTCGATAACCTGACCAACGGTCGTCATCTGGTCAAAGTCGCCAACCAGATGCTGGATATGAATCTTCCGGCCAAGACGCAGCCGGGCGACAGGGTCCGCCTGACTTTTCTGAATGCCGGACCGCGACCGACCTTTCTGCTGAATCAGGCCGCTGTCAGCCCGGTGCAGAAGGTTCAGATATCGAATACCGCGCAACAAGTGAATTCTCTGCTGCGTCTGGCGCAATCGCCGATGGTCGGTGCGACGGCGGCGGCGGCTGGCGACGCCAAGGCGATCACCGGCGCGAGCATTGCAGGCAACGCCAGACAGGCGCCGGCGGCTGCGGCGGCTTCCAGTTCCGCGAGCCCAGCGGCAAAGTTGTCGATGCCGACGCCGAGTCAGGCCGGCGCGACACGTGGCGCGCAGCATATCCCGCAAGCCGGCCCGCCGACCAACTTGAGCACGGCGGCATCCAGCGCCGCTTCGGTGCGCCCGATTGCGGCGAATGTCCTGATGTTGCAGAGTTTTACCGCCGCGATACAGCCGATGACGACCAGTTTGACCGGTCCGAACAGCGGCTTGCTGGGGCAGGCGGTCGATGCGCCGCGAGCGGCGGTTGCCCCCAGCACAACACTGTCGGCCAATACGCTGGTCGAGCTGCCGTCACCCTCGCGCCACATGCTGCCGGTGCGTTTGGCGCAAACGCTCGCTGAAAGCGGTTTGTTCTACGAGTCGCATCTGGCGAAATGGATACGCGGTGGGCTGTCACTGGAAAGAATCCAGCGCGAACCGCAGGCTCGACTGGCTCAGGATGGACAGGTTGCCGCGCGCTTGACGGAACTCGGCGGCATGCCGGAGGAGGCGGCCAGAATGGCCGGTCGGCAGTTGCAGATGCTGGAGGGTGCGCCGTTCTGGTGGCAGGGACAGGCCTGGCCTGGTCAGACGATGGACTGGCAGGTGCGCGAGGGACTCGATGGCGATGCCGGCGACGGCGCTGAGGACGGCGCGGCGGAATGGGTCACGGAATTGAATCTGACCCTGCCGCGTCTGGGTTCGGTGCATGCGCGTCTGGAACTGGCCGGCGAACAGTTGCGCTTGCGCCTGATCGCCGAAGACCCCGCGACGCGGGACGCGCTCGGCGCCGCATTGCCGTTGCTGGTCAAGGGTTTCGAGGCGAATGGCTTGCGGGCGGTCGACCTGCAAGTGGAAGCGCCGGTCGCTGATGGCCAAGCCTGAGCAACCCGGGCTCGACCATCGCGCCGAAGCGGTGGCGTTGCGCTACGACGCGGTCGACGGCGCGCCGCGCGTGGTGGCCAAGGGGCGCGGCTTGCTGGCCGAGGAAATCATTGCGCGTGCGCGGGCTGCCGGGGTTTTCGTGCACGAATCGCCGGAATTGCTGTCGTTGTTGATGCAGGTCGACATGGACGAGCGGATTCCCCCGACTTTGTATCTCGCCGTCGCCGAACTGCTGGCCTGGTTGTATCGCCTGGAGAACCCGGAGGCTTCCGACGCTGCCTCCTGAACCGCGATCAAAGCCGGCGGGTTATTCGATACGCGCGCCGGCTCGCAACTCTTGCACATATTTGCGCAGTTGCAGTTGCTGCATCTGGCTGGCAATCCGGTTTTTCAGCTTGTCATATTCCGGAAAATCAAGCTTGCGGGAGTCATCCATCCGGATGACGTGCCAGCCGAACTTGGTTTGCACCGGCTTGCGGGTGATTTCGCCCTTTTTCATCTTGACCAAGACGGCGGCGAATTCAGGTACCAGATTGGCGGGCAGAACCCATCCCAGATCGCCGCCGTTGTCGGCGGAAGTGTCGGAAGAATGTTTCTTGGCGAGATCCTCGAACTTGGCTTTCTTGCCGGTAGTGAGCCGGGCGATCACATCTTTGGCTTCCTTTTCGCTGGCCACCAGAATGTGGCGGGGGCGGTATTCGGTGGTGCCGGCCACGGTTTTTGCATTCTCGTATTCGGCCTTGACCAGATCCTCACTGATCGGGTTGGCGCGCACGAAATCTTCGATCAAGGCCTTGCTCAGCAATTCCTTCTTCTGGAACTCGATTGCGGCGAGCAAGGTCGGACCGGTGTGCAGCCCTTTGCGCACCGCTTCCTGAGCCATCAATTCGGCGGCGATCACCGCGTCGCGTATCGCCTCGTCAGTCAAAGTTTCCGGCGGGCCGCCGCGGTTGGCGCGACCTTGACGCACGAAATTGGCATAGATCTGCGGCAGCGCGACGCCATTGACCACGACCAGCGTTGTGTTGTCATTGGCGGCGGCCGAAGCGGTCTGGGCCGTAAAAGCCAGTGCGGCGGAGAGCATCGCGATCAGTACAGTCAGTTTCATTGCATTTCCAGGTAGTTGAAAGGGACAAATTAGGTGCATGCGACAACGCCGAGTTCCTTGGGATGGTGTTCATCCTCGCTGCTCCCGGCGCGGGAGCAACGGAAACCAGGCTGTCGCCGCGCGCTGTGTTGGCCGGATGGAATTGTTTTGATAAGCCATTTTCCGCCAAACGCTGTTACAGCTCGTCGGGCGAGTATGCGGTAATCGACAGCGCATGCACACGGGTCTGCATCAGATCACCCAAGGCCTGATAAATCGCGCGGTGCCGGGCGACGATGTTCTGGCCGCTGAACGTCGGCGAAATAATGGTCAACTGGTAGTGACCGCCGCCGGCTCTCGCGCCGGCATGGCCGGCGTGCTGTGCCGAGTCGTCGATGATATCGACATGGTGCGGCATCAGTACCGCGAGTCGGGCTTCGATTTCGGCAATGGTGGAGTTCATGGCAGAACTTTCTTGAACGGCTGGACCTTGACCGCTGCATACACCCCGGCGGCGACATAGGGATCGGCATCGGCCCAACGCTGCGCGTCACCCAGGCTGTCGAAGGCGGCGACGATCAGGCTGCCGCTGAATCCGGCCGGTCCAGGGTCCGGGCTGTCGATGGCCGGAAACGGGCCGGCCAGCAGCAGACGGCCTTCCAGTTGTAGCTGCTGTAGCCGCGCCAGATGCGCCGGTCGCGCCGACAAGCGCCGTTCCAGACTGTTCGGCACATCCTCGCCGACGATGGCATAAAACAGATTCATGGTTCTTCCTTGATGTGACGCGACAGATAGACGGTTTGGGCGATGATGAACAAGAACATCAGCCCCAGCGAACCGAACATCTTGAAGTTGACCCAGGTATCGGTGGAGTAGTTCATCGCCACCCAAAGATTGGCCACCCCCATCAACACGAAAAACCCCGCCCAGGCGAGATTCAGGCGGGTCCAGATCGGATCGGGCAATTGCACGTTCTTTTCCATCATCAGGCGGATCAGATTGCGTTCGAACAGCATCGGCGCGAGTCCCAGCGACAAGGCGAACAGCCAATACAGCACCGTCGGCTTCCATTTGATGAAGGCTTCGTCGTGCAGGAACAAGGTTGCGCCGCCAAACACGACGATCAGTCCCAGCGATACCCAGAGCATGGTGTCGACCTTGCGGTGCTTGATCCAGACCCAGCCGATCTGCAGGAAGGTGGCGGCGATCGCCACTACCGTGGCCAGATAGACGCCCGGTTTTTCGCTGCTTTCAAGCAGGATACCCAGAGCCGCCAGCCACTCGGCAGCGGTTTCGGGATGCGACGCGCCGTATTGATAGGCGGCGAAAAACAGAATGATGGGAAACAGATCGAAGAGAATTTTCACTGGGGCGCCGCTGCTGACGGCCTCGAAACAGAAGGTCGGCGGGCATTTTGCTATGATTCCCGGCTTGGGCTCAACCTGGAAGCCTGATAACCAAGCCGAATTAATTTTCCAGGTGAACTTGCCGCGATGACTATCTACGATCTGCACTGCCACTCAACCGCCTCCGATGGCGTACTTTCGCCTGGCGAACTGGTGCGGCGCGCGCGGGAAAAGGGCGTGGATGTCTTGGCGTTGACCGATCATGATGAATTGAGCGGTCAGGCCGAAGCCGGAGAAATGGCGCTGGAAGTGGGCCTGCGCTTGATCAACGGCGTGGAAATTTCGGTCACCTGGGGAAAGGTCACGCTGCACGTCGTGGGTCTTAATGTCGATCCGCTCGATCCGGTGTTGTTGCTTGGCTTGGCGCGCAATCGCGGCGGGCGCACGGAGCGCGCGCGGCGCATCGCCGAGGATCTGGCGCGGGTCGGCATCGCTGGCGCATTCGAGGGCGCCAGCGCGTTGGCGGATAACAAGGAACTGATCAGCCGCACGCATTTCGCGCGTTATCTGATCGAGTATGGCGCGGCCAAGAACATGAAGTCGGTGTTCAATAAATTTCTGGTCAAAGGCAAGCCGGGCTATGTTTCACATGAATGGGCCGACCTGGCCGAAGCGCTGAACTGGATTCATGCCGCCGGTGGTGTCGCGGTGCTGGCGCACCCCGGGCGTTATCAGATCGGTCGGGAAAGGATGCGGCTGTTGTTGAGCGAATTCAAACATCTGGGCGGCGCGGGGATCGAAGTGGTGACCGGCAGTCATACCCCGGAGCAGGTACCGCTGTTCGCCGAACTGGCGCTGGAATTCGATCTGCTGGCCTCGATCGGCTCGGATTTTCACGCCCCGGGAGAGGGCGGTCGTGAACTGGGGCGTCTGACCGCATTGCCGGAACGCTGCCGGCCGATCTGGCAAGCCTGGAAGTGAGCGCAACATGAGTCAACATTTTCATCTTCATCCCGATAATCCGCAGCAGCGTCTGATTCGTGAAGCGGTCAAGCTGCTGCGTTCAGGCGGCGTCATGGTCTACCCGACCGATTCCTGTTACGCGATCGGCTGCATGATCGGCAACAAGGAGGGCATGGAGCGCATCCGCGCGCTGCGCGGTGTCGATGACAAGCACATGTTCACCCTGATCTGCCGCGATCTGTCGGAAATCGCCCGCTTCGCGCTGGTCGACAACCGCCAGTACCGGATGCTCAAGGCGGCGACGCCTGGCGGCTACACTTTCATACTCGAAGCCACCAAGGAAGTACCGCGCCGCTTGCAGCATCCGAAGCGCAGCACCATCGGTCTGCGCGTACCGCAACATGCCGTGGTTGCCTCGCTGCTCGCCGAACTGGATGAACCGATCCTGTCGATGACCCTGCAATTGCCCGACGACGAATACCCGCTGAACGACCCGGAAGATATCCTGGAGCGCATCGGCAATCGTATCGATATCATGCTGGACAGCGGTTTCTGTGGTATCGAATCGACCACGGTTGTCGATCTGACTGGCTCGGTCCCAGAATTGCTGCGCCATGGGACGGGTGATCCCAAGCTACTTGGTCTGCAATAAAACCATTGATAAACAATGAGAAATAATTGGAACTTAATCTAATACAAAAGATATCGGTGTTTGCGTTGCCGGTGATTTTTGCGATTACCCTGCATGAAGCCGCGCATGGTTACGCGGCTTTGCGGTTTGGCGACACGACCGCGAAAATGCTCGGGCGCATCACCCTCAACCCGATTCGTCATTTCGATTTGGTCGGCACCCTGCTGGTCCCGTTGGCCATATTGGTGATCTCCAAACTGAGCGGTGGCGCCGGCATACTGTTCGGCTGGGCGAAGCCGGTACCGGTCAATTTCAATAATCTGCGGCGTCCCAAGCAGGACATGCTGTGGGTTGCCGCCGCCGGTCCCGGCGCCAATCTGCTGATGGCGTTGATCTGGGCCGGCTTGATCAAGCTGGCGATGAGCATGCCCGGCAGCGCCTTCGCGATGCCGTTGGCGCTGATGGGCGCCGCCGGCATATTCATCAACGCGGTGCTGATGGCCCTGAATCTGATTCCTTTGCCGCCGCTGGATGGCGGTCGCATCGCCGTCAGCCTGTTGCCGCCGCGCTTGGCCTATACCTTGGCGCGCGTCGAACCCTACGGCATATTCATCCTGCTCGGCCTGATGTTCATGGGACTGCTCGGTTTCTTCATGTGGCCGTTGATCCAGTCGCTGATTCAACTGGCCGCGCTGGTGTTCGGCATCAAGCCGGTCGAACTGCTCGCCCTCATCCAAATTGTTCTGAACTGACGGAAAACTTCATGTACGCAGATCGCGTTCTCTCCGGCATGCGCCCCACCGGCAGCCTGCACCTGGGCCACTACCATGGCGTCCTGAAAAACTGGATCAAGCTGCAACACGAATACGAGTGCCTGTTCTTCGTCGCCGACTGGCACGCGTTGACCACCCACTACGACAATCCGCTGGGCATCGAACAGGCCACCTGGGAAATGGTGATCGACTGGCTGGCCGCCGGCGTCGACCCGTCCAAGGCGACCTTGTTCATCCAGTCGCAGGTCATCGAGCATGCCGAACTGCATCTGTTGCTGTCGATGATGACACCGCTGGGCTGGCTGGAGCGGGTGCCGACCTACAAGGATCAGCAGGAGAAACTGACCGAGAAGGATCTCTCCACCTACGGCTTCCTCGGCTACCCTTTGCTGCAAAGCGCCGACATCCTGATCTACCGCGCCAATCAGGTGCCGGTGGGTGAGGACCAGGTGCCGCACATCGAGTTTTCGCGCGAGATCGCCCGACGCTTCAACCATCTGTATGGCAAGGAACTGGGCTACGAGGAAAAAGCCGAATCCGCGGTCAAGAAACTCGGCGGCAAGAAGGCCAAGCTGTATCAGGAGTTGCGCATCCGTTACCAACAGGAAGGCGACGACGAGGCGCTGGAATCGGCGCGCGCCTTGCTGGGCGAAACCCAGAATCTGTCGCTGGGCGACAAGGAACGTCTGTACGGTTATCTGGAAGGCGGCGGCAAGATGATCCTGACCGAACCGCAAGCCTTGTTGACCGAGGCGTCGAAAATGCCCGGCCTGGATGGTCAGAAAATGTCCAAGTCCTACAACAACACGATTTCAATGCGCGAGGATCCGGAATCGGTGTCGAAGAAGATCCGCACCATGCCGACCGACCCGGCCCGGGTGCGCCGCACCGACCCGGGTTCGCCGGACAAATGTCCGGTCTGGCAATTGCATCAGGTCTACAGCGGCGAGGAGGTCAAGGCCTGGGTGGTGCAAGGTTGCGTCAGCGCCGGCATCGGCTGCATCGAGTGCAAGCAGCCGGTGATCGACGCGGTATTGAAGGAGTTGGCGCCGATCCAGGAACGCGCCCGCGCCTACACTCAGGAGCCGGATACGGTGAAGAACATCATCGCCGACGGCAATGAAAAAGCCCGCGATCTGGCGCGCGAGACGATGCGCGACGTGCGTGAGGCGATGGGCCTGCATTACACCTGACAGCCGATGACCACCGCCGCGCAGTATCGCGCCCACGCCCAGCAGCTGCTCGATTTCATCGATGCCAGTCCGAGTCCCTGGCATGCCGTGGAGACGCTCGCCGGTCATCTTGAAGCGGCGGGATACACCCGCCTGAACGAAGCCGAACGCTGGTCGGCGGCGCCGGGTGGACGCCATTATGTGGTGCGCGGCGGCGCTTCGTTGATCGCCTTCATATTGGGTCAGGACGACCTGTCCGAGTCGGGCCTGCGCCTGGTCGGCGCGCATACCGATTCGCCCGGCCTGCGCCTGAAACCGCATGCGCCGCACAACGCCGAGGGGTACACCCGACTCGGGGTGGAGGTCTATGGCGGTCCGATCCTGGCCACCTTCAGCGATCGTGATCTCAGCCTGGCCGGACGGGTCGGGGTGCGGCAGGGTGATGCGCATCAGACTCAACTGCTGCGCTTCGAGCAGCCGCTGCTGCGTCTGCCGAATCTGGCCATCCACATGAACCGCGAGGTCAACGAGCAAGGCCTGAAGTTGCACAAGCAGAACGAACTGCCGCTGCTGCTGGGTTTGGCGACCGACGATCCGGCGGGCGACTTCCGCAAGCGCATCGCGGCGCGGCTGGCGTGCGAAGCAGCGGACATCCTGAACTGGGAGTTCAATGTCTACGACACCCAGCCGGGCAGTTTCTGGGGCGCGGATGCGCTGTTCATCGCCGACAGCCAGCTCGACAACCTGGCTTCCTGTCATGCCGCGCTGTGTGCCTTGCTGGCCGTCGAAGCGCCGCAAGCCACCTGTATCGCGGCCTTTTTCGATCATGAGGAGGTCGGCAGCGGCAGCGCCGCCGGCGCCGGCGGCAGTTTCGTCGAGGATGTCATCCAGCGGCTGGGCGCCGCGCAAGGTCTGGATGTCGAGGATCAGCGCCGCGCCCTGGCGCGCAGCTTCTTCGTCAGCGCCGACATGGCGCATGCCTGGAATCCCAACTTCCCGGCGGCTTACGAACCCAACCATAAGGTCATGGTCAATGCCGGGCCGGTGATCAAGGTCAACGCCAACCAGCGATATGCCACCGGCCTGGACAGCGCCGCGCGCTTCATCGCCTGTTGCGAGCGCGCCGAAGTGCCCTGGCAGCAATACGCGCATCGCACCGACCTGGGCTGCGGCAGCACCATCGGCCCGCTGATCGCGGCGCGACTCGGCATCCTCAGCGTCGATGTCGGTTCGCCGATGTGGGCCATGCACAGCCTGCGCGAAAGCGCCGGGGTGCTCGACCATCAGCATATGACGCAGGCGCTGATTCAGGTGTTTGTCAGTTGATCCGCGGCGCCGGGCGAGCCCGGCGCCGGGCGAGCCCGGCGCCGGGAAAACAGGTTCAGGCGTCCAGTCGCAGCGGCGAACCGACGCGCTGCCAGGCCAGCGGCCCGATGGCCGGTTGTTGGACGACCGGCTGGGCTGGTTCGACGGGCTGCGGGGCCTGCTGTGCCGCGTGTACCGAACCGCCCAGGCTGACCAGCAAAACCAGGCTGGCGAGAGTGTGTTTGAAGAAGGCTGTCATGTCGCGCTCCCTCAATTCAATGCGCTCGAGGCGACCGGCGCGGCGCGCAGCGCTTCATAAGCGTCGTCGGACTGGATCTTGCGCCGCACCGCGGTCTCGCCGAGCAGTTGCTGCAACTCGCCTTGCAGGTCGTATTGCGTGGCGGCCGACAGCGGTGTGCGGCATGCCACCTCCAGCGCATTCCATTTGTAGGCGGCCTGATGATCGCGTTGATACAGGCGCTCGCAGGCGTCCAGCAGATGCCGGCCTTTTTCCTGGCGTTCCGGACCTGGTGGAAGGGTCAGCAGATCCTCGAACTGGCTGCCGAGGATTTCGTTTTCGATCGCCGCGGCCAGCGCGGCGCGGCTGCCGCCCAGGGCGCGCAAAGCGGCGTTCTGGTATTCGCGCGCCTGTTGCGAAGCCGGATCGGCAATGCTGTGCGCCAGGCCGGCCCAGTGCAGCAGACGCGGACGTTCCGGGTCGTGTTCCGGCATGCTTGCGATCAGGTAGGCGGCCAGGCCTTGCGCGCTGCTGTCCTTGTTCGCGCTGAGCAGGTCGTAGAGGGCGCGCAGAAAGGGCGGGCAGGGTTCCAGCAGGGTAACGTGCGATTTGATCCATAGATCGCGTTCGATATCGCGCAGCCTATCCTGGTTGTGCGCCGCGATGCTCTTGCGGCTTTGCGGGTTTTCCCAGTTCTGCACCGTGGTCACCGAGACATTCGCCAGTACCGCCAGCGCCTCCTGCGACAGGCTGTAGCGACGTCGTAGCGCGCCAATCCAGTCGGCTTCGAATTCGCGCTGACTGCTGTAGCGGCGCTGCGGACTGAGCTGACGTCCGTGGCTGTTCCATTGTTCCTGTAGATACGGCATGGCGTGTCCTCCTGAGCATGTGTAGGTTCAGCATAGAAGGCCGAAGCATAACGCGACACCAACCTGGTTGGCCCGCCGGGTTGGCCGACCCGGTTGCGACCCGGTTGCTAACGCTGCGGCGGTCTGATCTCTAGCCTCACATCATCCGGCGTGTGCCGGTCAACTCGATGGAGTCCACTCATGTACTCGGAACAACTCGCAGTGCTGTTGTTTATTGCCGCAACCCAGGTCGCCGGGCAGGGCGTCGGCGCGCAAGAGATGGCGCAGGTGCCGCGCGACGGGGTACCCAGCCTCGCTACGCGGGGGCTGCCGCAGCCGCGCCTGAGCGGCACCAACAAGACCCGGCAGCAGATCAAGCGCGAGCGCGCGAAGATGATGCTGGCCGAGTTTCACTGAGGTCCAAGTCGGGATCGCCATAGCCGCCGCCGCCCGGCGTTTGCAGCACGAACAGCGCGCCGGATTCGAGCCTGAATTCGGCGATGCCGGGCAGTTCCTCGATGCCGCCATCGGCGTGTTCCAGCCATTGCCGACCAGTCTTGCCCGGCTCGCCACCGGCCATGCCGAACGGCGCCACCCGCCGTCGCGACGCCAGCAGATTGGCCCGCATCGGCGCCAGAAAGCGCAGCCGCCGCTCGAC